>DASWAI010000258.1:0-3746 GCA_036391215.1 Gemmatimonadales bacterium
CGACCGGCGCAGGGCATCTTCCGCTTCGCGTCCTGGCGGCAGGGCGACGGCCAGGAAGGCGCGGGGCAGGAGCCCGGCGGCGATCAGGGCGGGGAGGGTGAGGCCGGGGAGGCAGAGCTGCCCCACCACGCCGACGGCGAGTTCAAGGGTTACGAGTACGAGGTCGGCTACGCCAATGTCGGCGGGCGGCTCGACTTCCAGCTCGAGGCCCGCAAGGGAGAAGAGGGCGGAGATCCCTTCAAGGAACCGCAGGAGAACCTGGGCGAGCGGACCCGCGCCCACGGCACCGAGCATGTGGGAGGCAACGGGAACTACACCGGCGAGGAGCACGGCGCGGCTCTGACCGACGAGGAGAAGAAGCAGAAGAAGGAGCACAAGGAGCAGGAGGAGAACACCAAGCAGGGTGTGGGCAAGCCGGAAACCCCGATGGACGCCCTGACGCCCAAGGGGCTCTTCGGCATGGCCAACGAGCTGCTGGATCTCCGGGTGAAGGTCCGGGGCCACCTGGACGGCTTCGACACCAGCGGCGACATCTCCACGGCCAGCTCACGGCTGGGCCGATTCAAGGCGCGAGTGGAGAAGCTCAACGGCTCGGCCGACCTCGACTGGATCGCCCGGCTCGGAGAGCAGGGCGCGTTCTCCGAGCACGTCAAGCTGGAGATTCCCTTCAACTACGACATCCCGCTCATCATCGGCGGTCTGCCCTTCATGATCGAGATCGGAGCGAACCTGCTGATGACGCCGGGCCTCACCAGCCACCACGCCTCGGCCACGGGGAGCTACCACATCACCTTCGACGGCGCTGCCGGGATCACCGCCACCGGCACGGACGTCAAGACCGAGAGCAGCCTGTCGGGCAACGTCGAACACGGTCCGCGCGAGGTGACGAGCCTCGGCGTGTCCGCCATCCTGGTGGCGGCGCAGGTACCGCGGATCGGGTTCGGCTTCGGGCTGCTCAATACGTCCGCCGTGGCGTACGTGGACCACGTAATCGCAACCAGCGTCGTCACCGCGGGCGCGGTGGGGCTGGTGCCCTGCCGCCGCTACCAGATCAACAGCACGTTCGGCGCCGGTGTGGGCGTTCAGATCCTGGGGATCCCGGTCCCCGGCGTCGGCTCCAAACAGGTGCTCGGGACGCCCTTCCAGAAGGTCGAGACCGAGCCCCAGGGCCTCAATTGCAAGGTGGCGGGCGAATGAGGCGGCGGTGCGGGACCGCGCTGGCGGCGGGGCTGGTGGCGGCGGTGGGCGCGGCGGCGAGCGAGCCCGCGGCGGCTCAGTCCGCCGCCCAGTCCACCGTGCCGTTCGGCCCGGGGGTGATCTACAACTACGTGATGCACAACTTCGACCACCCGCAGGACTGGCAGTTCTTCACGACCGTGGCCTCGGTGTCGCCGGACGAGACCGTGTACACCGAGGACGTCGTGATCCCCGACACCAACGGCAAGCCGCACAAGTTCCTCTGGCGCCGGGCCGTATCGCGCCGGGAAGCGGCGTTCGGCAAGATCATCGACAACGGCACCACCTGTAACCCGGGCGACACTACGGACGCCTGGCACCGCGGCGGCCCGCTTCGCATGGCCTCACAGCGCACCTACCGCGAGCTCAAGACCGAGGGCAGCGCCGAGGTCACGATCTATGTCCACTACGGCTGCTCCAAGCCGTACACGGTGACCGGCACCGTTACGCGGGACAAGGAGCTGGCCAGGATCCCCATCCTGCTGAACGGCCAGCGGCTCGACCTCCAGGCGATCCATGCCCAAGGCATCCTAGGCGGGTTTGGGGGTCAGTACGCGGAGCAGTTCTGGATTCTCGACGACTCGATCCGGCCGTGGGTCATCCGCCAGGAAGGGAAGCACGAGGGCCAGCACTACCTCCAGCAGCTCGGCACCATCCTCGCCCCCGATCCGGAGCAGGAGAAGAAGCTGGAGCAGGAGCTGGAGAAGGACTGCCGCGCGCCGGTGTACGGGATCTACTTCGAATCGGCCAGCGCCGAGGTCAACGCCGTCTCCCGTCCGACGCTGCAGCAGATCGCCGCCGTGATGCAGCGGCACGCCGACTGGACGCTCACGATCGAGGGCCACACCGATTCCATCGGCGGGGCGGCCAGCAACCTGGATCTCTCCAACCGGCGTGCGGCCGCCGTGAAGACCGAGCTCACGAGCCGCTTCGCCGTCCCGGCCGCGCGGCTCGCCACGAAGGGCTACGGGCTCACGCGCCCGGTGGAGACGAACGCTACGATCGAGGGACGCGCGCGCAACCGGCGGGTGGAGCTGACCCGCGTATGCAAGTAGCCACGAACGGAGGGTGCATGCGGAGAGCGATACTGCTGCTCGCGGCGGCGGGGTTGGCCGCCGGCTGCGGCGGGGGGGACAAGAAGGAGAGCGGCGACCAGCCGGGTGCCGCGGACGCCGCCAAGGCAGCCGGCGGCCTCGTCGGCGGCTTTCTCAAGATGGCGGCCAAGCAGGACTCCATCGACAAGGCCAACCCGTACCACGACCTGCACGACCCGTGCATCCTGGTGAGCCGGGCGGAGGCGGAGAAGTACCTCGGGCCCCTCCGCGCCGACCCTTGGCGCGACGGGACTACGTGCGTCTACGACGCCGCCAGCGGCCGCAGCATCACGATCGACGTCAGCTACACCGGCGGCGGGATGGCGATGAAGATGATGAAGGCCGTGGGCGGGCTCACGAACATGGCCATCGTCGACGAGAGCGGCAAAGCCGACACGCTCGACGGCGACTGGGACCAGGTGCGGTGGCAGTACGGGACGCTCGACGCGCTCAAGGGCGACGTCATGGTGGGTGTCGACGTCCGGGCCTCGCAGGCGGGCCCCGTAGGGGCGGCCGCGCTCGCCAATATCGCGCTCAAGCGCCTGCCGTCGCCGCTCGCGTACGACGGCGAGGCGGCGGCCGCGCACAAGCCCGGTCCGCTCGTGGCGCCGCGCGATCCCTGCTCCCTGGTGACCAAGGAGGAGGCCGCCGCGATCCTCGGCAAGCTCGAGGGCGAGCCCACGTCCGACGCGAGCGGCTGCACGTTCCCGGTCCCCAGTCCCCTGGGGCACGGCACCATGCCGGTGCTGCTCGCGGTGAGCTGGGACCACGGCTTCGACAAGTTCGGCGAGCAGAAGATCGTGAACGGCATGGCGGAGAAGAGCTTCATCGGGCCGGTCATGGGCGGGGCCGGCGCCGACCAGATGGATCAGAAGATGAATAGCACCCAGACGGGCAAGGAGGAGATGGAGCGGATGCGCAACATGGTCGGGGGAATGGGGCCGTCGCTCAAGGAAGGCAGCCTTCAGCTCAAGACCGACACCACCGTGACCGGCGGCCCCTGGGACGAGGCGGCCGTCCTGAGCGGCCTCACCTTTGCCGCGGTGAAGAAAGACGTCTACATCAGCATGGCTCTCCAGATGCTGGGAGAGGCGAAGGCCCGGGCGCTCGTAGCCAAGGCGATGAGCCGCATCTGAGCGGCCGCGCGGGTATTTTCCGGAGGCTCGGGCGGACCGCCCGGCTCCGCACCACGTCCATAGTCACCGAGGAGCACAGCATGACCCGGACCTTTCCTGCCGCCCTGGCGGCGTCTACCCTGGCCTTTACCGCCCTGGCCGCGGCTCCCGCCCCGGCGGCGGCACAGACCGGCTTCGAGGGCGTCATCACCTTCCAGCAGTACAACAAGAGCGACGGGACCCACGAAACCAGGGTCCAGCCCAGCAAGGGCAACAAGGTGCGGTGGGATGGGATGGGGGG
>DASWAI010000259.1:0-5565 GCA_036391215.1 Gemmatimonadales bacterium
CGGCTGTTCGCGCTGACCGAGAACTATCCGGACCTCAAGTCCAACCAGAACGTGCTCCAGCTCCAGGAGGAGCTGACCAGCACCGAGAACAAGATCGGCTTCGCCCGGCAGCTCTACAACGATACGGCGACCGAGTACAACACGAAGCAGATGCAGTTCCCGACCAACCTGGTGGCCGGTCTCGCCAAGGCGTCGCCCGCCGAGCTCTGGCAGATCGAGGACGCGGGGGAGCGGGCGGTGCCGACAATCGACCTGTCGCTCCCGAAGCCTCCGGCGGCGTGAGCGACACGAACCTCTTCGCACAGCAGGAGTCCAATCGCCGGCGATCGGTCTGGCTGGTCGCCGGCTTCGTCTTGTTCTTCGCCTGGGTCGGCTTCGGGGGCGACGTCGCCCTGGCGCTCCTCACCCGGGGGGGCTCGCCGGCGGCGTACCATCACGTGGTGCCGGTCATCGGCATCATCACCACGCTCATCGCCGGCGGCATCTGCTGGTATTCCTGGCAGCACGGCGCCGAGCGCATCTTGTGGGCGACCGGCGCCTGGGAGCTGATCCAGCCGGCCACGCCCGAGCAGCAGCAGCTCGTCAACGTGGTGGAGGAGATGTCCATCGCGGCGGGGCTTCCGCGGCCAAAGATCTGGATCGTGCCGGACGCCGATCCCAACGCCTTCGCGACGGGGCGGGACCCGGCGACGGCGAGCATCGCGGTGACCGAGGGACTGCTCAAGACGCTGAACCGGGACGAGCTGCAGGGCGTGGTGGCGCACGAGATGGCGCACGTCCAGAACCTCGATACCCGGCTCATGACGCTTCTCGCCGCCATGGTCGGGGCGGTGGCGCTCATGTCGGACGGGCTCGGCCGGATGACCCGGGGCGGAGGCCGGATGCTGGGCGGCGCGGCGGAGAAGGAGGGCGAAGGGAAGGGCGGCAACCCGCTCGGCATCGTCATCCTGGTGCTGTGGCTGCTGACGCTGGTGGTGGCCCCGATCGTGTCCCGGCTGCTCGCGATGGCGGTAAGCCGGAAGCGGGAGTACCTGGCCGACGCCACTGGCGCCCAGTTCACGCGGAACCCTGCCGCGCTCGCGTCCGCGCTGGAGAAGCTCACCGCCGCCGCGGCGCCGACCCGCGCGCTCACGCAGGGGGCGGCGCACCTCTGCATCGTGGATCCGCTCGGCAACGCCTTCGCCTCGCACGAGGGGTTCCTCGGCGACGTCTTCGCGTCCCACCCGCCGATCGCGCAGCGGATCATCCGCCTCAAGGGAATGGCCTACCAGGCGGCGAAGCAGGTGCCGGTCGGGCAGCAGCCCTGACCGGCCCTCAGGCCCGACGGTCGTCGAGGAAGACGAGGGCGGCCGGCCGGCCCACGACCGCGGCCAGTGCGTCGTAGACGCCGGGGTCGATCACGGTGCCCACGAGGTCGCGCATCCGCTCGACCGCGACCGCTGGCTCCATTTTCTCCTGATAGGGACGCGAGGTGGTGAGCGCGTCGTAGATCTCCACCGCGCCGATGATGCGGGCGCCCAGCGGGATCGCCTCGCCGGCCAGGCGGTCCGGATACCCCTTGCCGTCCCACCGCTCGTGGTGGCTCCGCACGAACGAGATCACCTTGGCGAGGTGCACCAGCGGCGAGAGGATCTGCGAGCCGACGATCACATGCTGCTTCACGTGCTCGAACTCGCCGTCGGTGAGCGGCCCCTGCTTGGCGAGCACGTCCTCCCGGATGCCGATCTTGCCGATGTCGTGCAGCCGGCCGCCGGTCCGCACCAGCTCCACTTCCTCGTCGGGCCGGCCCATCTCGGCCGCCACCATGGCCGACAGGTCGGCGACGCGGGCCGAGTGGCCCAGCAGGTAGGGATCCTTCGCCTCCAGCGCGTTCACCAGAGCTTCGAGCGTGGCCACCGAGATGCGCTCGAGGTTCTCGCGCTCGAACTGCGCCTCGGCGGTGCGCACCGCCACTTCCTTCTTGAGCCACTGGTCGAGCTGCTGGCTCTCGAGGCGGCGCCGGCGCTGGTCGAGGGCGCGCTGGATCGCCCGGCCGAGGTGGGCGAGGTCGATGGGCTTGGTGAGGTAGTCCATGGCGCCGCGCTGCATGCAGAGGGCGGCGCTGGTGGCGTCGTTGACGGCCGTGAGCATGAGCAGCGCGATCTGGGGCTCGAGCTCCAGGATCCGCGGCACCAGCTCGATCCCGCTCGCGCCCGGCAGATTCACGTCGAGCAGCATGCCCGCGACCTTGTGCCGCCCGAGGGTGCCGAGCGCCTCCTCGCCGGTGGCGGCCGTCAGCACCTCGTAGCCCTGCTGGACCAGAAACTTCCGCAGGGCGTTGCGGATCGACTCGTCGTCGTCCACGACGAGAATGGACACCGGTCCGTCGGCTAGGGGCACGGGCACTCCGGCAGGAGCGGAGTCAAGGGGGGTAGCGGGGAAGGTACGGCGGCCCGGGTGACGGGTCAACGCGGGGGCGCCGAGGGGCCCTAGTCTACGAACTCCACGGGGACCCGGTGAGGGATCACCCCGGCGCGATGTCCCTCGGCGAGCAGCCGCTCGACCGCGGCGCGACCCCGCGGGCCGTAGTCCACGGTCCACTGGTTCACGTACATGCCGACGAAGGCGTCGGTCCGCTCGTCGGTGAGTCCGCGGCTGAACTGCTTCGCATGGGCGAGGGCAGGGGCGCGGTGCTCGAGGCCGTACACGATGCTGGCGCGGAGGTCGCGCGCGATCTGCCGCATCACGTCAGCGCCGAGGTCGCGGCGCACCACGTTGCCCCCGAGCGGCAGCGGCAGCCCGGTCTCCGCGAGCCACCAAGCCCCCAGGTCGGCCCAGAGCGCGAGCCCCTGATCGGCGAACGTGAGCTGCCCTTCGTGAATCAGGAGCCCCACATCCACCTCGCCCGCGTGGACGGCATCCTCGATCCGGTCGAACGGGAGCACGACCTCCGCGAACTCGGGCTGGAAGAGCTTGAGCCCGAGATAGGCGGTGGTGAGCTTGCCCGGCACCGCGATCCGGCGGCCGCGCAGCGCCGTCCGGGGGTCCTGCGGCGCCGGCAGCCGCGACACGAGGCGGGGTCCGTAGCCGTCGCCCATCGACGCGCCGCTCCCGAGGAGTGCGTAGCGGTCGGCGACGTAGGCGTACGCGTGGATGGAGATCGCCGAGACCTCGAGCTCGCCCGCGAGAGCCCGGCGGTTCAGGCTCTCGATGTCGGACAGCTCGTGGACGTACCGGAGATCACCGGTGTCGAGCCGGCCTTCGGCGAGCGCGTAGAACATGAAGGCGTCGTCGGAATCGGGGCTGTGGGCGACCCGGATGGTCCGGGACGGGGCGGGTGGCCGGCTCACCGCTTGCCGCCCGCCGCCTGCTCCGCCTGCTTCCGGAAGGCGTCGATGGCCGGCTGGTGCTCCCGGTACTCGGGCCGGTCGGCCTTCTCCTCCGCGGCCACGTGCGCAAGGAAGTCCCGGTAGGCCTGCCGCCGCATGGTGTCGTTCTGCGCCAGGTCGGCCGCGCTGCCGCGGATGAGATAGCCGAAGAGGTGCCCCGGCTGGGTCGCCTCGATCGTGTCGGCCAGGGCCAGCGCGGCGGGCACCCCGCCGGTCTGGAGCAGGAGGAGCGCGGCGTGGTAGCGCGCATCCGTGTCGACCGTGTCGAGCTGGCCGTAGGCGCCGAGCGCCATCGGGGTGAAGGTGACGACGGTGCCCGAGTCCCCGCGCTCCGCCGCGCTCATCACCCGGTTGAAGAGCCGGTCGAACCGCTCCCGCGGCGACATGGCGCTGATGTCCGGCGCCGGACCGGCCGGCCGGCCCCCGGCGAACGGCGCGTCCCCCGCACCCGGGTTGGCCATGTCGGGGACGACGGGCGCCGCGGTGCCGCGCTCCACCCGCCAGACGATGGCGCCCAGCAGCAGAAGCACGAGCGCGCCGGCCACGATCCAGGCGGTCTGCTCCGGCCGGGGCCCCGCTGCCGCCGACGCCCGGGCGGCGCCCGGCCCGACCGGGTGCCCGCAGCGGTGGCAGAAGCGGGCGTGCGCCGAGAGCTCGGCCGAGCAGTGGCCGCAGCGGCGCGGGCCGAGACTGGCGCCGCAGCGGCCGCAGAACTTGCCGGACGCCTCGGCGCCGCACGCCGGGCAGGCGGTGGTGGGGGCGGGGCCGGTCGCGGGAGGGGTGTGATCGGACATGCTGGGGCAGCAAGCTAATGGGGACCGGCCCCCGGGGGGGAGCCGTGGCCCGCGGCCTCGCGCCGTCGGGGAGGCGTTCTTAGCGTCCTCCCGATCCCCGACACTCGAGGCCGCATGACAGCAACGCGCCCCCGCCCGGCGCGGGACACGTTCCCGACCGACCTGAGCGGCGCCGGCAGGCAGGATATCAAGGAGCTGGCGGAGAAGTTCGGTGTGGACTTCCTCCGGCTCCAGTTCACCGACATCCTCGGCGTGAACAAGAACGTCGAGGTGCCGCATATCCAGTTCGAGAAGGCGCTCGACGGCGAGATCATGTTCGACGGGTCCTCGATCGAAGGCTTCGTGCGGATCGAGGAATCGGACATGCTGCTCAAGCCGGACCTCTCCACCTTCCGGCTGCTCCCCTACGACGACGAGGGCGGGCGGGTCGCCAGGCTCCTCTGCGACATCCACACGCCGGACGGCGAGCCCTTCGTCGGCTGTCCCCGCCACACGCTCAAGCGGCAGATCGCGCGGGCCCGGAAGCTCGGCTACACCATGATGGCCGGTTGCGAGGCCGAGTTCTTCCTCTTCGAGATGGCGCCGGATGGATCGCCCACCACGACGACGCACGACTCGGGCGCGTACTTCGACCTCACCCCGGTGGACCGGGGCGAGGAGATTCGCCGGGTGATCGTGGAGCACCTCGAGCTGATGGGCTTCGAGGTGGAGGCGGCCCATCACGAGGTGGCGCCGGGCCAGCACGAGGTGGACTTCCGCTACGCCGACGCGCTCACCACGGCGGACAACCTCGCGACCTTCCGGTTCGTCGTCCGCGACGTCGCCCGGCGGTACGGCTTCCTCGCCTCGTTCATGCCCAAGCCGATCCAGGGACAGAACGGGAGCGGCATGCATACCCACCAGTCCCTGTTTCGGAGCCCCAAGGAGAACGCCTTTTTCGATCCCAAGGCGGAGCACCAGCTCTCCCGCGTGGCGCTGTGGTACATCGAGGGGCTGCTGCAGCACGCGCGCGGCTTCTGCGCGATCACCAACCCGCTCATCAACAGCTACAAGCGGCTGGTGCCGGGCTACGAGGCGCCGGTGAACGTGGCCTGGTCGATGCGGAACCGCTCGCCCCTGGTCCGGATCCCCGACCGCCGGGGCCTGAGCACGCGGTGCGAGCTGCGGATGCCGGACCCGTCCGCCAATCCCTACCTGGCCCTCACCGTGCAGCTCGCGGCGGGGCTCGACGGCGTGGAGCAGAAGCTCGAATGCCGCGAGCCGGTGAACCGGAACATCTTCCGCATGAGCTTCCGGGACCGGCGCAAGTACCGGATCGACGAGCTGCCGCGCGATCTGCACGAGGCGCTCGAGTACTTCGAGAAGGACCGCGTCATCAAAGACGCGCTCGGCGAGCACCTCAC
>DASWAI010000260.1:0-6218 GCA_036391215.1 Gemmatimonadales bacterium
ATTCGGCCAACGCGTTCGCGGTGGAAAGCTTCGTGGACGAGGTGGCGGCGGCCGCTGCGCGCGATCCGCTGGCGTTCCGCCTCGATTGGCTGGGCGCGCCCCGCCAGCTCCCCTACAGCGGCCATGGCGGACCGGTCTTCGACCCGGGCCGGCTCGCCGGCGTGCTCCGGCTCGCCGCCGATCGCGCGGGGTGGGGCACCGCGCTGCCCGCCGGCCGCGCGCGCGGCATCGCCGGGCACTTCACTTTCGGGAGCTACGCCGCCGAGGTCGTGGAGGTCTCGCTCGACCCGGCCGGAGAGTTCCGGGTGGACCGGGTGGTCGCGGCTCTGGACTGCGGCACGGTGGTAAACCGGAGCGGAGCCGAAGCGCAGGTCGAGGGCGGGATCCTGGAGGGGTTGTGCGCGGCACTGTACGGCGAGATCACGGTGGAGCGCGGGCGGGTCCGGCAGACCAACTTCGACACCTACCGCTGGCTCCGAATGGGCGAGGCGCCCCGCATCGAAGCGCATTTCGTAGAGAACGGCGAGCCGCCGCGCGGGCTCGGCGAGCCGCCGGTTCCGCCGGTGGCGCCGGCGCTCGCCAACGCTCTGTTCGCGCTCACCGGCCGCCGCATCCGGCGGCTGCCGCTCCGAGGGGGCGCGGCCTGAGCACCCATCAGCGCACCAACCGGAAGCCGAGGTTGGATGAGCCGGTGCTCTCGTCGCCCCGCCCCCGGCTGCCCACGAGATACCGGGTACAGAACTGATCGCTGCAGAGGAACGAGCCCCCGCGGATGACGCGGGTCGGCGCCTCGGGGCGGGAGGGGTCGAGGCTCTTCGGCGGTCCGGTCGGGTTCCGTGCCACGCCCGACGCGGCCACCCGGGCGTACCAGTCGTCCCGATACCAGTCGCTGGTCCACTGCCAGACGTTCCCGCCCATGTCATAGAGCCCGAACCCGTTCCGGGGGAACGCCGACACCGGTGAGGTTCCCGCGTACCCGTCCTCGGCGGTGTTGTGGGTCGGAAACCGGCCCTGGAAGATGTTCGCGACCCAGCGCCCGCCCGGCTTGAGGTCGTCGCCCCAGGCATAGCGCTTTCGGTCGAGCCCGCCGCGGGCCGCCCACTCGTACTCCGCCTCCGTGGGAAGCCGCTTCCCCGCCCAGCGCGCGTAGGCCTCCGCGTCGGCGTACGCCACCTGGACCACGGGGTGATTCTCCCGGCCCGCGAGGTCGCTGCCCGGCCCCTCCGGATGGCGCCAGCTCGCGCCGGGCACCCAGCGCCACCAGTCGAGATAGCGCAGATACGGGAGGTCGTGTTTCGGGGGAGAGAAGACCAGCGAGCCCGGCGCCCGCCGGTCCGCCGGGAGGTCCGGGAACTCCTTCGGGTCGAGCTTGCGCTCGGCCACGGTGACGTATCCGGTCGCCGCGACGAAGCGCGCGAACTCGGCGTTCGTCACCGGCGTCCGGTCCATCCAGAACCCGCTGATCTCGACCGGGTGCACCGGCACGGCGTCGGGGAGGTTGCATCCGCCGCAACCCATCCAGAAACGACCGCCGGGCACCCAGACCATGCCCTCGGGCGCCGGCCCTGGTGCCGGGTCGCGATCGACGGACGGCGTGAACGCCTCCCGCTTCGCCTCGCGGGTATCGGGGCGAGACGCGGCGCGGCACCCTGCGAGCACGGTGGTGGCGAGGGCGGCGGCGGTCAGGGCGACGAGGGGGAACCGGGGGCCGTTCATCATGGTCGTAGAGGAGACGGCGGAGCGGGGCGGCGGCCCACCGGGCCGGGGATTGCGCCGCAAGAACCGGATAGCGGCGAACCCCGGGCCTTTGCACTATTGTCCCGGGAGGGAGACATGACCGCTGTGAGAGCCTTGGACCACCTGACCGTCGATCCGGACCACGCCTGGGACGCCGTCGTGACGCACGACCGGCGCTTCGACGGCCGCTTCGTCTACGCCGTCCGCACGACCGGCATTTACTGCCGGCCGTCCTGCGCGTCACGGCGGCCGAATCGTCGAAACGTACACTTCTTCTCGGACCCGGACGCCGCCGAGGCGCGGGGATTCCGCGCCTGCCTGCGGTGCCGGCCGCGCGGAGTCGCGGCCGAGGACGCCGACCTCCGGGCCGTGCGGCTCGCCAGCCGGACGCTCGACGCCCGGCTGGACGCGCCGCCGACGCTGGCCGAGCTGGGGACCGCCGTGGGTCTGAGTCCCTGGCACCTGCAACGGGTCTTCAAGCGGGTCGTCGGCGTGAGCCCGCGCGAGTGGGTCGAGGCCCGTCGGGTCGAACGCCTGAAGAGCGGGCTCCGGGAAGGCCAGACCGTGAGCCGGGCGGTGTATGCCGCGGGGTACGGCTCCGGCCGCCCCGTCTACGAGCGGGCCCGGTCGCCGCTCGGCATGACGCCCGCGACCTACCGCCGGGGCGGACGCGGGCTCTCGATCCGCTACGCGGTAGTGGCCTCGCCGCTCGGCCGCCTGCTCGTCGCCGCGACCGAGCGGGGGGTGTGCAGCGTTCGCCTCGGCGAGGACGACCCGGCGCTCGAGGCGGGGCTTCGCGCCGAGTTCCCGGAGGCCCGGCTTGCCGCCGACCCGGAGGGCGTGGGGGCCTGGGCGCACGAGATCGTGCGGCATCTCGAAGGCGAGACGCCGCGGGTGGACGTGCCGCTCGACGTGCGGGCCACGGCCTTCCAGTGGCGAGTGTGGAGCGCGCTCCGGTCGATTCCCCTGGGCCAGACCCGCTCGTACGCGGAGGTGGCGCGGGCCGTGGGCGCACCGCGGGGAGCACGCGCGGTGGCGCAGGCGTGCGCGGCGAATCCGGTCGCGCTGGTGGTACCGTGCCATCGCGTAGTGCGCGGAGACGGCGAACTGGGAGGGTACAAGTGGGGCGCGCGGCGGAAGGTCGTGCTGCTGGAGCAGGAGCGGCGGCACGCCGAACAGGTCGAGGCCGACGCGCTCCGCGGGCTGGTGGGGCGCGCCGCCGGACCCGCCCGCCTCGGGCCGCCGGCGGGGGCCCCCGCGATCGGCGAGGTCATCGCCGGGCGCTACGAGCTCCGGCGCCACGTCGGTACCGGCGGCATGGGCGTGGTGTATGAGGCCCGGGACCGCGTGCTCGACGAGAGCGTCGCCCTCAAGCTGCTGCGGGCCGACCTGCCCTTGAGCGACGAGGGAATCGGTTCGGTCGTCGCCGAGGTGCGGCTCACCCGCCGCATCACCCATCCCAACGTGGTGCGCACGCACGACGTCGGCATGGCGGGCGACGCGCGGTTCCTGGTGATGGAATACGTCGAGGGGATCTCGCTCGCCGACCTGCTCGCGCGCCACGACCACCTGCCCGTGCCGGCCGCGGTGGTCGTGGGCATGCAACTGTGCCGCGCGCTCGACGTCGTCCACGCGCGCGGAGTACTGCACCGCGATGTCAAACCGCAGAACATCCTGCTCACGGCGGAAGGGCAGGTGAAGCTCACCGACTTCGGCGTCGCCTCGCTCCGCGATGCCGCGGGCGCCGCCGCGCCCGGCATGACGACGCCGGGTACGCCGCCGTACATGGCGCCGGAGCTTCTCTTCGGCGAGCCCGCCGACGCGCGCACCGATCTCTTCGCGGCCGGCGTCGTGCTGCATCAGGCGCTCACCGGGCGCCTGCCGTTCGAGGGCTCCACGCCCGCCGAGCTGGCCGCGCGCATGCTGCGGGGCGGCCCGCTTCCCGTCGCGAGCGACGCGTCCGTTCCGAAACAGCTGGCCGAGCTGCTCGCGAGCGTGGTCGCGGCGGAGCCGCGCGATCGGCCCCGCTCGGCGGCGGCGTTCCACGATGCGCTGGCGGTGATTGCCATGCGGTAGGGCACGGTGGAGCAGTTGCGGTTCTCCCGTTACTGTTCCCTGCCTATGCCCACCCACCTCAGGCTCGTTCCGCTCCCCATCGCGGCCGGACTCGCTCTCGTTTCAGCCTGCAGCGCCGGGCGCGCCGCGACCGCCCCGGCCCCTGCGCCCAGCCCCGCGCCCGCGGTGGGCGCGGTGACCGGGGCCCCGACCAATCCTTCGCTGGCACCCGCGCTCCGCCTCGAGATCCCCGAGGCCTTCACCCGGGCCGTCGCGCGGGGTACGCGCACCGCGACCGGCGTGCCCGGCCCCAACTACTGGCAGCAGTACGCCCGCTACCGGCTGGAGGCGGAGCTGAATCCGGTCCTCAAGCGGATCACCGGGCGGGGCCGGGTCGTCTACTTCAATCGCTCGCCCGACACGCTCCCGGTGGTCTACGTCCAGGCCTACCAGAACCTTTTCCGCCCCGACGCCAAGCGGAACCAGCAGACCCCGAAGCTCGGCGGCATCGACTTCGACAAGGTCGTGGTCGGCGGCAAGGCGCTGAGCGGCCTGGCCAAGGCGGAGGAGCCGGGCTACACGGTGAACGGCACCGTCATGGAGATCCGGCTGCCGGCGCCGCTCGCGCCGCGGGACTCCCTGGTGCTGGACTTCCAGTGGCAGTTCCGCGTCCAGTCCGAGACGGCGCCCCGGGGCGGGCAGGACGGCGAGGTCTGGTTCATCTCCTACTGGTACCCGCAGCTCGCGGTCTACGACGACGTCAACGGCTGGCAGATCGACCAGTACCTCGGGCGCGGCGAGTTCTACATGGGCTACGCCGACTACGATGTGACGATCACCTTGCCGGTGGGCTGGGTGATGGACGCGACGGGCACCCTCGAGAACCCTGGCGAAGTGCTGTCGGCGCAGACCCGCGCCCGGCTCGACTCGGCCCGCACGGCGACCGGCATCGTGCACGTCGTCACGGAGAAGGACAAGGCGGACAGCGTGGTCACGGCACCGGGGAGCAACGGCAAGCTGACCTGGCATTGGACCGCGCGGGACGTGCGCGACTTCGACTGGGGCACGTCGCCGCGGTATCTCTGGGACGCGACCCGCGCGGTCACCGACAGCGCCGACGGGCGGGCGGTCTCGGCCTCGCTGGTGTCGACGTTCTACCGGCCCGAGGGCGTGCGCTCCTACTGGGACGAGGCTGCGCGCTACGCCCGCCACTCCGTGCAGTTCTACTCGCGGAAGCTGTGGCCGTATCCTTACCCGCACATGACGGCGATGGACGGCCCCGATGGCTGCGGCGGCATGGAGTACCCGATGCTCACCTGCATCTCCGGGACCTACGACAGCCTCACGATGTACGAGGTGGTCACCCACGAGATCGGGCACATGTGGTTCCCGATGATGGTGGGCTCGGACGAGAAGCGCTACGGCTGGATGGACGAGGGGTTCACTCAGTACGACCAGTCGCAGTCCATGGCGGACTTCTTCAAGCACTTCGACGACGAAGCGCGCAACCGGAACTATTACCTGCGGGCCGCGGCGGCGGGCTACGAGGAAGACATGATGAAGCCCGGCGACAGGTACGGCGACGACGAGAGCTACGGCGTGGCCGCGTACTGGAAGCCGGCCACCGTCCTGGTGGCGCTCAGGGAAGTCCTGGGGCGCGACACCTTCGAGAAGGCGTTCCGGGAGTACGGCCGCCGCTGGCTGGGCAAGCACCCGACGCCCTGGGACTTCTGGAACACCTTCGACGACGTGACCGGTCAGGACCTCTCATGGTTCTGGAAGGAATGGTTCTACGAGACTTGGAAGCTGGATCAGGCGCTCGACACCGTGCGCACCGAGGGGGACTCGGTGGCGATCGTGCTGGAGAACCGGGGACGGATCGACATGCCGGTGCCGCTCGCGATCACCCGCGAGGGCGGGGCGGTGGAGCGCGTCCTGGTTCCGGTGAGCGTCTGGTTCAACGGCGACCGCCGCTACATCTATCGGGTCGCGGCCACGCCCAAGGTGGTCAAGGTGGAGCTGGACCCCGACCATGCGTATCCCGACGTGGACCGCGCGGACCAGGTCTGGCCGCGCGGCGGCGGGGTCAGGCAGCGCCGCCCAGCTGCTTCCGGGCGAAGGGACCGATGACCGGCAGCTCCCACTCCTTGCCCTGGTACGCGTTCCACATGAGAAGCAGCCAGAGGATGAAGCCGCCGAGACCGAGCACGATGGAGACGAGGAACCCGACGATCCAGCCGAGCACCGGAACCAGGCTCGTCACGATGGACAACGCGATCCAGAAGATCACCCACGCGACGCCGAGCACGGTGGACTGCATGGCGTGAAAGCGCACGAAGGAGTTGGTCTTCTCGACGACCAGAAACAGGATGCCCGTGATCGGACCAAAGAGATACGCGAGTGCGCCCGCGAGATTCGGGGTGAGG
>DASWAI010000261.1:0-3946 GCA_036391215.1 Gemmatimonadales bacterium
GCCCGACGCCGGCCGGATCGAGGTGGACGGGCTGAGCGTGCCCGACCTCGACCGCGACGACCTCACCCAGCTGCGGGCGCACATCGGCTATGTCTTCCAGTTCGCCGCGCTGTTCGACTCGATGACCGTGGCCGAGAATATCCGGCTGGGCCTGGCGAAACGGGGGCTCGACGAGGACACGATCCGGGCCCGGATCGAGCACAGCCTCGCCACCGTCGAGCTGAGCGGGCAGGAAGACCGCTACCCGGCGGAGCTGTCCGGCGGCATGCGGAAGCGGGTGGGGATCGCGCGCGCCGTGGCCCTCGAGCCGCGCTACATTCTATACGACGAGCCGACCACCGGCCTCGATCCCGTGACGTCGGCGGTCATGAACCGCCTCATGCAGCGTACCCGCGACCTGGGCGTCACCGGCGTGATCGTGACGCACGACATGCGGAGCGCGTTCACCGTCGGCGACCGGATCGGGATGCTCCACGACGGCGTGATCCGGCAGGTGGGCACCGTCGCCGAGATTCAGGCGACGACCGATCCGGTCGTCCGGCAGTTCATCGAGGGCCGGCCCGACGACGTCGAGCTGCCGGCCCGGAGGTCGGCGTCGTGAAGCGCGGCAACGAGTTCACGGTGGGGCTCGCGGTGCTCGCGTCGGCCGCGCTGGTGGTGGGTGGCGCGCTGTGGCTGAGCCAGACCGACATCCACAAGCGGGCCCAGAGCCACGTGGCCCGTTTCCGCACGGTGGGCGCCCTGGGGGTCGGGGCGCCGGTGACGCTCCGGGGCGTCAAGGTCGGCCGGGTGGAGGCCATCCGCCTCGCCCCTGGCGGCTGGGTGGACGCGGACCTCACCGTGGACCGGGACGTGGATCTTCCCGCCAAGCCCGCCGTGATCTCCGCCTCCAGCAGCCTGTTCGGCGAATGGGCCGCCAACATCATTCCGCTCGAGCCGCTTCCCGACGACCCGGCCGTCCGCGCCGCCCTTCTCGAGTCGCAGGCCACGCCGGGCGACGCCTGGCCCGGTGCGACGCTGCCGGACATCGGCCAGCTGACCGCGCAGGCGAGCCGCATCGCCGGCGACGTGGCTGACGTCACCCAGCGGGTCCGCAGCGTGTTCGACTCCTCCGCGGTGCGCGACGTGCGCCGGAGCGTCGAGGACCTCAGCCGGATCTCCGACCGGCTCGTGAAGTTCACCAACCAACAGGCCGACCGCCTCGATCAGGTGAGCGCGAGCGTCGCCACGTCCGCCAACGCGTTCGCGGGCGTGGCCCGCGGATTCGAGCGGACGGTGGCCCGGGTGGACAGCGCCACCAACGCGAACCAGTTCCAGGAGATCATGAACAACACCCGCGCCTCGAGCCAGGATCTCCGGCAAGCGGCGGCCGACTTCCGTTCGGTCATGACCGCGGCGCGGGAGAACCAGACCAGCGTGGTGCGGGTGCTCCAGGCCGCCGACTCCCTGCTGACCCGGCTCCAGGCGGGCCAGGGATCGTTCGGGCGGCTCGCGACCGACTCCACGCTGTACGTCGAAACCACCCGGGCCGTGGTCGAGCTGCGCTCGCTGCTCGCCGACATCAAGGCGAACCCCAAGCGCTACTTCAAGGTCTCGGTCTTCTGATGGGGAAGCGCCGGGCGGACCAGGAAGTGAGCGCCGGCGGCATCGTCTTCCGCCTCTCCGACCAGGGCACCCAGTATCTCCTGATCAAGGACTCCTACGACAACTGGGGCTTTCCCAAGGGGCATCTCGAGGACGGCGAGACGCCGGCGGAAGCGGCCGCGCGGGAGACGGCGGAGGAGACGGGCCTGGCCCAGCTGGCGCTCCGGGGACCCATCCGGGTCATCGACTGGCACTTCCGCTTTCGCGGCCGCCACATCCACAAGTACTGCCACTTCTTTCTCTTCGAATCCGCCGACGGGGAGCCGTCGCCCCAGGTGGAGGAAGGGATCACCGCCTTCCGCTGGGAGCCGCTCGACCGGGCCCTGGAGGCGCTCTCCTACGACAACGCGCGCGGCGTGCTCAAGCGCGCGGGAGAGATGGTGCGCACGCTGGTCGCGACCGGGCAGGGCCGGCCGCGGCCGCCGTCCGACGCGGCCTGACGCCGTGGCCGCGGTTGCCGCACTGCTCGAGAGCCGCGCGGGCGCGCTCGCCCTTCGGCGCACCCTCCCGCGGAGCGGGCCCCGGGTGGTCGCGTGCCGCACCGTGGCCGGGCTCGAGCGCACCCTCGAGGCCCGGCTGGTGGACGCGATCGTGCTGGCGCCCCAGGCCGGTCTCATGGACGGCCTGACGGATCTCCGTCGGCGCTTCCCCTCGATCCCGGTCGTGGCCTATGCGCCGTTCCGTCCCGACGACGGGGAGGTGCTGGCCGCCTGCGAGCGGCACGCGGTCGCGGCCTTCGCCGTGGAGGGCGTGGACGACGCGGTCGTGGGCGACCTCGTGCTCCGGTGCTCCCTCACCACGGCCCGCCGCCAGGCGCTGGCCGACGGTCCCCGGCTGCTCCGGCTCTCGGAGCCGCTTCAGCGGCAGGCATGGGACATTCTCGTGCGCGATGTGGAACGCCCGGTGCGCACGCTGGCGCTCGCGCGCGAGCTGGGCGTGAGCCGGGAGCATCTCTCCCGCCAGTTCGGCGCCGGCGGAGCCCCGAACCTGAAGCGGGTCATCGATCTCACCCGCGTCGCGTGCGCCGCCCAGCTGCTGCGGAGTCCCGGCTACCGGATCGGCGCGGTCGTCCGCGTGCTGCACTTCACCTCGGCCGGCCACCTCGCGGGCACGGTCCGGCGGATCGCCAACGTCGCCCCGTCGGCGCTGGGCGCCCTGGGGCCGCGGGGGGTGCTCCAGGCCTTTGCCCGGGGCAACACCCGGAGCCGCGGCTAGGTGGCCGAAGAGCGGCCGAATCTTGCCGGGTCCCGGTCATTGTGATTATTTTCACAAGCTGGATTGCGACCGATCCTCCTCACCCGTACCGACGACTACATGGCCACTGAAACGATCCTCCGCCCTGGCGAGCTGAAGGAGGTCCTCCTCCGCGAGATCGCAGCCGCCGACCTCGGTGCCCAGGACACGTCCGAAGTCGGCACCGTTCTCGAGGTGCGCGACGGCGTTGCCCGCATCTACGGCCTCAAGTCGGCCGAGGCGGGCGAGATGCTCGAGTTCACGGCGCAGGAAACCGGCGAAGTGGTCACGGGCCTCGTGCTCAACCTCGAGGAGGACAACGTCGGCGCCGCCGTCATCGGCGACTACCTCAAGCTGAAGGAAGGCGACGAGGTCCGCCGCACCGGGCGGCTGCTCGAGGTGCCCGCCGGCCCGGCCATGCTGGGGCGGGTGGTGGATGCCCTCGGGCGCCCGGTGGACGGGCTGGGCCCGATCAAGACCACGGGCTCGCGGCCGGTGGAGATGGTGGCGCCGGGCATCATCGTCCGGCAGCCGGTGAAGGAGCCGCTCCAGACCGGCATCAAGGCCATCGACTCGATGATCCCGATCGGGCGGGGGCAGCGCGAGCTGATCATCGGCGACCGCGGCACCGGCAAGACCGCGATCGCGGTGGACACGATCATCAACCAGAAGGGCCAGGGCGTGGTCTGCGTATACGTGGCGATCGGGCAGAAGCGCTCGACCGTGGCCACGGTCGTCGAGCGGCTCAAGGAAGCGGGCGCGATGGATTACACCATCGTCGTCGTGGCGTCCGCCTCGGAGCCGGCGCCGCTCCAGTACATCGCGCCCTACTCCGGCTGCGCCCTCGCCGAGTATTTCATGTACGAGGAGGGCAAGGCGACGCTCTGCGTCTACGACGACCTGTCCAAGCAGGCCGCGGCCTATCGCCAGCTCTCCCTGATCCTGCGGCGCCCGCCGGGCCGGGAGGCCTATCCCGGCGACGTCTTCTACCTGCACGCCCGTCTGCTGGAGCGCGCCGGCAAGCTTGACGCGGCCTCGGGCGGTGGCTCGGTGACCGCGTTACCGATCG
>DASWAI010000262.1:0-30023 GCA_036391215.1 Gemmatimonadales bacterium
GAGAACGGCCACCGCCGTCGCGGTGGCCATCGCATCGCAAACTGCATCGCCTACAGCGGCTTACTCGAAATGGCTAGGGGCGGAATCGAACCGCCGACACGCGGATTTTCAGTCCGCTGCTCTACCATCTGAGCTACCTAGCCGGGGGTCGGAAAATCTAAGCGCCGCACCGCTTTTGCAAGCCGCCCAGCCCCCGGCTCAGGTGATCGGCACCATCCACCCGTGCCGGTCCGGCGCCCGCCCGTACTGGATGTCCGTCAGCGCCGCGAACAGCCGCTCGGCCACGGGGCCCGGCTTCCCGTCTCCCACCGTGAGCGTGCCGTCCGGAAAGCCCAGGAGCCCCACCGGCGAGATTACCGCCGCGGTGCCGGTGCCGAACACCTCGGCCAGCTCCCCGCGCCGGTGCGCGTGCTTGAGCTCGTCGATCGACACCCGCCGCTCGGTCACCTTCACGCCCCAGTCGTGCAGCAGCACCAGCGCGCTGTCCCGGGTCATGCCGGCAAGGAACGTGTCGGTGAGCGGCGGCGTCACGACCTCGTCGCCCAGGCGGACGAAGAGGTTCATCGTGCCCACCTCCTCGATCCACTGGTGCTCCAGCGCGTCGAGCCAGAGCACCTGGTCGAACCCGCGCTGCTTGGCCTCCTGCGCCGCTTCGAGGCTGGCCGCGTAGTTCGCGGCGGCCTTGGCCGCACCCAGGCCGCCCGGCGCCGCCCGCACGTGCCGCATCTCCACCCAGATCTTCACCGCCTCGTGCTTCTCGCCGTAGTAGCTCCCCACCGGCGAGAGCAGCACGAAATAGGTGTACTGCTCGGCTGGCCGCACGCCGATGAACGGCTCGCTCGCGATCATGGTGGGGCGGATGTAGAGCGAGGTGCCCGCGCCCGACGGCACCCAGTCCTGCTCCACCCGGATCAGCTCCACCATGGAGTCGTGCAGCCACTCGGGCTCGATCGGCGGCATGCAGACCTTGGCCGCGCTCCGGTTGATGCGCCGGCAGTGGTCGTCCAGCCGGAACGAACGGATCCGCCCGTCCGCGCCGCGAAACGCCTTGAGGCCGTCGAAGATCGCCTGCGCGTAATGGAGCACCGCCGCGGCCGGCTCCAGGCCGAGCGGACCGTAGGGCACGATCCGGGCGTCGTGCCACCCGTGCCCCGGATCGTAGTCCATCACGAAGATGTGATCGGTGAAGTGACGGCCGAAGCCGAGCGCCTCGGGCGCGGGCTTGGGCTTGAGCGTCGCCGCTTTCCGGATCGCGATGTCGAGCGTCATATCGGCCTTCCCTCGGGAGTCCGCCGCACCCGAACAACTTACCCCGCCGGCGCGATCGGGCGACAGCGCCAGCCGCCCTCCGCCCCGACCGGCACAGTTGCCCCTAATGCGCGCCCGCCCCGGCCGCCGCGCTGTCCAGCGCCACCGCCCCGTCCCGCGCCGCCGTCATCACCGCGATCGCCGTGGGCCAGACCCGCTCGAGCCGGTCGAACACGGCCAGCACGCCGATCATGCCGCGCCGGCGGTTGATCCAGGGCACGAACCCGCCCCCGCCCGGGCTGGTGAGCACCAGCGCGCGGCCGGTGGTCGAGTCCACCACGTCCCGCCAGCAGCCGAGGCCGTAGGTGCGGTCGCCGCCAGGGGATACCCGCTTGGCGATCCCGGCGGTCTGGTCCCGCATCATCTCCTCGACCATCGCCTCGGACAGCACCCGCCGGCCGTCGTGCGTCCCGCCGTCCAGCAGCATCTGGAGGAACGTGGCGTAGTCGCTCGCCGAGGAGTACACCAGCCCCTCCGAGAGCATCGGGTTCGCGGTGGGCCCGTAGCCGGTGTGCCGGAGGCCGAGCGGCTGGGCGATCCGGCCGGCGAAGACATCGGCCCAGGGCGCGCTCGCCGCCACCTCCGCCACCCGCCCCGCCACGCTGAACCCGGCGCCGCCGTAGGCGAACTCCCGCCCCGGCGGCGCGCGGAGCTTGGTCTTCTCGCCGATCTGCCGGGCGCAGACGTCCAGTGTCAGCTGCTGCTGGAACATGCAGGGCGAGTAGTCGACGAGGCCGGAGGTGTGCGAGAGCAGCTGGCGCAGCGTGATGCCCCGCTTGTCTCCCTTGAAGTACGGCAGGTACCGGGAAACCGAATCATCCAGCCCGAGCTTGCCCTCGTCCACCAAAGCGAGGATCGCCGCCGCGGACAGCCACTTTGCGGCCGACACCACCGGCATCTCCGTCTCCGGCCCGAGCGGGCCGACGTAGACCTCGCACACGGGGCGGCCGCGGAGCCGGACGATGAGCCCCGCGCCGAGCAGCCCGAGCCGGCCCACCATCTCGCGGACGCTGTCGGCGGCGGGCGCGAAGGCAGGGTCGCAGCTCGACTGAGCCCGGAGGCCGGGCGCGGTGGCAAGACTCAGGATGAGAAGGACAGGAGCCGGCAGACGTGCCCGCATCGTGCTCGACCGTACGGCGGCGCCCGCCCCCGGTTTCAGCCGGTGAGTTCGCGGTAGCGGAAGCAGCCGGTCGTGTGGTCGTTCACCATTCCCACGGCCTGCATGAAGGCGTAGCAGATGGTCGAGCCCACGAAGCGGAACCCGCGCTTCTGAAGGTCCTTGCTGAGCGCGTCCGATTCCGCGGTGCGCGCCGGCACCTGGCCGGGCGCGCGCCAGCGGTTCAGCTTCGGCGCCCCGCCCACGAACCGCCACACGTAGGCGTCAAAGCTGCCCGCCTCGCGCTGCACGGCGAGAAACGCCTGCGCGTTCGTCACCGCGCTCTCGACCTTGAGCCGGTTGCGCACGATCCCCGGATCCTGGAGCAGCCGGGCCACGCGCGTCTCGGTGAACCGCGCCACCCGCGCCGGATCGAAGCCGGCAAAGACCTCGCGGTAACGGGCCCGCTTCCGGAGAATCGTCTCCCAGCTCAGGCCCGCCTGCGCGCCCTCGAGGATCAGGAATTCGAAGAGGGTGTGGTCGTCGTGGACGGGGACGCCCCACTCGGTGTCGTGGTAGGGGATGCCGAGGTCGGTGCGCGCCCAGCCGCAGCGCACCGGCACACTCACTTCCCGGAGCTCTTGACCGTCTTCTTCTTCTGTGGCCGCCGCTTGCCGTAGGTTCCGCGAAAGATCTTGCCGCGCCGGGACTTCCGATCGCCTTTGCCCATGGAGCTTCCTTGCCTGGTTGAGTGAGCCGACCGCAACCGAACCCTGACCGGAAGTTACCCCCCACCGGGCCGATCCGGCGACCGGCCCCCGAATTCGGCGTCGAGTTTTCGGTGGACGGCGCGCCGGTCCGGGCCGTACCTTGAATCCATGCGGACGCTTCCGCCGCGCGACGAGATGGAAACGGCCTTCCGGAACCGGGACCGGTCCTACGACGGGATCTTCTGGCTCGGCGTGCGCACCACGGGCGTCTTCTGCCGGCCGTCGTGTCCGGCGCGGAAACCCCTCGGCCGAAACGTCGAGTACTTCGCCGCCGTACGGGAAGCGATGTTCGCCGGCTTCCGGCCCTGCAAGCGGTGCCGGCCGCTCGAGACGGGTGAACCGGTGCCCGCGTGGGCCGGAACGCTGATCGGCCGGCTGGAGGCCGAGCCGGACGCGCGGATCACCGACGACGTCCTCCGGAGCATGGGGATCGATCCGGCGCGGGCGCGGCGGTTCTTCCTGAGGAGGTACGGCATGACCTTTCACGCCTTCGCCCGCGGCCGCCGTCTGGGCCGCGCGTTCGCGCGTATCCGCGAGGGCGGCGATCTGGACGACGTCGCGCTGGGTCACGGCTACGACTCCCACAGCGGCTTCCGCGACGCGTTCGCCAAGCTTTTCGGGACTCCGCCCGGCGAAGCCCGCGGCGGCGAGCACGTCACGCTCGGCTGGATGGAGAGTCCGCTCGGCCCGCTGGTGGCCGGCGCGACCGATCGGGGCCTCTGTCTCCTCGAGTTCTCCGACCGCCGGATGCTCGAGACCCAGATCGCCACCCTCAGGCGCCGCCTGCAATGCGCCGCCGTGCCGGGCGAGCATCCGGTCCTGACCCGGCTTCGCGGGGAATTGGCCGAATACTTCGCGGGCCGGCGGCAGTCGTTCACGCTGCCCTTGTTCTACCCGGGCACCGAGTTCCAGACACGGGTGTGGGACGAGTTGAGGCAGATCCCGTACGGCGAAACCACGAGCTACGAGGCGCTGGCCACGGCCGTCGGCCGGCCCGGTGCACAGCGGGCCGTAGGCAAGGCGAACGGAGACAACCGGATCGCCATCGTGATCCCCTGCCATCGGGTGGTGCGGAAGGATGGGACGCTCTGCGGTTACGGTGGCGGGCTCTGGCGCAAACAACGCTTGCTCGAGCTGGAGCGCGGCATCACGCCGCTGGCGCTCGACGACGTCTCGTGAACCCGGGCGGGTCCGGGGAGGGAGCTGTGATGCCGGTCATCGTGGATCAGGGGCAGAACCTCGTCATCATCGACGGCTTCCGCCTGGAGGGCTGGCTGGATCAGCGCGCCTGCCCGAGCTGCCGGGAAGCGCGGGTGTACTTCCTGGTCTACGACGCCTTCTTCTGCCCGGTGTGCAACGTGTGGCTGGAGCTTCACTGCGACGATCCGGGATGCGACGTCTGCGCCTCCCGGCCGGCGCGGCCGCTCAGCTGAGTCAGCGCGAAGACTCGAAGGTGTTGCAGGCGTCCGCCCGCCCGCTCTCGTAGCCCCGGCGGAACCAGGCGACCCGCTGCTCCGATGTGCCGTGGGTGAAGCCGTCGGGATTCACCCGGCCGGTGGACATCCGCTGGATCCGGTCGTCGCCCACGGCACCGGCGGCCTTGATGCCCTCCTCCACGTCGCCCGGGTCGAGCAGCTGGCGCTGCTCGGTCGAGTTTCCCCACACGCCCGCATAACAGTCGGCCTGCAGCTCGAGGTGGACTGAAAGCTCGTTCGCCCGCTCCGGGTGTGCCTGCTGCGCCCGGCGCACCTGCTCCCCCGTACCCAACAGCTCCTGCACGTGATGCCCGATCTCGTGCGCCAGGACGTAGGCCTGGGCGAAGTCGCCCGGCGCGCCGAAACGGGTCTTGAGCTCCTGGTAGAAGCCGAGGTCGATGTAGACCCGCTGATCGAGGGGACAGTAGAAGGGTCCGGTGGCGGCCTGCGCGAATCCGCAGGCGGAGTTGATCGCGTCCCGGAAGAGCACGAGCTTGGCCGGCTGATACTGCCTCCCCATCGTGGGAAGGATCTTGGTCCACGTGGCCTGGGCGTCGTCCAGCACGAAAGAGACGAACTGGACCTCCGGCTCCTCCGCCGCGTTCTCCTCGGCGGTTGCTTCGGGATTGGGCTGGCCCGCGCCGCCGCTCGAGAGGAACGGCGTGAGCAGGTCCCGCTTGAAGATCAGGCTCAGCACGACCAGGACGACGATGCCGCCCAGCCCCAGGCGCGGTAGGCCGCCCATGCCGCCGCCTTCCCCACGGCGATCCTCCAGGTTGTCACTCCGTCCACCCGACGTCCAACGCATGCCCATTCTCCCGCGGTACGGCCGGCGTGGGTTCGCCGGGCACGTGCATGAGCCAATCTGAGACGGATTCCATGACCGGGGAAGAGGCGCGCCGTTCGGGGTCGAGGCCCCTGCGCGGTCCCGCGCCCGCAGCATGGATCTTGCCCCTTCCCGTCCCTGGATCGCCCGCGTCAGTTCTCAAGTTCGTCTCACTCCGAGCGTTCGGAGCGGAGCCTCCATGGATGCGCGGCTCGCCGTTCTGGTGTTCCTGCTCGCAGCCTGCAATGCCTCGGGCCGGGCGCCCGGGTCCACGCCCACCGGCCCGAGCGGCGGGACCCCGCCGCCGAGCGGCTCGGTCGCGAGCATCGGCGGCTGCCAGGTCTTTCCGGCGGACAACGCGTGGAATCGGGACGTGAGCGCGGACCCGGTGGACGCCTCCTCCAGCGCGCTGCTCGCGCGGATGTCCCCCGGCTCGGCGCTCCACCTCGACCTCGGCACCACCGAGGAGTACTACGGCATTCCGTACAGCGTCGTCCCGGCGACCCAGCCGCTCGTTCCCATCACCTACGGCACCGACGGGGCCGACTACTCCAGCGAGAGCGATCCCGGTCCGATGCCGATCCCGCTCGACGCGCCGATCGAGGGCGGCAGCGCCGCCGACCCCAACCCCGCCTCCGGCGACCGCCATGTGCTCGTCGTGCAGCAGGACAGCTGCATCCTGTACGAGCTCTACAACACCGTGCGCACGGGCACCGGTTTCATGGTAAGCTCGTCGGCCAAATGGGATCTCAGGATCGACGCGACCCGCCCGCCCGGCTGGACCTCGGCCGATGCCGCGGGGCTTCCGATCCTTCCCGGGCTGCTTAAGTATGACGAGGTCGCCGGCGGCCAGATCACCCATGCGCTCCGCTTCACCGTCCCGCAGGTGCGGCGGGCCTACACGCCGCCGGCCGGGCACTGCGGCCAGTACGCGGACACGAGCCTGCCCCCGTACGGGATCCGGGCCCGGCTACGGGCCGACTTCGACCTCGCGCCCTACACCGGCGACGCGCTGGTCATCCTCACGGCGTTCAAGCGGTACGGACTCCTCCTGGCGGACCAGGGAAGCGCCTGGTACGTCACCGGGACGTCGGATCCACGCTGGCAGGGCGCGCTCGACCAGCTCCGCGCGCACCCGGTGCACGGGAGCGACTTCGAGATCCTCCGGATCGGGCCGGTGACGGGCTGCTGAGGCCCGGCGAGCGCGCAGGCGGAGAACCATCCCGCGCCCGCCGGCGTTAGCATCGGATCACACCGGAGCCGCCGATGCCCAAGACCGCCCTGCTCGCCGTCCTCTCACTCGCCCTCGCCGGGAGCGCCACCGGCCCGCGGCCCGCGCCCTCCTGGCGAAACACTAGCTGGCTCAATGCCGACCGGCCGATCACGCTCGAGTCGCTCCGAGGCCGGGTCGTGCTCCTCAACTTCTGGGTGTTCACCTGCTACAACTGCACCAACACGGTGCCGTCGCTGGTGGATTTCGATGCGAAGTATCGCGACCGGGGCCTCACCGTCATCGGGGTTCACACGCCGGAGTTCCCACCCTACGCCGGGGAGCATGACAGGTCGAATGTCCAACGCGCGCTTGAGCAGTACCATATCAGGTATCCGGTCGCCCAGGACAACGACGACCGCACCTGGAACCTGTACGGGATCCGCTACTGGCCGAGCTTCGTGCTCATCGACCGGAAGGGGCGGATTCGCTACGAGGGCGCCGGCGAGTTCCACGTGGGCGACGCGGACTACCGGCTGTGGGAGGGGCGGATCCGGGAGCTGCTCGAAGAGAGGTGATGAGAGGAGAAGTGAGAAGTGAAGAGTGAGAAGTGAGAAGGGCTGCAGCGCTGGCGCTCGGGCTGCTCGCCGCCTGCGCGGCTGACCGGCCCCGCGCGCCCGACGCCGCCCGGCCGCTCGGCCTCCGCACCGTGCCGGTCGGCGACTCCCTCCGCCTGGTGCTCGAGCCGGCGCCCGGCTGGAAGATCAACGCGCGGGTGAAGCCTGTGCTCGAGTCCGCCGACGGCACCCTGCTCCGGTTCGACGCCCCCGGCCTCACGACCGACTCCGCCTACTTCGCGGAGCCGCCGGTCGCGGTCGTTCCCGCGCGCGGGCGGCAGCCGATCCGGGGCACGCTCCGCGCGAGCGTCTGCGCCGCGGGAGAGGCCGTATGCCGGGTGGTGACGCTGGCAGTGAGGAGTGAGACGTGAGTAGTGGGGGGCCCCCGCCTTCTCGCTGGTCACTTCTCGCTTCTCACTTCTCCCTTCTCACCTCTCCCGTCATATTGGGGCCATGGCGACCCCGGCCCATCCCAACCTGACGGTCCTGGCGCACCCCCTCATCCAGCACAAGCTCACACTCCTCCGCGACAAGCGAACCAGCACCCGCGACTTCAAGCAGCTCGTGAGCGAGATCGCGACGCTGATGGCGTACGAGGTCACCAAGGACCTGCCCATGCAGCCGGTGGAGATCGAGACGCCGCTCGAGCGGATGACCGGCCGCCAGGTGGCCGGCAAGAAGCTCACGCTCGTGCCCATCCTCCGCGCCGGCCTCGGCATGGTGGACGGCGTGGCGCAGCTGGTGCCGTCCGCCCGCGTGGGGCACATCGGCCTTGCGCGGGACGAGGCCACGCTCCGGCCCACCGACTACTACTTCAAGATCCCCGGCGACGAGGAAGCGCGCGATTTCTTCGTGCTGGATCCGATGCTGGCCACCGGCGGCTCCGCCGTATCCGCCGCGAAAGCGCTCAAGGACGCCGGGGCGCGCCGCATCCGCTTCCTGTGCCTGGTCGCCGCGCCCGAGGGCGTGCGTGCCATGGAGCGCGCCCACCCGGACGTCCCGGTCTTCGCCGCGGCCCTCGACCGCGGGCTCAACGCCAAGGGCTTCATTCTCCCCGGCCTGGGCGACGCCGGCGACCGGCTGTTCGGCACCCGCTGATGGCCGGCATCCGACTCACATTCTGGGGCGCCGCGGGCCAGGTCACCGGCTCGATGCACCTCATCGAGGCCGCGGGGGCGCGTGTGCTGCTCGACGCTGGCCTCTTCCAGGGCCACCGGGCTGCCACCCGCGAGCTCAACGCCACCCTGCCCTTCGATCCCCGGCGCCTGGACGCGATCGTCCTGAGCCATGCGCACATCGACCACTCCGGCCGCATTCCGCTGCTGGTGAGCCGGGGGTTCCACGGCCCGGTCTACTCCACGCCCGCCACTCGCGACCTCTCCGCCGTAATGCTGGCCGACGCAGCGCACGTGCAGGAAAAGGACTTCGAGTACCTCGCGCGCCACGGCCGGGCGGGCCCGGCGAGCGAGCCGCTCTACAACATGGCCGACGCCGTGGCGGTGCAGGACCTCACGATCGGCCTGCCGTACCGGCGCATGCTCCACCTGCGCAAGCACCTCACCCTGGAGTTCACCGACGCCGGCCATATCCTCGGCTCGGCATCCGTGGACCTGCGGCTCGGCGAGCCGGCGGCCCACCGGGTCGTTTTCTCGGGCGATATCGGCCGGGCCGGGCTGCCGATCATCCGCGATCCGAGCCCGCCGGAAGGCCCGATCGACACGCTGATCGTCGAGTCCACCTACGCCGACCGTACGCACGAGTCGGTGGCCGACGCCAAGGAGCGGCTGGGCGAGCTCGTGCGCCGGGTGGCGGCGCGGGGCGGCAAGGTGCTGGTTCCGGCCTTCGCCCTCGGCCGCGCACAGGAGCTGGTGTACGCCTTGCATCAGCTGTGGCGCGCGAAGGCCGTCCCGGAGATCCCGATCTTCGTGGACAGCCCCCTGGCCGTCGACGTGACGGCCGTCTTCCGGCTCCATCCCGAGATCTTCGACTCGGCCGAGCCGCTGCTGCAGAGCGGCGGGTCGGTGTTCGACTTCCCGCTCCTGCGCTACGTCCGCGACGTCGCCGATTCCAAGCGACTGAATACCTTGCCGGGGCCGGCCGTCATCATCGCGGCCGCGGGGATGGCGGAGTCGGGCCGCATCCTCCACCACCTCGCCAACCACGGCGGCGATCACCGGAACTGCATCCTCTTCGTCGGATTCCAGGCCGCGGATACCCTCGGCCGGCGCATTCAGGACGGAGCGGACGTCATCAAGGTCTTCGGCCAGGAATTCCCCCGCCGAGCGGAGGTCGTTACCATCGCCGGGTACTCGGCTCACGCCGATCGGACCGAGCTTCGCGCCTGGGTCCGGCGTCTGGGCGGCCCGATCCGCCGCGCCTTCGCCGTCCACGGCGAAGCGCCGGCGCTCGAGGCCATGGCGGGCATCCTGCGCGAGGAGGGCGTGCGCGAGGTCGTCGTCCCCAGGCATGGCGAGAGCTTCGACCTCTAACCCGCCCTCGGGACGGCCCCGCCGGAGAGCCGTTCGGATCGCGGGCCTGCTCCTTCTCTTCGCAGGCATCGTCTACACGATCGCCTTCGTCTTCGTGCTCGTGACGGCGCAGGTGGACCAGCGCCACCGGGCCGACGCGATCGTCGTCCTGGGCGCCGCCCAGTACAACGGCCGGCCGTCACCCGTGCTCCGTGCCCGGCTCGACCATGCCCTCGGGCTCTACCGGGACGGACTGGCTCCCACCATCGTAGTGACCGGCGGTGTCGGCCGCGGGGACAAGGAGAGCGAGGCGATGGTTGCCCGGCGATATCTTCTGGGACAACGAATCCCCGACTCCGCCGTCGTCGTGCAGCCGCAGGGGCACTCCACCGCCGCGTCCATGACCGCGGTGGCCGCGTGGCTCGCCAACCGCAAACAGCACACTGCGCTCCTCGTGAGCGACCCGTTTCACATGCTCCGCCTTCGTCTCGAAGCCCGCCGCACGGGCCTCGACGTATACACGTCCCCGACCGAGACGAGCCCTATTTCCGATAACCCGGGGCTCGAGCTCGAGTATCTCGCCGCGGAAGCGGTCAAGGTGCCGGTGGCCTGGGTGCGAAGCCTGCTCTAGCCCCCCTCTTACTTCTCACTGCTCACTTCATGCCCCTCCTCTCCTCCCGCCGCATGTATGCCGGCCGAGTGCTCGACCTCGACGTGGATACGGTGCGGTTCCCCGATGGCTCGGTCGGCGAGCTCGAGATGATCCGCCATCCCGGCGCGGCCGCCGTGGTCCCCTTCGCCGAGGATCCGCGAAGCCCCGATCCCGAGGTTCTCCTGATCCGGCAGTTCCGCCATGCGGCGGACCGGTACGTCTGGGAGATCCCCGCCGGACGCCTCGAGCGCGGCGAAGCGCCCGAGGCCTGTGCCCGGCGGGAGCTGGAGGAAGAGGCCGGAGTGACAGCCGGGGAGCTTCGCCGGCTCACCACCATCTACACCACCCCCGGCTTCACCGACGAGCAAATCCATCTCTTTCTGGCGACGGGACTCGAGGGGGGGCGGCAGCGCACGGAGGCGGACGAGTTCCTCGAGGTCCACCGGATGCCCTGGTCCCGGGTGCTCGAGCTGATGCGGCAGGGCGAAGTGGTGGACGGCAAGACACTGATCACGCTGATGTTCGTGGAGTGTTTCTTGAGATAGGTAGCGGTGGTATCGTACCGGTCGTCCGCCTCGAGCCGAGCAATGCCTCTCCGCAGGGCCGCAACGTCTTTCCGTCACACCCGCCAGGCCACCCGGCGCGCGCTCCTGTCCGTGGGCGGCGCGTGGAGCGACTTCGCGGACTGGTTCAACGGCCTCGGCTTCAGCGAGAACGCCATCCTGCTCGGCTTCGGCGTCGGGATCGGCGCCGCGGCCGCCCTCGGGGTCGTCGCCTTCTACCGCCTCATCGACGTCGCCTTCGCCGTCTTCTGGACCTGGCCGATCGAGCACCTGCCCTACGCCGGCTTTCTCGCCTACCGGCCCCTCCTCACCGCCACCGGCTTCGCGGCCGCCTGGTGGATCATGCGGCGCTTCGCGCGGGGGAACGACGGCCTCATCGTGCCCGACGTGCAAGCCGCCGTCGCCCGGCGGGGCGGCCACATTCCGGCGCGGCCCGCCCTCGCCCGGACCGTGGCCAGCGCCGTCACGCTCGGGAGCGGCGGCTCGGCCGGCGCGGAGGGTCCAGTCGCCGTGCTCGGCGCCACCGTCGGCTCGTTTCTCGGGCGGATGTTCCGCTTCGACGTGTCCCGGATCCGGGTGCTCGTGGCGGCTGGCACCGCGGCCGGTATCTCTGCCGCGTTCAACGCTCCGCTGGCCGGCGCGTTCTTCGCGCTCGAGGAGATCGTGGGCTCGCTCGCGGCCGGCGCCTTCCCGCCGGTCGTCGTGAGCAGCGTGGTGGCGGCCGTCGTGTCGCGGGGGTTTCTCGGCAACCACCCCGCGTTCCCGATTCCGAAGGAGTACGGGTACGCGCTCCAGCGGGAGCTCGTCCTGTTCTATCCGCTCCTCGGCCTGCTCGCCGGCCTCGTAGCGGTCGCGTTCATCCGGACCTACTTCGGCATGGGCGATTTGATGCGGCGTCTCGCCCTGCCGCAGGCCGCCCTGCCCTGGCTCGGCGGCCTCGCCGTCGGCAGCCTCGTGCTCCTCTCCAACGGGCTCCTGGTGGGCAACGGGCATCTGGCCGTCCACCTCGAGATCTTCGGGCTCGTGCCGTGGCACGCCCTGGCGCTCCTCGCGATCGGCGGCATCGTGGCGACGTCGATCACGCTCAACACCGGCGGCTCCGGCGGGCTGTTCACGCCCTCCCTCTTCATCGGCGCCGCGGCGGGCGGGTCGTTCGGGGTCGCGCTCAACCAGCTCTTTCCCGCGCTCGGGCTTCGTCCGGAGCCCTATGCGCTGGTCGGGATGGGAGCGATGGTCGCGGCGGCTACGGGCGCCCCGATCACGGGGATCCTGCTCGTCTTCGAGATGACCAACGACTACGCGATCGTGCTGCCGCTGATGCTGGCGACGGTGATCGCTTCCGTGGTCGCCCGGCGGCTCGAGCCGGACACACTCTACAGTGGCTGGCTCCGCCGCCGGGGCGAGCAGCTGGTGCACGGCGCGGATCGCGACGTCCTTGCCGCCCTCACGGTCGCGGACGCCTACGACCCGGGCGCGGAGACCATCCCTGACGGCCTGCCGGTCGCGGACCTGATGGCGCGACTCGCCCGGGGCGACGCGGTCGATCTCCCCGTCCTGGACCGCGCTCACCGGCTTGCCGGGATCATCGCCGTCGCCGATCTCGGCCGCGTGGCCGCCGAGCACCACGACCTGATCCCGACGCTGCGCGCCGTGGACCTGGCGGAGCCGGTCGAGGCCGTCACCCCGGCCGATTCGCTGCTGGAGGCGGTCCGGCGGATGGGCGTCCGGGGCACCGACACCGTGCCGGTCGTCGACGGCCCGACCGGCCGCTTCCTCGGGCTCGTCCGGCGCGCCCACGTGCTCGGCCTCTACGAGCGGCACCTCGCGGGTGGGGCCGCCGTCCAGCCGGTTACCGGCTCGCACGCCGCGCCCGCAGGGTCTAAACTTCCCTGAATGCCGTCCGCAACGTTCGACAGCGTGCTCCGCTCGGTCAAGCGGGGCGAGATCGCGCCTGCCTACTACCTCCATGGTCCCGCGGATCTGCTCAAGGACGAGCTGGTCCGCCGGGTGGTGGATCACGTCCTCGACCCGGGCCTCCGTGACTTCAACCTCGACCAGCGCTCCGCAGCCCAGCTCGACCCCGAGGAGATCTACTCCCTGTGCCGCACGCCGCCGATGATGGCGGAGCGGCGGGTGGTCGTGCTGCGGGAGGTCGAGGCGTGGAAGCGGAAGACCAAGTCCCGGAGCGTGGCCCTGGATTACCTGGCAAAGGCTTCGCCGGAGACCGTCCTGCTCCTGGTGCAGGGAGCCGGCGACGAGAAGGAGGACAAGGACCTCGCCCGGCTTGCGGTCACCGTCGCCTGCGAGCCGCTCGCGCCCGACCGGGCGGCACGCTGGATCCTGCACCGCGCCAAGGGGATGGGCGTGACCGTCGAGCCGGACGCGGCCGACCATCTCGTACGGGCCGTCGGCACCGACCTGGGCGCCCTGGCCTCGGAGCTGGAGAAGCTCGTGTCCGCAGCCGGCGGGTCGGCCATCACCGCCGGCCGGGTGGCCGAGCTGGTCGGCGTGCGGCACGGCGAGACCATGTACGACTGGCGCGATGCCGTCTTCGATGGCGCCCCCGGGAGAGCGGCGGGGCTCCTCGGGCCCGTGCTCGGCCAGGCCGGCGTCAGCGGGGTCAAGCTGCTCACCGTCCTCGGAACGACGCTGGTGGCGCTCGGCGCCATCCGCGCAGCCTACGACCGCAACGTGACGGGCCGCCGCCTCGAGGACGCCGGCTTCCAGCTCCAGAAGCGGGTGCGGCCCTTTGGTCTCCTGTCGTGGAGCGAGGAAGCACGCCGCTGGGCCCGCTGGGCGCCGGACTGGACGCCCGGCCGGATCCGGGCCGCGCTCCGCGCCGCCGTCGCCGCCGACCTGGCGCTCAAGAGCACCATGATCTCAGACGAGCGCGGAGTGCTGACGGACCTGGTCCTGCGGATCGGGATGCCGGCCGTGGAGGCGGCGTGATGCCCTCGCGCGGGTGGAGCCGCGTGAGCGGGATGGTCCCGCTTCTTCTCGCCATCGGCCTGACCGTGCCCGCACTCTGCGCGGCCCAGACCGAGCCCCGGCTCGCTCGCGCGGTCCGCCTGGCCCAGGATGGCATGGGCGACTCGGCGCGCGCGGCGGTGGAGCGCGTCCTCGCCGCCACGCCCTCCACCGACACGCTCTATCCCCAGATTCTCTACGCCCGCGCGGTCGTGGCCGCGAGCCCGCAGGAGATGCGCCGCGATCTCCAGCGCGTGACCGCCGAGTACGCCGCGTCGAACTGGGCCGATCGCGCGTTGCTCCGGCTGGCCCAGCTCGACTTCGCCGGCAGCGACCTCCCGGGCGCCGCGCGCGACCTCGAGCGGCTGCGGCAGGACTATCCCACGTCCCCGGTCTACCCCCAGGCGGCGTTCTGGGCGGCGCGGATCTACTTCGATCTCGGAAGACCGCCTTCCGCGTGCCGGTGGCTGGCGGAAGGGCTGGCGCAGGTGGGCAACGATATCGAGGCCCGGAACCAGCTCTCCTTCTACAATCAGCGCTGCGCCGGAGTCGTGCTCGACACCGCCAAGGCGGACACGGCGCACGTCGATTCCGCCGCGAAAGCCGCTGGGCCGACCCCGGACACGGCCAGGGCCGCCCCACCCACCCCCGATACGGCCGCCCACGCGGCAGCCGAATCGCTTCCCCACGCCCCTGCCCCCGCGGGCCGCCCGCCCGATTCGGCGGCGCACGCGGTCTTCCGGATCCAGGTCGCGGCCGTCAACACCCGCGCCGCCGCGGACAGCATCGCGCAGCACCTCAAGGCACGGGGAGAAGACGCGATCGTCGTGGCGGAGAAGGGCCTCTACAAGGTCAGGATCGGCGCGTACCTCACCCGGGCGGCCGCCGCCGCCGCGCTTCCCGCCATCCGGAAGAAGCTGGGCGGCCAGCCGTTCGTGGTCGGGCCATGACCGGGCGCGTCGCCGAGGGGTCCACGCCCCTCATGCAGCAGTACCGGGAGATCAAGGCGCGCCACCCGGGTGCCATTCTGTTCTTCCGCATGGGCGACTTCTACGAGATGTTCTTCGACGACGCCCAGCTCGGCGCCCGCGTGCTCAACATCACGCTCACCGCTCGCGGCGACGGCGTACCGCTCGCAGGCGTGCCGGTGAAGGCCGCGGCCGACTACCTCAAGCAGCTCGTGGCCGCCGGCCACCGCGTCGCCATCTGCGAGCAGGTGGAGGACCCGAAGCTCGCCAAGGGCATCGTGCGGCGCGAAGTGGTCGAGACCGTCACGCCCGGGGCGCTGATCGCCGACGGATGGATTCCGGGGCACCGCAACAACTGGATCGTGGCGGTGGCGCCGGGAACCGAGGCTGCGGGCGTCGCCGCGGTGGACCTGAGCACCGGCGAGTTCCTTCTGGAGACGGTGGACGCGTCCGCGCTCGCCGAAGCGCTCGCGCGCCTCGGGCCGGCGGAGATCGTGACCCCGGCGTCCGGCGCCGAGCCTTCCGCCGATGGGCTTCCGGGCGCGCCTGCGCTGCTCACCCGGCGCGAGCCGTGGGAGTTCGACGCGGATCTCGCCCGCGAGGAGCTCCCCCGCCGCTTCGGGCTCGCCTCGCTCGACGGTCTCGGTCTCGAGCCCGGCGACGGGCCGGCGATCGGCGCGGCCGGCGCCCTGTTCCGCTACCTGGGCGAGCTCCAGCCCGGCGGGCTGCCCCAGGTCTCGCGTCCCGTCGTTCGCCGGAGCGACGCGCACCTCTGGCTCGACGAGATGACCCGCCGGAATCTCGAGCTGGTCGAGCCGCTGCGCGCGGGCAGCCGGGGGGCCACGCTGCTCGAGACGATCGACCTCACGCTCACGGCCATGGGTGCGCGCCTCCTGCGGCAGTGGCTCCTTTCGCCGCTCCGCGACCCCGCGGCGATCGGCCGGCGGCTCGACGCGGTGGAGGTGATGGCGGCCGACGGGCGCGGCCGGGCCCGGCTCCGCGAGGCCCTGGACGGCGTGCGCGACCTCGAGCGCCTGGCCGGCCGAGCGGCGGCCGGCCGCGCCACGCCCCGTGAGCTGGGCGCGCTGCGCGACTCGTTCCGCCGGCTGCCGGACGTGCTGGAATCGCTCGCGGGCCTCGCCGATCGCGGCCGGAGCGCCGCGCTCGGCGAGCTGGAGGCGGAGTTCGATCTCCTCGGGGACCTCGCCGCGGAGCTCGGCGCCGCCCTCGAGGACCGGCCGCCCGCCATCCTGGCCGACGGCGGCGCCATCCGCGCGGGCTACGACCCCGAGCTGGACGAGTTGCGCGACCTCAGGGACGGCGGCAAGCGCTACATCGCCACGCTCCAGCAGCGCGAGCGGGAGCGCACCGGCATTTCGTCGCTCAAGGTCGGCTTCAACAAGGTCTTCGGCTACTATCTGGAGATCAGCAACGCGCACGCGGGCAAGGTGCCCCCGGACTACGAGCGGCGGCAGACCCTGGCGAGCGCCGAGCGGTACGTCACCCCCGAACTCAAGGACTACGAGGCCAGGGTCCTCGGCGCGGAGGAGCGGATCGCGACCCGTGAGGCCGAGCTGTTCGCGGCGCTCCGCGCCCGGGTCGGCGGCGCGATCGCGCGGATCCAGCGCACCGCTCGCGCGCTTGCCCGGCTCGATGTCTGGGGCGCGCTCGGCGAGGTCGCCGTGCAGTACCGGTACACCCGGCCCGAGGTGCACGACGGGTTCGACCTCGCCCTGCGGCAGAGCCGCCACCCCGTCATCGAGCGCCTCATGCCCCGGGAGCAGTTCATCCCGAACGACGTGCGCTTCGCCGAGGCCGAGCGCGTGCTGCTCGTGACCGGGCCCAACATGGCCGGCAAGTCCACCATCCTGCGCCAGATCGGGCTCTGCGTCGTGCTCGCGCAGATGGGGAGCTTCGTTCCCGCCGAGGCGGCGCGCGTGGGCGTGGCGGACCGGCTCTTTACCCGGGTCGGCGCGAGCGATAACCTGGCGCGGGGCCAGTCCACCTTCATGGTGGAGATGAGCGAGACCAGCGCGATCCTCCACAACGCCACCGCGCGCAGCCTGGTCCTGCTCGATGAGATCGGCCGGGGCACCTCGACCTACGACGGCGTGGCGATCGCCTGGGCGGTCACCGAGTACCTGCACGACCGGATCGGGTGCAAGACGATGTTCGCTACCCATTACCACGAGCTGATGCAGCTGCCGGAGCGGCTGGAGCACGCGCGCAACCTGAACGTGGCGGTACGGGAGACGGGGGACACGGTGGTCTTCCTGCACCGGCTCGAATCGGGCGGGACCGACCGCTCGTACGGGATCCACGTGGCGGGGCTGGCGGGCCTGCCCCAGGCTGTCGTCGGCCGGGCCCGGGAGATCCTCGCCACGCTCGAGGGCGAGCACCGCGTGGTACCCGGGGCGCCGCCGCCCCAGCCCGATCCGGGCCAGCTGACGTTGTTCGCCGCAGAAGCGGCGCCGCACCCCGTGGTCGAGGAGATCCGCGCATTGGATCTGGACGCCATGACGCCGCTGGAGGCGCTCAACCGGCTCGCCGAGCTCCAGCGGCGCGCGGAGGAGCGATGAGGCGGCCGGGGCCCGCGGCGTCGCTCTGCGCCGCTCTGCTGGTTGCCGCCTGCTCCCGGCCGGACGAGGCCATGGTGCGGCTTCCGGCCGAGAGTCCCGGTGCCGCGCCGGCGCCGGACGGCCCGCCCGTGGCGCTCGACGCCGAGTCGCCGGTAAGCTATCCCCCGGCGCTGCTCGATCAGGGAGTCGAGGGCACGGTGGTCCTGCACCTGTTCGCCGATGCCAAGGGCGGCATCGTGCCCGAGTCCACCCGCGTGGCCGAGTCGAGCGGCTACCCCGCCTTCGATTCCGCGGCCGTGAGCGCGGTACCCAGGTTTCACTACGCGCCCGCGGTACGTGACGGGACCCCCGTCGCCACGACGTTCCTGCAGCCCGTGCAATTCCGGAACCCGCAGGGCAGAAAGTAGACCGGCATGGACCCACAACACCTGTCTCCCTACGAGTCCGTCCTCGACACCATCGGGTGGACCCCGCTGATCCGGTTGGGCCGCGTGGGCGCCGGCATCCGCACGCCGGTCTACGGCAAGGCGGAGCACAAGAACCCGGGCGGATCGGTGAAAGACCGGATCGGGCTCGCCATCATCGAGGAGGCCGAAGCCCGGGGCGCGCTCCGGCCCGGCGGCACGATCGTCGAGGCCACCAGCGGCAACACCGGCATCGGCCTGGCGATGGCCGCGGCCATCAAGGGATACCGCTGTGTCTTCACGATGCCCGACAAGATGTCGCAGGAGAAGGTCCGGATGCTCAAGGCGTACGGCGCCGACGTCGTGGTAACGCCGACCGCCGTCCCTCCGGACCATCCCGACCACTACCGGGTGAAAGCCCGGCAGATCGTCCAGGATACGCCGGGCGCCATCCTCGCCGACCAGTACTTCAACCCGGTCAACCCCGAGGTGCACTACCGCACCACCGGCCCCGAGATCTGGCGGCAGACGAGCGGCCGGGTCACGCATCTGGTGGTGGCCGCCGGCACCGGCGGCACGGTGAGCGGGGCCGCCAAGTTCCTAAAGGAGCAGAATCCGAGGATCCGGGTCGTGTCGGGCGATCCGGAGGGCTCGGTCTACGCCGGCTTCGCGCGGACGGGCGAAGTGGCCGGCGGCGCGCCCTACAAGGTCGAGGGGATCGGCGGCGACGCGATCCCGGCCAACGTGTGGTTTCAGTACATCGACGAGTTCCGGACCGTGACCGACCGGACGGCCATGGTGATGACCCGCCGGCTGGCGCGCGAGGAGGGGATGCTCGTCGGCAGCTCGTCCGGCGTGAACGTGGCCCTCGCGCTCGACGTGGCCCGCGAAGTGGACGATCCGAAGGCGCTCATCGTCACCGTGCTCTGCGACACCGGCGAGCGCTATCTCTCAAAGGTGTTCAACGACGAGTGGATGCGGGAAAACCAGCTGCTCGACTCGCCCCGGACCACCGTGGAGCAGCTCCTCGCGCGCCGGCCCGCCGGCGCCCCGGCGCTCGTGAGCGTGGCCCCGGCCGCCATGGTGCGCCAGGCGCTCAACCTGATGAACACCTGGGACGTCAGCCAGATCCCCGTTGTGGACAACGGCGAAGCCATTGGCACATTGCTCGAGAGCACGCTCATGACGCGCGCCCTGGCGCAGCCCGCACTCCTGGACCGCCCCGTGCGCGAGGTCATGGACCAGCCGCTGCCGGTCGTCGAGGCCCACGTGGCCACCGACCGCCTCGCCCCCATGCTCACCCGTGAGAGCCCGGCGGCTCTGGTGCGGAAGGACGGCAAGCTCGTCGGGATCGTAAGCCGCTACGACGTGCTCCAGCAGCTCATCGGGACCAGATGAGGGTCGCAACGCCGGAGATCAAATGCGCGTCACCGTCCTGACAGGGGGCACGTCCTCGGAGCGCGCCGTCGCGCTGGCGTCGGCCGTGCAGGTCGTCGCCGCGCTCCGCGCCCGCGGGCACGAGGTCGCGGTCGTGGACACCGCCCGCGGCTACATCCCCGAGGCCGAGGAGGCATCGGCGCTGGCCGGGACCGTCGGCACCGAGCCGCCTCCGCTCGCGGAGCTGCGGGCGCTCGAACGCGGAGTCCTCCTCTCCGGGCTCGGCAACATTCCGGTCGTTCGCAAGGCGGACGTGCTCTTCCTGGCCCTGCACGGCGGCCGGGGCGAGGACGGCACCATCCAGGGACTGCTCGAGGTCATGGGCGTTCCCTACACCGGGAGCGGACGCCTCGGCAGCGCCATGGCCATGGACAAGGACATCTCTAAACGGCTCTTCCGCTTTGCCGGCGTTCCCACGGCCGACTGGATCATGTCCCCCTTCACCGCGGCGGACGTCGGCGCGAAGCTCGGCTGGCCCGCGGTCGTCAAGCCGTCCAAGGAGGGATCCACCGTGGGGCTCTCGGTCGTTAAACAGGAGAGCGACCTGGACGCAGCGGTGACGCTGGCCCGGCGGTACGATGACGAGGTCATGGTCGAGCGGTTCGTGCCCGGACGCGAACTCACGGTCGGGATTCTGGAGGGCAGAGCGCTCGTCCCAGGCGAGATCATTCCCCGGCACGAAATTTTCGACTATGAGTGCAAGTACACGCCGGGCATGTCGGACGAGATCTTCCCGGCCGACCTCCCGGCGGCGGTCGCCGCTGAGTGCGAGCGGCTGGCCCTGCTCGCGCACCACGCGCTCAAGCTCGGCGGCTATTCGCGCGTAGACTTTCGCTTGACACCGTCGGGCGAAATCTTCTGTTTAGAGGTGAATACGCTGCCCGGTATGACGGCAACGAGCCTTCTTCCTCAGGCCGCCCGCGCCGTCGGCATCGATTTTCCAGACCTGTGCGACCGCATCTGCCGGATTGCCCGGTCAGCCAGATCGGCGTAAGAGAAGTCCCGCAAAGCAGTTAGGGGGCGTCAGCACGATGAATTCCACCCCGTATCCCCGGATCACGCCCTGGGTGGGCCGCCTGATCATCGCCAACGCGGTGGTCCTGCTGCTCTTGCTGACGGTCTTCACCTCGCCCGCGCTCCAGTCCCGCCTGGCCTTCGACCCCGCGCACGCCTTCGCCAGGCCTTGGAGCTTCATCACTTACATGTTCGTCCATGCCGGTCTGCTGCACCTGCTGGGGAACATGCTGATGCTGTTCGTATTCGGGGCCGCCGTCGAGAGCCGGATGGGGAGCCGGGCGTTTCTTCTCTACTACCTATACTGCGGCGTCGGCGCAGCACTTTTCGCCTTGGGCCTGTCGACCCTGACCAGCGTACCCCCATTCCTGGGCGCCTCCGGGGCCATCCTTGGCCTGGGTCTCGCATTCGCCACGTTCTGGCCCGACGCCGAGCTCATCCTCTTCCCCTTCCCGATCCCGGTTCGGGCCCGGACGCTCGTCGCCATCCTCGCGGGCCTCGACGTCATTTTCGCCCTTCGGTCGAGCAACGCCGACGGGGTCGCCCATATCGCCCACATCGGCGGCCTCGCGGCGGGCTTCCTGTACTTCCGGGTGCAGAGCCTCTCCCGGCGCGGACCCGCCGCTCCGCCGCGGCCTGTCGAGCGGGTGGTGATGGTGCAGTCGGGCGTGCCGGAAGCAAGCCATCCACTGCCCGCGGCGCCGGCGCCGCCTCGTCGCCACGTCGAAACCGACCCGGTCGCCGCCGAGGTCGATCGCGTGCTGGACAAGATCAGCGCGCAGGGACTCGGCAGCCTCACGCCGGCGGAGCGCCGCTTCCTGGACGAAGTCTCGAAACAAAAAAAGCAAGACCACTGATGGAGTCCTTGCGTCGCGGCCGGGTCTTTTCGTATAGTGCCGCGTGCTCATCAACCTCCTCCCCGATTTCCTCGCCGTGCTCGATGCGGCGGATCGCGGAGCGGCCTACCAGCAGTACCGCGAAGCCCACCGTCCCGTTCTCGACGCCTACTGGCACAACTACGTCCTGGATCCCGACAGCGCGCACGCCGAAGCGATCGTGACGCACGCGCTCGCGGCCAGCCGTGACGATTTGCGGGCGCTGGCCGCGGAAGTTGATCTGGTCTCGTTGGCGGAGGAGGCGATCGGGCGGGCGGAGGAGATCCTGCAGATCGACCGTCCCACCGACTGCTATCTCATGGTCGGCGTGGGCGGCGCCAACGCGGGCGAGCTGGTGGTGGGAGGCCGGGGGATCGCGTTCGTCTGTCTGGAGCACTTCACCGGCCGCGCGAACCCGGAAACCTACGGCATGGGGCTCCCGCCGGATCTGATCCCGCTGTGGCTCGCCCACGAGCTCGCCCACGCGGTCCGCTATACCTCGCCCTCGAGCCAGAGCGAGATGCGGCGACTCGTGGGCGACCTTGGCGGCTACTACGACTACTGGCAGACCGGCAGCCGGGCGACCCTCCGCGAGCTCCTCGTCAACGAGGGCCTCGCCGTGCACGCCTCCCGCGCCGTAGCCCCCGCGTTCGATAGCGCTGACTATTTCGGCTATCCGCGCCGCCAGTATCACCGGCTTCGCGAGCTCGAGGCGTTCCTGCGCCGGGCTGTCGAGCCCGACCTCGACCGGTCGGGGCTGGGCCTGCGACTGCGCTACCTCTCCGGAGGCATGAGCTCGGCAGCGCGCCTCGTAGCCGGCCGCGTGATCCCCGAGCGCTCCGGCTATTATCTCGGATTCCGGATGGCCGAAGCGCTGGTTGCCGAGCGGGGCCTCGCCGCCGCCCTGCGCGCCCCGGTCGCGGATTTCCAGGCCGCCGAGAACGCGGCGCACGGGATCCAGACCGCGTAACATGCCCGACGAGCGGCCCCCCGTTTCCATCCGCTGGAAGCCCACCGGCCCCTACGTGATCGAGGGCCCCGTCGTCGTGCGCGACAACGAGGGAAACGAGCTCGTTCCCCCTCCGGCCAAGATCCCCGGCCAGATCAAGCTGTGCGGCTGCGGCCGGTCCCAGACCAAGCCGTTTTGCGACGGAACCCACAAGACCGTGAGGAGTGAGGAGTAAGAAGTGAGAAGGGGGCTCCTCGCGACACGGGGGCGCCCTTCCCACTTCTCACCTCTCACTCCTCACTTCCCGACGCAGAAGCTCGCGAAGACCCGGGCCAGCACCTCCTCCACGTCCACCGCACCCACCAACTCGTCCAGCGCCAGCGTCGCCCGCCGCACATGATGCGCCACCAGCACCGCGTCGCCCTCGGCGCCGAGATGCGGCCGCGTGTCCTCCAGGGCGGCACCGGCGCGGGCGAGCGCGTCCCGGTGCCGCTCGCGGGTCAGCGCCGGCTCGAGGTCAGCGAGGGACACGCGATCGCCGAAGATCCGCTCCGCCACGGCCCGCCGGAGGACGTCGAGCCCGGTTCCGGTCACGCAGGACACCGCAAGCTCGCCGGGTGAGGCGGGGGTCAGGTCCACTTTGGTCCGGACCACCAGACCGGGCCGATCGTCCACCACCGTGGTCTCGTCCTGCCCCAGAGGCCGGCCGGCCTCGGCGCAGAGAAGCACCAGGTCCGCGGCCGCGACATAGCGGCGGCTCACCTCGATTCCCAGGCGCTCGATGCGGTCGGCCGCAACCTGGAGCCCGGCCGTGTCTACCAGCCGCACGGGCCAGCCGAGAAAATCGGCCGGGGCCTCGATCGCGTCGCGCGTGGTTCCCGGGATCTCCGTGACCAGCGCCCGCTCGCTGCCGAGCAGGGTGTTGAAGAGGGACGACTTGCCTGCATTGGGACGCCCGGCGAAGACGACCAGGGCGCCTTCGCGGAGCCGCTCGCCCCACGGCCCGGTCGCAAGCAATCGGTGCACTTGGCGGGCGGCATCATCCACCGCCCCCGCGATTCTGGCCGGAGACACCGGACCGTCGTCCTCGCCTGGAAAGTCGATGTCGTAGCCCAGCAGGGCCTGGAGCTGGACCAGGTCGTCGCGCAGCTTCTGGAGACGCCGGGACAACCCGCCCTCGAGCTGCCCGATCGCCGCACGCGACTGCGCCGGCGTCGTGGCGTCGATCAGGTCTCCGACCGCCTCCGCCTGAACCAGGTCCAGTTTGCCGTTGAGTACCGCGCGGCGGGTGAACTCACCCGGATGGGCCGGGCGCGCCCCGGCAGCTTGAAGCGCCGTGAGGAGCCGGGCGGGCACCGCGAGTCCGCCGTGGCAGGACAGCTCGACCATGTCCTCGCCGGTGTAGCTCGCCGGCGCCGGAAAGACGATGTAGAGTCCGCGGTCGATCGGCGCCCCGTCCGGCGCCCGGAAGGTGGCGAGTGTCGCGATCCGCGCGGGCTCGGTCCGGAAGCCCTGGACGACCCGCTGCGCGACGGCGAACGCCCCCCGCCCGCTCAGCCTTACGATCGCGAGGGCGGAGCGGCCGGGAGGCGTCGCGAGAGCAGCGATGGGATCCGAGAGCATGCGCGCCCCCTCTCACTCCTCACTTCTCACCTCTTGCTTCCCGCCCCCTTCCCCTTCTGGGGCGCGGGCGGCGGTGGCGGCGGCTGTCGCTTCATGCGCTCTTTCGCGAGGAACCATTGCTGCGGGATGCTCGTGATGTTCTGCACGGCGTAGTAGAGGTTGAGCCCCGACGCGAAATTCACGAACAGCACCGTCATCATGACTGGCATGACGTACAGCATCGTCTTCATCTGCGGCGTCTGCTCCATACCCATCTGGCCGACCCGGCTCACCCCAAACATCGTCAGCCCCATGAGCAGGGGAATGATGTAGTACGGATCCGGCCGGGACAGGTCCGGCAGCCAGAGGAACGATGTGCCTCTGAGCTCGATCGTGTTCTGGAACACGAAGAAGAGCGCCAGCAGAACCGGCATCGGCAGCAGCATCGGCCAGCACCCACCGAACGGGTTCACGCCGTGCTCCTTGTAGAGCCGCATCATCTCGGTCTGGAGCTTCGGCGGATCGTCCTTGTAGCGCTCCTGGATCTCCTTCATGAACGGCTGGATCGCCTGCATCTGAATGCTGGAGCGCATGGCCTTCTGGTTGAGCGGCCACAGCAGCAGCCTGACGAGCACGCCGAACACGATGAGGCCGAGCCCGTAGGCCATGCCCAGCCGGTCGTGCATGAACACCAGCAGCCAGCGCACCGGCACGGTGAAGAACCGGATGACTGTCCGGAAGCCGGGCCAGCCGTACGGGTTCACGTCGTCGAAGCCGTGGCCGATGCGGCCGAGGTGCTCGTACTCCATCGGGCCGGCGTACAGCGCGTAGGAAAAGTTGCCGGCCGCGCTCACCGGAAGGCTGAGCCGGATGTCGGCCGTCGTCGGATGCTTGCCCGCCGAGGCTGGCGCCGTGGCCGTCGCGCCGCTGATCCGGCCGGCCGTGCTGTCGAAGGCGAGCACCGCGGTGACGAAGTACTTGGACTTGACCGCGACCCACTCGAACGGCCCGCTCAGCGTCTTGGGCTCGCCCGCCTTGAGGCTCCCGAAGTCGGTGCGCTCCGCGTCCCCGTCCTTGACGACCACCGCGAGCGCGCGATGGTTCTCGTTGGAGTCGGCCTCGGTGTTGGGGAAGCCACGTCCGAGGTCCAGGATCAGGAGCCCCCCGTTGGGCCCCACGCCCGACACGTGACCCGCCACTTCGACCCGGTAGTCGTCGGGAACAAAGGTGTAGGTCAGATCGACGCCGACGTCGCCTCGAGCCGCGTGCAGCCGCAACGGCGTGGGACCGGCGACATCGAGCTTCTGCGCGCTGGGCGCGAACACCCAGTCCGCCAAGCGCAAGGTATCCTGCCCCCGGACCAGCGTGCCCCCGAGCAGCCCGTCTCCCGGACGCACCAGGTCCGCCGGCTGCCCCCGGGTTTCTTTCGCCATGGAGTGGAACCGCTGGAGCGATGCGAGGATGATCCGCCCTCCGCGCGTGCTCACCCCGTAGGTGTAGAGCGGCGACTTGACCAGGACGGTGTCCTCCCGCACGGCCTGTCCCGTATCGGGGCCGGCCGGCCGTTCCGGCGCCTGGCCGGCCGCGGGCGCCGCCGGAGTGGCCGGAGCCGGCGCCACGGAATCTCCCACCCCGGACCCGCCCGCAGTCCGGGCGGCGGGGCGCTTCAGGAAGAATGCTGGCGCTATCGCGATGACCATCATCAGCAGGATGGCCCAGATGGCACGACGATCCATGGATCTTCAGCTCACGGGTTCACGGAACGGCGTCGAAGCCGCCCGGATTGAACGGGTGGCAGCGGGCGAGCCGGCGCACGGCGAGCCAGGAGCCGCGAAGGGCTCCATGGCGCCTGATCGCCTCCAGAGCATACTGAGAGCACGTTGGTGTAAAGCGGCAGGCGGGGGGCAGCGCCGGCGAGATGACCAGCTGGTATGCCCGGATGAGAACGACGAGCCCGCGACGCGGGAGATCGGCCACGACATCCACAAGCCTGCGGACCGCCCGGGCGTCGTTCACCGGGCACCTCTCACACTGTCGAGCCAGTTGCGCATCTCCGCCCTGAGCTGCCCGAAGCTGGCACCGTAGGCTTCGCGCCTCGCCCGGACCACTAGGTCCCACGCCGGTAGGCGGGCCTCGAGTTCCCGGCGCCAGATCTCCTTCAGCCTGCGGCGCAAACGATTGCGGGCCACCGCAGTGGACTGAAACTTGGGTACGATCAGTCCGATCCGCGAGTGGCCCGTCGGGTTGTCCAGCCAGATCATGTCGAGGTGCTCGGTGCGACGGCGGCGGCCCCGCGTAAGGCAGCGGCGAAGGTCCGCCGCGCGTGCGAGCCGCGCGGCTCGCCGCAGTCGCTCAGCCGCCGTCAGCGGCCCCCGTGTTTCGACGGGAGGTGCACCGTGAGGCTCTTCCGCCCCTTCTTCCGGCGGCGTGACAGCACCGCCTGCCCCCAGCGCGTGGCCATGCGGGCACGGAAGCCGTGCTTGTTAAGACGGCGCTTGTTGCGCGGACGATACGACGGCTTCATGTGCGGCTTTCTCCTCCCGATGAGCCCGTGAACGTAGTGGCGCAAGGGCCCGAACGTCAAGGTTGACTTTTCCACAGACGGCCCGTAGAATCGGCTGCCCTTGCAAACTCCCACCCGTAGTCGAGCACCGATGCAGCTCTCCGCAAAGGAAGCATGGAAGCGCATCCTCGATGAGGCGCAGCGCGAGCTTCCCGCTGACATCATCCGGAACTGGCTGGAGCCTACCGAGGCAATCGCCCTCGACGAAGGCCAGCTGGTCATCGGCGCGCCGGACCAGTTCGCGGCCGAGTGGAACGAGACAAAGCATGCCTCGTTGCTGACCCGGCTGGCCGAGCCGGTCGTCGGGCGCCCAACGGCGGTGGTCTTCCGGGTGCAGGAGGAGCGCCAGCGGCGCCCCCAGATGGATTTCTTCGTCACCCCCACGGCCGCCACGGTGCCCACGGGGGCGGCGACCAACGGGAGCATGCAGCCGCTCAACGAGCGGTACACCTTCGAGACGTTCGTCATCGGGAAGTCCAACGAGCTGGCCGCAGCGGCCGCTCATGCGATCGCGGAAGCTCCGGGCAAGACCTACAACCCGCTCTTCATCTACGGCGCCACCGGCCTCGGCAAGACCCACCTGATGCAGGCCATCGCCCACGCGCGGCTGGAGCGCGCCCCGGACACCCGGGTCCTCTACGTCGGCGCCGAGCAGTTCCTCAACGAGGTCATCGAGAGCATCCACAGCCGGACCATGCCGGATTTCCGCCGGCGGTACCGGAACGAGGTCGACCTCTTCCTGGTGGACGACGTCCACTTCCTGGAAGGCAAGGAGCAGACCCAGGAGGAGTTCTTCCATACCTTCAACGCCTTGCACCAGGCCAACAAGCAGATCGTCCTGACCTCGGACCGCGCCCCCAAGGAGATTCCGGGGCTGGAGGCACGGCTGGTGAGCCGCTTCGAGTCCGGCATGGTGGCCGATATCGGTCAGCCCGACCTGGAGCACCGGATCGCCATCCTGCGCAAGAAGCAGGAGCAGGACCACCTCGAGATGACCATCCCCGACGACGTGCTCCGGTTCATCGCCGAGCACGTGCGGTCGAACGTGCGGGAGCTCGAGGGCTGTATCATCAAGCTGCTGCTGTTCGCCTCGCTCAAGCACAAGGAGATCTCGATCGAGCTGGCGCGCGAGGCGCTCTCGGACAAGATCAAGCCGGGCGAGGACGGCGCCGAGTCGCGGGCCAAGCCCCTCCCCACCATTCACCGGGTCCAGGAGGTCGTCGCCCGGCGGTGGGGCGTGACGCCCGAGGGACTGCGCTCCAAGGCCCGCATCAAGACACTCACGGTGCCGCGCCAGATCGCCATGTATCTCGCCCGGGATCTGCTGCAGATGCAGCTGGTCGAGATCGGACAGGCTTTCGGCGGGCGCGACCATTCCACGGTCATCCACAGCGTGGACAAGGTGCAGCGCCAGATGTCGCGCGATCGGTCCTTCCGCGAGAAGATCGAATACGCGCGCCAGGAGTTGTGCGCAGAGTAATCCCCGTGTGGGCGGGGCAATGTTGGCTGTCTGGATGACACGGGAAAGCAGCGCGGTGTGTCCGCATCATTCACAGGGATTCGACAGGTGCGGAGCGTCGTAACCACTGTGCGCAGCGGACGATTCGGGGCACGTCCACATTTCCAGAGCCTCTACTACTGCTGCTATAGTCTTTTATTCTCAGAGAAGTAGTAATTACTAGCGCGCCGAGGAGCGCATGAAGCTCACGATCACGCGAGACCAACTGCAGGAAGGGCTCGTCGCCGTGGCGGCCAGCGTGCCGACCAAGACGACCCTGCCCGTCCTGTCCAACATCCTGCTCGAGGCGTCCCGTGACGGGCTGCGCCTCTCGGGCACGGATCTGGACATTGCCGTGAGCACCGGCGTCCCGGCCTCGGTGGACCAGGACGGCGCCATCACGCTCCCCGCTCGCAAGCTGGTGGAGATCGCCCGGGAGCTTCCCAGCGCGCCGATCCGGCTGGTCGCGAGTGGCGAGCAACGGGTCACCATCGAATGCGGCCGTTCCAAGTTCCGGCTTCTCGGGCTGCCGCGGGAGGAGTTTCCGGCGTTCCCGGCCGTGAAGTTCGAGGGTGGGTGGCGGGCCTCGGCCAAGGATCTCCAGAAGCTGATCGCCCACGTGGCGTTCGCCGCCAGCACGGAGGAGAGTCGCCCCATCTTGAACGGCGTGCTCTGGGAGCTCCGACCGGAGAAGATGCGGATGGTCGCGACGAACGGGCACCGGCTGGCGCGGATGGACGTGCCGGCCGCGGCCGGGGCCGGGGCCGGACAGGCCGACCTCATCGTTCCGCCGAAGGCGCTGGAGCAGATCCGGCGACTCTTCCGCCCGGAGGAGGACATCGAGATCGCCCGGAGCGAAAATCACCTGGGCTTCCGCTCGGCAACCACCCAGGTCTTCACCCGGCTGATCGAGGGGCCGTACCCGAACTACGAGCAGGTCATCCCGCGGGAGAATGACAAATCGGCAACCGCGGACAAGTCGGCGCTCACCGCCGCGCTGCGGCGGATGAGCATCGTGGCCAGCGACCAGACCCACCGCATCCGGATGGCGTTTGCCAGCGGCTCCTGCAAGCTGTCGGTCCAGACCCCCGACCTGGGCGAGGCGCAGGAAGAGGTCACCGTCACCTACGACGGTGACCCGCTCGAGATCGGCTTCAACGCCGCTTATCTGCTGGAGATCCTGAAGTACATCCCGACCGACGAGGTGCGGCTGACCTTCAAGGCCCCGGAGCGCGCGGCGACCTGCGAGCCCGTTGGGTGGAACGATCCGGCCAGCTTTCTCACGCTGGTGATGCCGCTGCGGCTGGTGGACTAGACTGCGGTGAGAAGTCAGAGTGAGAAGGGGGCTTCCTGGGAAGCGGGGCCCCCTTCTCACTTCTTACTTCTGACCTCTCACCTCTTACCGCTCACTTCTCGCCGCTTTCCAGCTCGCGCGCTGATGTACCGGCACGGTCTGGCCCACCGCGGGTATGGAGATCGTCATCTCCGCCGAGTCCGCCCCCTCCCCCGCGAGCACGCCGTCCCGGGAGAAGCGGTAGACGGCGTGGCGCGCGCCGGACGAGGTCATCGCCATCGGCTGGGTCGCTTGGCCGCCGGTGCCGGTGCGCTGGAAGACCGTGGCGGCGGAAATGGTGTACACCGGCCCCTCGCGCTTCTCGAGCGTATAGCTGGTCACCGCGTGTTCCCTGACGTCGAACGCATCGGCCTTGAACGCGCGGTCCGTGGTGTCGCTCCAGTGGGTCGCCGTGTCGAGGCCGGAAGCCGGCAGGACGGGGAACAGCGGGAGCAGGCTCGCCTCCACCTGGTCGCCCACGCCCGACGTCCGGTCGGCCTGGAGCGTGCCGAGACGCCCCGCGGGCGTGAGCGATGCCGTCCAACTGGTTCCCTCCGCTCGCAAGACCGAGTCGGCCGCCATCGTGCCGCCGACGTCCTGCCGCAGGGAATCCAGCCGAATGGTGGTGTGGTAGGCGCCCGGCCCCTCGCCGATCGTGACCGTCAGGTAAGCAGTGCGGTTGGATTGCTGCACCTGGGTGGCTCCGCCCGGCAGCTCGAGAGCCAGGCTGTCCTGCCGCTGCAGAGAATAGCGCTCGGCGCCGCTCGGGCGGTACAGGAGCGGCGCGCTGCGGGTGGGGTCGGCGGTCGGGGCGCGGCTCGGGCCGCCGGACGGCCTGGGCGGCGGTTT
>DASWAI010000263.1:0-10288 GCA_036391215.1 Gemmatimonadales bacterium
GATGATCGCGGAGTGGCGGGCGGGCGGGGGCGAGGTGGCGGTGGTGGGACTGGGCAAGAGCGGGGTGGCGGCCGCGCGGCTGCTGCGGGGCCGCGGGGTCAGGGTCTACGCCTCCGATGCGGGCAGCGGGCCCGGCCTTGAGGCGCAGGCGGCCGAGCTGCGCCGGGCGGGGGCGGAGGTGGACGTGGGCCGGCACGATCTCGAGCGCATCGGCCGCGCCGCCGCGGTCGTAGTCTCGCCCGGCGTGCCCCCGGACGCGCCGCCGCTCGCGGCGGCGGCAGCCGCCGGCCTCCCGGTCGTGGCCGAGGTGGACCTCGGCTTCACCCAGCTCGCGCGCGCCCGGTGCATCGGGATCACCGGCACCAACGGGAAGACCACCACGACGGCCCTCGCGGCGCACGTGCTGGTGGCGGCCGGCATCCGGGCGGAGGCGGCGGGGAACATCGGGCGGCCGCTCTGCGACGTGGCGCGCGAAGGGCGGGAACCGGACTGGATCGCCCTCGAGCTGTCGTCGTTCCAGCTCCACGACGCGCCCCATCTCGATCCCGCGATCGGCCTGCTCACGAATCTCGCGCCCAACCACCTGGACCGGTATCGCACGCTGGCGGATTACTACGGCGACAAGGCGCTGCTCTTCCGCCACGCGGACGCGGAGTCGGTCTGGGTGACCAACGCGGACGACCCGGCGGTCCGGGAGATGGTGTCGGGCGTCGCCGGGCGTCACCTCCGCTTCTCGATCCGGGACCGGGCCGACGGCTGGTACGACCGAACCGGCCGGCGCCTGATGCTGGGCGAGCGAGCGCTGCTCCCGCGAGACGAGCTGCCCCTGCTCGGCGACCACAACGTCGCCAATGCGCTCGCCGCTGCGCTGGCCGCGCGGGAGGCGGGCGCCGAGCCCTCGCGCCTGGCGGACGGCCTCCGCACCTTCCGCGCGATTCCCCACCGGGTGGAGCCGCTGCGCGAGGTCGGCGGCGTGCTCTGGGTGAACGACTCCAAGTCCACCAACGTCACGTCCACGGAGGTGGCGGTCGCGGCGCTCGAGCGGCCGTTCGTGCTCCTGCTGGGCGGCCGGCACAAGGGCGCCCCTTACACGCCGCTCATCCCGTTGCTCCGGAGCCGCTGTCGCGGCGTGGTTGCCTACGGGGAGGCCGAGCCGATCGTGGCGGCGGACCTCGCCGGCGCCGTGCCCGTGGCGCGGGCCGGCCGCGACTTCGACGCGGTGCTGGCCGCCGCCCGGCGCCTGGCGCAGCCCGGCGATGCCGTGCTCCTGTCCCCCGCGTGCTCCAGCTACGACATGTTCACCAACTACGAAGAGCGCGGCGACCGCTTTCGCGCCGCGGTGGAGGCCCTGTGACGACCGCGGAACGGCCGATTCGCCATCCGGGCGACGTGCGCTGGGAAACCCGGCTGCTCGGCGTGGTGACGCTGGTGCTGCTGGTCTTCGGGGTCGCCGCCACCTACGGGGCGTCGAGCATGGTCACGGTCCACGGCAAGGCGGCGGGCCTGGCGTTCGCGTGGCGCCAGCTCAGCGGAGCGATCCTGGGCGGCCTCCTGCTGCTCGTGCTCGCCCGGATCGACTACAGCATCTGGCGCCGGTTGGCCTGGCCGCTGCTCGGGGTCACCGTGGCGCTGCTCCTGGTCCCGCTGCTGCCGTTCACCCGTGGGATCTCGCCGATCATCAACGGCGCGCGCCGCTGGGTGGACATGGGGCCGATCAACTTCCAGCCCTCCGAGCTCGCCCGCCTGGCCGTGGTGATCTGGTGCGCCATGCTCGCGTCGAAGAAGGGCGAGCAGGTGCGCGAGTTCAAGAAGGGCGTCTTGCCGTTCATGGTGATTCTGGGGCTGGTGGCCGCCCTCATCGGGCTCGAGCCGAATCTCTCCATGGCGACCCTAGTCGCACTGCTCGGCGGCATCGTGCTGTTCGCCTCCGGCGCCCGGATCGGCCACTTCCTCATTCTGGCCGCGGTGGGCGTGATTCTCGTGTTTCACCGGATCGCGGACGCCCAGTACCGGCTCGCCCGGGTGCACACCTTCCTGAACCCGGGGCAGGGCAATCTCGAGGGCGGGTTCCAGATCCACCAGTCGCTGGTCGGAATCGGATCGGGCCGGCTGCTCGGGGTGGGGTTCGGGCAGGGGCAGCAGAAGCTCGGCTACCTGCCGTACGGCTACTCGGACTTCCTCTTCAGCACCATCGGTGAAGAATGGGGCTTCCTGGGCGTCTGCCTCATCGTGGCGCTCTTCGCCCTCTTCTGCTGGCTGGGCTTCCGGATCGCCCGGACCACTCCCGATCCGTTCGGCCAGTATCTCGCGGTGGGGCTCACCGCGACCGTCGGGCTTACCGCGTTCATGCACATGGCGGTTTCCCTCGGCCTCATGCCCACGACCGGGCTCACGCTCCCCTTCGTATCGTACGGCCGCTCGAGCCTGGTCATCTCGCTGGCAGGCACCGGCATCCTGATCAGCATCGGGCGGCTCCGATGGCGGCCGGCGGCGGCGACGATGCCAGTGAGAAGTGAGAAGTAAGAGATGAGAAGTGAGGAGGCCGTGCGCCTGCGCCTGCCCCCTTCTCCCTCCTCACTTCTCACTTCTCACGGGCGGGGCGGTGGGGAGTGGGGGTGAAACGCCTGCTCATCGCCGGCGGCGGCACCGGCGGCCACTTGATGCCGGCGCTCGCCATCGCGCAGGCGGTCCGCGAGCTGGACCCGGGCATCGAGCCGGTGCTGGTCGGGGCCCGGCGCGGCGTCGAAGCCCAGGTGCTTCCCACCCGCGACTTCCGCTACCATCTGCTCCCCGCCGAGCCGCTGTATCGCCGCCAATGGTGGAAGAACTTCCGGTGGCCGTGGCTGGCCGTCGAGCTGCTCCGCGAGGTAGGACGGGTCTACGCGGAGGAGCGGCCGGTCGCGGTGCTGGGGACCGGCGGCTACGCGGCCGGGCCCGTGGTCTATTGGGGCGCCCGGGCCGGCCTGCCCACCGCGCTGCAGGAGCAGAACGCCTATCCGGGAGTCGCGACCCGATTGCTCGCGCGCCGGGCGCGCCATGTCTACCTGGGCCTGCCCGAGGCGCGCGCGCTGCTCCGGGTGGGACCCCGCACCGAGGTGTTCGACACCGGCAACCCCATCCCGCCGCCCACGCCGGAGCGGCGGGAGGCGGCGCGGGCCAGATTCGGGCTCGCCGGCGGTGCTCCCGTGGTCCTGGTGACCGGCGGGAGCCAGGGCGCGCTCGCTCTCAACCGGGCCGTGGCGGCATGGCTCGACTCCGGGTCGCGGCCCGGCGCGGTGCTCTGGGTCACCGGCCGCGGCACCTACGCGCGGTTCGCCGGATACCACCGGCCTCCGGCGGTGCAGGTGATCGACTTCCTCGACCCCATGGCCGACGGCTACGCCGTCGCGGACCTCGTCGTGTCCCGGGCGGGGATGATCACCGTGGCCGAGCTCTGTGCCTGGGGCCTGCCGAGTATCCTCGTGCCGCTGCCCACGGCGGCGGCGGATCACCAGACGAGGAACGCCCGGGTCCTGAGCGAAGCCGGGGCGGCGCTGCTCCTGCCCGAAGCCGCGCTCTCGGCGGAGCGGCTGGCCGCCGAGGTGGGCGGGCTCCTCGGCGACCAGGACCGGCGGCGGAACATGGCCGACGCCGCACGTCGCCGCGGCCGGCCGCATGCCTCGCAGGACATAGCGTCGAAACTTTTGACGCTGATCGGCTGACGCCAAGGCTGTTGCAAACTACGGCGAGATTTTACATTAGCTCATTCACGATGGCACTGTTCGATTCCGCGGATCGACGCCCGGTCCACTTCATGGGGATCGGCGGCGCCGGCATGAGCGGGCTGGCGCTGATCGCTTGCCGCCGCGGGGTGACGGTCACCGGCTGTGACACGGACCCGACGGGGGCCCAGGATCTGGCCGCGCTCGGAGTGCCGGTCGCCGCCGGACACTCATCGGCCCACGTCGAAGGGGCGCGGGCGGTGGTTCACACCGCGGCGGTCAAGCCCGAGCATCCCGAGCTGGTCCGGGCCCGGTCCCTCGGCATCCCGGTGGTGCCCCGGAAGGTTGCGCTGGCGGAGCTGGTAGCCGGCCGGGCCGTGGTGGGGGTGAGCGGCACCCACGGCAAGACCACCACCACTGTGATGGCGACCGAGGCGCTGGCGGCCGCGGGATGCGATCCTACGGGCATCGCGGGCGGCCGGGTGGGCTCCTGGGAAGGGAACGCGCGGATCGCGGGGGACGCGCTGTTCGTGGTGGAGGCCGATGAGTACGACCAGGCCTTCCTCACGCTCCAGCCCACGGTGGCCGTGGTGAACAACGTCGAGCCGGATCATCTCGAGTGCTACGGCTCGGTGGCCGCGCTCGAGGACGCGTTCGCCGAGTTCGCCTCGAGGGCCGAGCGGGTGCTGGTGGGCGCGGACGACCCCGGCGCGCAGCGCGTCGCCGCACGGCTCGGCCGGAAAGCCCGGAGCTTCGGCTTCGCGGAGATGGCGGATATTCGGATCACCGACCTGGTGCAGTCGCCGGGGGAGACGCGGGCCCGGGTGACGTTCCCGGGGCGGGAAGGGGCGACGGTCCGGCTGCAGGTGCCGGGCCTCCACAACCTCCGGAATGCGGTCGGCGCCCTGGCCGCGACGCTCCATCTCGCGCCCGCGGGCCTGGAGCCGGCGCTGGCCGCGCTGCACGCGTTCCGGGGCGTGGGCCGGCGGTTCGAGCGGCTGGGCGAGTTCGGCGGGGTGGAGATCGTGGACGACTACGCGCACCACCCGTCGGAGCTCGCGGCCACGCTGGCCGCGGCGCGGCAGGCGTTCCCGGGGCGGCGCCTCGTGGCGGTCTTCCAGCCGCACCTCTTCTCCCGCACCGCGGCGCACGGCGCCGCCATGGGCGAGGCGCTGGCCCGGGCGGACGTCGTCGTGGTGACGGAGGTATACGCGGCGCGGGAGGAGCCGATCCCGGGCGTCAGCGGCCGCCAGGTGGCGCAGGCGGCGGAGCGCGCGGGCGGGTCGGCGATCTTCGAGGCCGACCGGGCTTCCGTGGGGCGTCGGGTGTTCGCGCTGCTCCGGCCGGGAGACGTGGTCCTCACGCTGGGCGCCGGTGACATCACCCGCGTGGGCCCCGAGCTGGTACAGTGGCTCCAGGCCGCCTGAAGGCCGGGTGGAAGGTTCTCGCGGGCCTGGTCCTCGCGGCCGTCGTCTGGTTGGGAGGACCCGCGCTGCTTCGCCGGATGGACTTCTTCCGGGTGCGGCGGGTCGAGATCTCGGGCGCGCGCTACCTCGCGCCGAAGACGGTGACCGACGCGCTCGCCCTCCGGCGGAACGCCAGCGTGTTCGATCCCGCCGGGCCGCTCGAGCGGCGGCTCCGCCGCCTCGGCGGGGTGGTGGACGCGGAGGTCGGACGCCGGTTGCCGGGCACGTTGACGGTCACCGTCCGGGAACGGGCGCCGGTCGCGCTCATCGAGAGAAAGGGCGCGCTCACCCCGGTGGACGACCGGGGCCGGGTGCTGCCGTACGACCCCGCGCAGGTGGTACCGGACCTGCCCATCGCCACGAGCGCGGATTCCGGCCTCACCCGGGTGCTCGAAACCGTTCGCGACGCGGACCCGGCGCTCTTCGCGCGGATCGCGAGCGCGGCACGGGTGAAGGATGACGTCGTGCTGGACCTCGAGGGACAGCGCGTCTGGTTCACGGCCAATGCCACGACGGAGGACATACGAGCAGTGATGGCGGTCGCGCAGGATCTCGCCCGGCAGCGGCGCTCCTATCGGGAGTTGGACGGGCGGTTCTCGGGTCAGGTGATCGTGCGGTGGGCGGGCGCGTGAGCGCACAGCCCCAGCGCCTGGTCGCGGGGCTCGATCTGGGCTCGACCAAGGTCGTCGCGATCATCGCCGAAGTGTCCGGGGAGGGCCGCGAGGCCGGGGCCAAGATCCTCGGGCTCGGGGTGGAGCGGAGCAACGGCATCCGCCGCGGCGTGGTGCGGGACATGGAGGAGACCACCCGGGCTATCGACAAGGCGATGCGGGACGCGCAGCGCATGGCCGGGGTGGAGGTGGGGACCCTCTACTGCGGCATCGCCGGCGAGCACGTCTCCGGGCGGAGCTCGCACGGCATGGTGTCGGTCACCGGCGACGAGATCCGCACCGGCGACGTCGCCCGGGTGAACGACATGGCGAGCAACGTGTCGTTCGGCCGGGACCACGAGCTGCTCCACGCCATCCCGCTCGACTACATCATCGACCAGCAGGGCGGCATCAACGAGCCGATCGGCATGACCGGCTCGCGGCTGGAGGCCGAGGTCTACCTGGTCACCGTGCTGTCGAGCGTGCTCCAGAACCTGCGCAAGTGCGTCGAGCGGGCCGGATACCACGTCGGGGAGTTCGTGCTCGAGCCGCTGGCCGCGTCGCTCGCCGTGCTCACGCCGGACGAAGTGGAGCTGGGCTGCGCCGTGGTCGAGCTGGGCGGCGCCTCCACCAACGTCGCCGTCTTCCACAGCGGCAAGATCCGGCACACCGGGTCGCTCCTCTGCGCCGGCGGGCACGTCACGGCCGACATCATGCACGGCTTCCAGGTCACCCAGCAGGAGGCCGAGCGCCTCCGGGAGCGGCACGGGGCGGCCTTCGAGCCGCTGGTGCCGGAGAGTGATCTGGTCGAGCTGCCCTCGACGCCGGCCCAGGGAGGCCGGACGGCGCAGCGCTCCATGCTCGCGCACATCATGCGCATGCGCTTTCAGGAGATCCTCGAGTTCGCGCTCGACGAGATCAGCCGGGCGGGGTATCACCAGCGGCTTCCGGCCGGAGTTATCTTGACCGGTGGCGGCGCGTTGACGCCCGGCATCGTCGAGCTCGCGCGCGACGTGTTCGCGATGCCGGCCCGGGTGGGCATCCCGGGACAGCGGCTGCGCGGCCTCGCCGACAGCGTGGAATCTCCGAGAATGGCGGTCGCGGCAGGCTTGAGCCTGTACGGCGCCCGGCAGGTGGCCCTGGGGAGCGGGTTCGGCTCCGGGGGCCGCCGGTCGCCGGCGGTCGAGAAGGTGCTGGGCCCGGTGAAGCGTTGGCTGCAGGACTTCTTCTAAGTGGAACCGAGGGAACACGCCATGATCTTTGAGCTGGAAGAGAGCGGCGTCCCGCAGAACGCCAAGATGAAGGTGGCCGGCGTCGGCGGCGGCGGCGGCAACGCCGTCAACCGCATGATCGACGAACGCCTCCTGGGCGTGGAGTTCATCTCGGTCAACACCGACGCCCAGGCCCTGCGGATGTCCAAGTCCGACATCAAGATCCAGATCGGGCGCAAGCTGACCCGGGGGCTCGGGGCGGGCGCTCGGCCGGAGATCGGGCGACAGGCGATCGAGGAGAACAGGGACGAGGTGGCCCAGGCCGTGCAGGGGGCCGACATGGTCTTCGTGACCTGCGGCATGGGCGGCGGAACGGGCACCGGTGCGGCGCCGATCGTGGCCCAGCTGGCGCGCGAGGCGGGGGCCCTGACCGTCGGCATCGTGACCAAGCCGTTCCTGTTCGAAGGGCGGCGCCGGATGCGGCAGGCGGAGACCGGCATCGCCGAGATGCGGAAGAACGTGGATACGATGATCGTGGTGCCGAACGAGCGGCTCCTCGCGGTGGTGGGCAAGGGCATCCCCTTCCAGGACGCGCTCAAGAAGGCCGACGAAGTCCTCCTCCACGCCACGCAGGGCATCGCGAGCCTGATCACCTCGACCGGAATCATCAACGTGGACTTCGCCGATGTCCGCACGGTCATGCAGAACGGCGGGGCCGCCCTGATGGGGACCGGCATCGGCCGGGGCGAGAACCGCGCGCTGGAGGCCGCGCAGCAGGCGATCTCGAGCCCGCTCCTGGACAACGTGTCGATCACCGGCGCGCTGGGCGTGCTGATCAACATCATCGGCGGCGAGGATCTGACCCTGGGCGAGACCACGCAGATCAACGACATCATCCACGATGCCGTGGGCGACGAGGCCGAGATCATCTTCGGCGCCGGCACCGACCCCGCCATGCAGGGCGAGGTGCGGGTGACCGTTATCGCCACCGGTTTCGATCGGGCCGTCACCGGCGAGACGCCGGCGGCCGGCGTTCGCGGGACCCGGGCCGGCGTGCTCGACTTCCCCAAGCGGCCGCAGCCGCAGCCCCCGGCCTCGCAGCCCAAAGTGGCTCCCAAGCCGGCCCAGCCGCCGGCCGCTGACGTGCCGGACATGGAGATCCCCACCTTCATTCGCCGGCAGATGGATTGATGCGTGGGCTCCGGATCGCGCTCGCCGTCCTGGTTCTCGCGGGTGCCGTGGTCGCGGCCCGGAGCGATCGCTGGCCCTGGCATCGGTTCGAGACCCGAGCCGCCATCCTTGCCCCCGCTGTCACCCCCCTCTCCTCCAAGCCGGCTCTGATCGAGATCCTCGACACGCTCCACCGCGGGGAGACCCTGGGCGCGCTGTTCCAGCGGCACGGCATCCTCGATCTCGACCTTTCCCGGTTCGATCGGGCCCGCTCGCTCGATCCGCGCCGCCTCCCCGCCGGCCTCGTCTTCAGCTTCCGCCACCCGGCGAGGGATTCCGCGCCGACGGCTGTAGCGGTGCGGACGAGCCCCGAGCGCCTCGTCACGTTTACCCGCGCGGACGACGGGTGGCGCGTCGGGGCCGAGATGATCCCCTGGCGGCCGGAGCCGGTGCGGATCGAGGGAGGAATCGACAACTCGCTCTACGAGGCGCTGGACGCGCAGGTGAGCGACACCGTGCTCGATGCGGGCGACCGGGTGCGCCTGGCCTGGGACCTCGCGGACGTGTTCGCCTGGGAAGTGGACTTCACCCGCGACATCCAGCCGGGGGACCGGTTCGCCGTCGTCTACGAGCGGCTCGTCTCGCCCGACGGCGAGGTCCGGCTCGGCCGGATCCTCGGGAGCGACCTCACCATCAGCGGCAAGCGGCTCACCGCGGTCCGCTTCGACTCCGCGGGCGGCTCCGGCTACTTCGATGCCGACGGCAACTCGCTCCGCCGCGCCTTCCTGCGGGCGCCGGTGGAGTTCCGCCGGATCTCGTCGAACTTCGCCCGGGAGCGGTTCCATCCGATTCTCGGTCGGTGGCGGCGGCATGAAGGAACCGACTATGCCGCCGCGCCGGGCACCCCCGTGATGGCCGCCGGCGACGGGGTCGTGCTCCGCGCCGGCCCCGCCGGCGGCTACGGGAACCTGATCGAGATCCGGCACCGGAACGGGATCACCACCCGATACGGACACCTGCGGGGCTTCGCGCGCGGGATTCACGCGGGCGCGCGGGTGGCGCAGGCAGAGGTGATCGGCTACGTCGGCTCGACCGGTCTCGCCACCGGGCCCCACCTCCACTACGAGTTCCGGGTGAACGGCGTGGCCGAGGACTCGCGGCGGGTGAACCTGGGACACGGTGCCCCCGTGCCTTCGGCGCTGCTGGGCGCATTCGATCGGCAGCGGGACAGCCTGCTGGAGCTCCTGCGGCCCGGACAGGTGCTGGCGAGCTACTAGCCGTCGGCCGCCGACCGGCCGGACGATGCGCGGCTCTCCTCTCGGAACGAGGAGGGCCGCTTTACTTTGCAGCAGCCCCATGATCCTCCTCCCCGCCATCGACGTCCGCCACGGCCGCGTCGTCCGCCTGAGCCAGGGCGAAGCCCATCGCGAAACCGTCTATGGCGACGACCCGCTGGCCGTCGCCGAGCGGTTCGCCGACGAGGGGGCCGGTTGGCTGCACCTGGTGGACCTGGACCGCGCCTTCGGGGACGGGGACAACGCCGCGCTGCTGGGGCGGGTGATCGCGGGCCTGGGCAGCCGGCTCCGAGTGCAGGTCGGGGGCGGGTTCCGCACGCTCGAGGCGATCGAGCCGATGCTCGAGCTCGGCGCGACGCGGGTGGTCATCGGGACGGCCGCGGTGCGAAGCCCCGAGCTCGTCCCCGCGGCGGTCGCGCGCGCCGGCAGCGGCCGGCTGGCGGTCGGGATCGACGCCCGCGCGGGGATGGTCGCGATCCGCGGATGGCGGGAGGAGACGGGAGAGCGTGCGGCCGACGTCGCCGCCCGGGTGATCGCGCAGGGGATCCGGACCCTGGTGTACACCGACGTGGCGCGGGACGGGATGCTCGAGGGCCCGGACCTGGCGGGCGCCGCGGCCCTGCAGGCGCTCGGCGCGGACGTCATCGCGAGCGGCGGCGTCGCCTCGCTGGAGGACCTCCGGCGGGCGCGCGACGCCGGGCTGGCCGGGGCGATCGTCGGCCGGGCGATCTACGAGGGCCGGTTCACGGTCGGGGCCGCGGTGGCGGCGGTGAAAGCGTGAGGGTTCTGCTCGTC
>DASWAI010000264.1:0-5419 GCA_036391215.1 Gemmatimonadales bacterium
ACCGGCACCATCCTCAAGCCCCGGAAAGATAACGGCCCGCGGGAGCCCGGGTCACCTCATGGCGCCGCTCACCCGGGGGCCTCCGGCGGGCCTGCCGCGGGGGGCGCCGTGCGGGCCACGAAGGCTCTGTATTCGGCCGCCTCCCGCCGCACCTGCTCCGGCTCCCATCCCAGCTCCTGGCCGAGCAGCTCGGCCACCCGGTCCGCCGCCGCCACGCCGTGGTCCGCGGCCTCGTAATAGAGATGGATCCTCCGGACCAGGACGTCCTCGACCTTGGAGGCCAACTCGCGCCGGGCGATGTGCACCACCTCCGCCTCGATCGCCGGATGGTCCGGCTGGAGCCGCCGCTGGAGCTCCCGATGAATGGCGGCCAGGTTCACGATGCCCGCCGATTCGGTCCCGTAGTGCTGGACCAGGTGGTTCGCGGTGTCCGGCGCCAGGCCGATCTCGCCGGCCCGCTCCCGGAAGGGATCGAGCTCGGCTGTCTCTCCGCCCGGAAGCGGCTCGTCCTCGGTCCGGGCCGGGCCGGCGCGGAGCGTGACCCCCCGCTTGGCCAGGTCGGCGAGCGCCCGGTCCACGGTTTGTGCCGCCATGACCCGGCAGGTGGTGAGCTTGCCTCCGGCCACGGTGACCACGCCGCCGCGCCCGGTCACGATCACGTGCTCGCGGGAGACGCTGGACGGCGCTCCCCCGTCAGGCGAGGCGATCAGGGCCCGGAGTCCCGCCCAGGTGGCCCGCACGTCGCCCGTTCCCAGGCGTGCGTTGGGGAACTGGGCGTTGACCGACCGGAGGAGGTAGACCACGTCATCGCTCGACGCCGCGGTCGAATCGGGAGACTCGAGCGTATCGGTGTCGGTCGTGCCGATGTAGGAGAGGTCCCCCCACGGCAGCGCGAACATCAATCGGCCGTCGATCGGGCTCAGGAACGCGATCGCCTCCCGGTGGCCCAGGCGCTCCCGGGGCACCATCACGTGCGCCCCCTTGGTGATCCGGAGCAGGGGGCGGCAGCCCGGCTCCTCCAGCGCCCGCAGCCGGTCGACCCAGGGGCCGGTGGCGTTGACCACCGCCGCCGCCCGGATCGTCCCTCGGGCGCCGGTCAGGCGGTCTTCGACCCGGGCGCCGATCACCCGGTCGGCCGCCCACTCGAAGCTCTCCACCGCCATGTACGGGGCGACCGCCGCGCCGTGGCGGACCGCCGACCGGGCGAGGGCGAGGACGAGACGTGCGTCGTCGCACTGGGCGTCGAAGTAGCGGGCACCGCCCACCAGACCGCGCTCGCGCACCATCGGCTCGCGCTGGAGCAGGGCGCGCTTGCCCAGCATGCGGTGGGGGGCCACATTGCGGAACAGCGCCAGCAGATCGTAGAGCCACATGCCGGCGGCAAGGCGCCAGAGCGAGACCCGGTCGCCGCGATGGAGCGGGAAGACGAACGGGAGGGGCCGGACCAAGTGCGGCGCGATGCCCATGAGCACGCGCCGCTCGCGGGTGGCCTCGAACACGAGGCGCAGGTGGCCCTGCTCGAGGTACCGGAGGCCGCCGTGGATCAGCCGGCTCGAGCGGGAGCTGGTGCCGAACCCCAGATCGGCCTGCTCCACGAGCACCGTAGAGAGCCCGCGCATCGCGGCGTCGCGGGCGATCGCCGCGCCCACGATGCCGCCCCCGATGACCAGCAGATCGACCGGCCGGGCGCCCAGGGCGTCGAGGGCCGGCCGGCGTGAGGAGTGGCCTTGCCCCTGAGTCCCGTCGCCCGCGTGCCCCGCCCGAGCACTTGGTTCTTCTGGCAGGCTCATTTCATCCGCCCCGGCGCGCGCGTCCTGGACCTGGCCTGCGGTGAAGGCCGGCACAGCCTGGCGGCCGCGGCGCTGGGCGCGACCGTCCTGGGCGTGGACCGGGACTCCGAGGCCCTGGCCACCGCCCGCGAGCTCGCCGTCGCGAGCGGCTTGGCCGCCGAGTTCCGCGAAGCGGACCTGGAGGCGCCCTGGCCGCACTTCGGGGAGTTCGATGCGGTACTGCTCTTCAATTACCTGGACCGGGCACGGATGCCGGACGTGATCGCCTGCGTTGCCCGCGGGGGCGTGCTCATCATGGAGACCTTTCTCCGCGCCCAGCGCGAGCTGGGGTGGGGGCCGGAGAGCGGCGAGCATCTGCTGGAGCCGGGTGAGCTGACGCAGCTGGTGCGCCCGCTCGAGGTCCTGCACGGCCGGGAGGTGCTCGAGCCGGTCGATGCGGAGCGCTGGCGCGCGGTCGCGAGCGTCGTGGCCCGACGGGTACAATGATAACGGGCCGCCGGGTCGCCATCGTCGCCGGGGTCCGCACCCCCTTCGCGAAGAGCGGCACCATCCTGAAGGACGTGCCGGCGGTCGAGCTCGCCCGCTATGCGGCGAAGGAGCTGCTCTACCGCACCGAGATCGACGGCCGCGAGATCGACGAGGTCGTCATGGGCCAGGTCGTGCCCTCGGTGCTCTCGCCCAACGTCGCGCGCGAAGTGAGTCTGCTCCCCCAGCTGCCGCCCGGGGTGCCGGCGTACACGCTCAACCGGGCGTGCGCGTCCGCCGCCCAGGCCATCACCAACGCGGCCGACCAGATTGCGCTCGGCCACGCCGACACGATCCTCGCCGGCGGGGTGGAGTCGCTCTCCGACATCCCCATTCTGCACTCCCGCCGCTTCAGCCGGATCCTGGTCGAGGCCGGCAAGGCCAGGACGATCGGTGCCCGGCTGGCCGCGTTCGGACGGGTGCGGCCCCGCGACCTCGTCCCCGTCTCGCCCGCCATCGCCGAGCCCTCCACCGGCGAGTCGATGGGCCAGTCGGCGGAGAAGATGGCCAAGGAGAACGGCATCCCGCGGGCGGAGCAGGACCGGATCGCCCTGATGAGCCACCAGCGGGCCGCCGCCGGGACTGCGGACGGCCGGCTCACGTCGGAGATCGTGCCCTGGCTGGGCGGCCCCGGCATGGATGTCGTGGCCACCAGCGACAACGGCATCCGGCCGGACACGTCGCTCGAGGCGCTGGCGCAGCTCAAGCCGGTGTTCGACCGCCGCTACGGCACCGTCACGGCCGGCAACTCCTCCCCGCTCACTGACGGCGCGGCGGTCGTGCTGCTGATGGCGGAGGAGAAGGCGCGCGCGCTCGGCTACGAGCCGCTGGCGTTCATCCGGAGCTACGCGGCCGCCGCGGTGGACCCCGGCTGGCAGCTGCTCATGGGGCCCGCGCTCGCCGTGCCGAAGGCGCTGGAGCGCGCCGGGATCGGGTGGCACGAGCTGGGCCTGGTCGAGATCCACGAGGCCTTCGCGGCGCAGGTGCTCTCCAACGTGCAGGCCTGGGCCTCGCCGGCATGGGCCGAGCGCCTGGGGCTCCCGGGCCCCGTGGGCGAGGTGGACTGGGAGCGGACCAACGTGATGGGCGGCTCGATCGCGATCGGGCATCCCTTCGGCGCGACCGGCGCCCGCCTGGTCACGACGCTCGCGAACGAGATGCGCCGCCGGACCGTGCAGTTCGGGCTGATCTCGATCTGCGCGCAGGGAGGGATGGGGTATGCGATCGTGCTGGAGAGACAGTAGATGGTGACCCGCGTCCCATGACCGCTTTCACGACCACCGTCGACTCCGGCGTCGCCCTCGTCACGCTCGATCTCCCGGGCGAGCCGGTGAACAAGCTCACCAGCGGCCTGATCGACGAGTGGGAAGCGCTGATCGAGCGCCTGCGCGGCGACTCCGCGGTGCGTGCGGTGGTGCTCGTCTCGGGCAAGCCGGACAGTTTCATCGCGGGCGCGGACATCGAGGAGTTCACCCGGCTCACGACGGCCGCCGAGGCCGAGGCCCTCAGCCGGCGCGGCCAGGACCTGATGGACCGGGTGGAGCAGTTCCCCAAACCCATCGTCGCCGCGATTCACGGCGCCTGTCTCGGCGGCGGCTGCGAGCTTGCGCTGGCCTGCCACTGGCGCGTGGCCACCGACTCCCCCAAGACCCAGATCGGGCTGCCGGAAGTCCAGCTGGGACTGCTACCCGGCGCGGGCGGGTGCGTCCGCCTCCCCCGGCTCATCGGCGCGCGGGCCGCGCTCGACATCATCCTCGCCGGCAAGACCGAACGCGCCCAGAAGGCCCTCAAGCTCGGCCTGGTGGACGAGGTGGTTCCGAAGAGCATCCTCCGGCAGGTGGCGCTCACGGCCGCGGACCGGCTGGCGCGGGAGGGCACGGCGCGGCGGCACCGCTCGCGCGGTGCGGCGGGCGCGCTGCTGGACGGAACGCCGGTGGGCCGCCAGATCGTCTACCGGATGGCGCGGAAGCAGGTGCTCGGGAAGACCGGGGGACACTACCCCGCGCCGCTCGCCGCGCTCGAGGCCGTCCGGATCGGTCTGGAGCACGGGCCGGCGGAGGGATTCCGCGCCGAGCGGGAGCGCTTCGGCGCGCTGGCTGTGACGCCGGTGTCCCGCAACCTGGTGCGGATCTTCTTCGCCACCACGGCGCTCAAGAAGGACGACGGCGTCCCGCCCGGCACCGATGTCGAGCCGCTCGCGATCGGCCGGGTCGGCATCGTGGGCTCGGGATTCATGGGGGCGGCCATCGCCGGAACCGCCGTGCTGAATGCCGAGGTCGAAGCCCGGCTCAAGGACGCGGAGCTGCCGCGGGTGGGGAAGGGGCTCAAGGCTGCGCTGGGCATTCTGGACGACCGGCTCAAGCGACGCCGCCTCCCCGCGCCGAGGCATCGACGTCTTGCAGCCCTCCTCTCTGGTACCGCCGACTACAGCGGCTTCACCCGCGCCGACCTGGTGATCGAGGCGGTCTTCGAGGACCTGGACGTCAAGCGCAGGGTGCTGGCCGAGGTCGAGAGGGAGATCCGGCCGGAGGCGATCTTCGCCACGAACACCTCGACGATCCCGATCCGCGACATCGCCGCCGGAGCGGCGCGGCCGGAGCGAGTGATCGGGATGCACTTCTTCTCCCCGGTGGAGCGCATGCCGCTCCTGGAGATCATCCCGTCGGACGCCACCGACGCGCGCACCGTCGTCTCGGTCGTCCGGTTCGGGCGCGCCATGGGCAAGACGGTGATCGTGGTGCGCGACCATCCGGGCTTCTGGGTGAACCGGATCCTTTCCCCCTACCTCAACGAAGCCGGCGTGATGATCGAGGAGGGCGTGCCGGTGGACCTGATCGACCGGACGATGACCCGCTGGGGCTTCCCCGTCGGGCCGGTCGCCCTGATGGACGAGGTCGGACTCGACGTGGCGCAGAAGGCCTCCAAGGTCATGCATGCCGCGTTCGGCGAGCGGCTTGCGCCGCCGGCGGCGATCGGCCGCATGATCGAGGACGGGCGGCTGGGCCGGAAGAACGCGCGCGGCTTCTACGCCTATCACGAAGGGCACAAGACGGGCGTGGACGAGCGCGTCTACCGGATCCTGGGCGTGAAGCCGCTCGAGGGGT
>DASWAI010000265.1:0-1868 GCA_036391215.1 Gemmatimonadales bacterium
TTTCTCAACCGGGACTATCTCGCCCGGACCCATGCCTTCTACGAGAAGCATGGCGGCAAGACCGTCGTCCTGGCGCGGTTCGCCCCGATCCTGCGCACCTTCGCCCCGTTCGTGGCCGGCGTGGGGGCGATGCATTACCCCCGGTTCCTCCGCTTCAGCATCGCCGGCTCGCTGCTCTGGGTGTCGCTGTTCGTGCTCGGCGGCTACTTCTTCGGCAACCTGCCCGTGGTGCGCGAGAACTTCAGCCTCGTGATCCTGGCGATCATCGCCATCTCTTTGATGCCGGCCGCGGTCGAGGCATTCCGCGCCTGGCGCCGGGCGGGCGCGTGACCCGCCGCTACGTCATCGGCGGGCAGGTCCAGGGCGTCGGCTTTCGCTGGTTCGTCCACCGGCACGCCGCGCGCCTCCGGCTGAGCGGCTGGGCCCAGAACCTGACGGACGGGCGGGTGGAGGTGGTGGCGTCGGGCCCGGACGAGGCGCTCGACGAGCTGGAGGCGCTGCTCCGCGAAGGCCCCTCGCGCGCGGACGTGACGACGTTCGAGATCACCGACCTGCCCCCCGCCGCGGTCGGACGCAGCGGGTTCGACATCCGATAGGAGAGCCGAGCCGATGGCCGACGATCTCGCCGGGGTGGTGCGGCGCACGCTGCGCCCGATCCCCGACTACCCCAAGCCCGGGATCCTCTTCCAGGACATCACGCCGGTGCTCCGGGACGGGGTGCTCTTCCACCGCGTGGTGGAGGCGATGGCCGCGCCGTTCGCCGGCGCAGGCATCACCCACGTGCTCGGGATCGAGGCGCGCGGCTTCATCCTTGGCGGCGCCGTCGCGACGTCGCTCGGCGCCGGCTTCGTGCCGGCGCGGAAGCCGGGCAAACTGCCGTGGGAAAGCCTGCGGGAGAGCTACGACCTCGAGTATGGCCAGGACGCGCTCGAAGCGCACAGCGACTCCTGGACCCACGGCGCCCGGGTGCTGGTGGTGGACGACGTGCTGGCGACGGGCGGCACCGCGCGGGCCGCGGGCCAGCTGGCGCGGGGGCTCGGAGCCGACCTCGCGGGATGGACGTTCCTGCTCGAGATCGAGGCGCTCGCGGGGCGGCGCAAGCTGGACGGCGCCGAGCTCCATGCAGTCACGCGGGTGTAAGCCTCTGGACGCAGAGCGCCCGTTGTTACAGCTTTCAGCATCCCCCGATTCCGAGCCGGAGTTCCCGATGTATCGCATGTGTAGCCGCCCGCGCCCCCGGAGGACGACTCCCGCCGGGCTGCACGATCCTGCATCGCCTCCGATCTCCTTCCGCCGACTCGCCGCCACAACTTCGCAACAGGTGCACCGAGGCCTTCTCATCGCCGGGCTCGCCGGCGCGGCCGTGGGCTGCCGCGCCAAGCCGAAGGCGCAGGAGGCCGGGGCGCCCGCGGGTCCGCCCGCCGGCGCGGCAGGGCAGGGGCAGGGATCGGCCCAGCTCCGGACCGGCATCGCGCCGATGCTCGTGGCGGACTCCGCCGGCATCCGGCACTACCTGGAGAGCGTGGATACGGTCAAGGGCGCCACGTTCGACGTGACCTGGAGCCCGAACGCGGTGCGCCTCACGCGGGACCAAACCCTCCGCTCGCTCCGCCGGGTGAGCCGGGATGGCGCCACCTTCACGTTCGCGGCGGGCGATCCCACGATCGCGGGGCTCAAGCCGGGGCAGATCCTGCTGGTGTGGGGCATCGCGCTCCGGAAGGTGACGGCGGTCGAGTCGCAGGGACCCACCACCGTGGTCCGGACCGCCATCGTCTCCTTGCCGGAGGCGATCCCCAACGGGCATATCGCCTGGACCGCGCCGACCGGCTTCGGGCAGGGCATCGTCTCGCCGTCGGTCGTGCCCGCGG
>DASWAI010000266.1:0-1672 GCA_036391215.1 Gemmatimonadales bacterium
CGGGTGAAGGGATACTCGCCCGGCAGGCTCAACCGCCCGGCCGCATCGGCCGCGAGATCTCCGGCCGTGTAGACGGACTCCAGGGCGCGGCCCGAGACCGTGGTAAGCTCCGCATCCTCCCGGACGGGAAGAGCGGCGACGCGCTCGCGCCAGGCCCGTACCTCCGCCTCTGGACCATGCGCCAGTTCGCCGGGTTCGGGACGGCCGAGGACACCAACGCGCGCTACAAGTTCCTCCTGTCCCGCGGGCAGACCGGCCTCTCGGTGGCGTTCGACTTCCCCACTCTCATGGGGTACGACTCCGATCACCCCCGCTCGGAGGGCGAGGTCGGGAAGTGCGGCGTCGCCGTCTCCAGCCTGGCGGACATGGAGACGCTGTTCGACGGCATCCCGCTCGACCGGGTCTCCACCTCGATGACGATCAACGGGCCCGCGGCCATCCTCTTCTGCTTCTACGTCGCGGCCGCCGAGCGCCAGGGCGTGCCCATCGCGGAGCTCCGCGGGACGATCCAGAACGACATCCTCAAGGAGTACATGGCGCAGCACGCCTGGATCTACCCGGCGGAGCCGGCGCTCAAGATCATCGTGGACCTGTTCGAGTGGGCCGCGGAGCACACGCCCAAGTGGAACACGATCTCGATTTCGGGCTACCACATCCGCGAGGCCGGCGCCACCGCCGCGCAGGAGCTCGCGTTCACGCTCGCCAACGGGTTCTGTTACGTCGAGCACGGCATGGCGCGCGGGCTGGACGTCGATCGGTTCGCTCCGCAGCTCTCGTTCTTCTGGGACGTCCACAACGATTTCTTCGAGGAGATCGCCAAGCTGCGCGCGGCCCGGCGGATCTGGGCCCGCGCGCTCCGGGAGAAGTACGGGGCGAAGGACCCGCGCAGCTGGAAGATGCGCTTCCACTGCCAGACGGCGGGCGTCACGCTGACGGCGCAACAGCCGCACAACAACATCGTGCGGGTGGCGTACCAGGCCCTCGCCGCGGTGCTGGGCGGCACCCAGTCGCTCCACACCAACGCGCTCGACGAGACCCTGGCGTTGCCGACCGAGGAATCGGTGCGGATCGCGCTGCGCACCCAGCAGATCGTGGCGTACGAGACCGGGGTCGCCAACGTCGCCGATCCGCTGGGCGGGTCGTACCTGGTCGAGGCGCTCACCGACGGGCTCGAGCGCGAGGCCGAGGGGCTGTTCGCCGAGATCGAGGCTCAGGGCGGGGTCGTGCGGGCGATCGAGTCCGGCTGGTTCCAGCGCCAGATCGCCCGCGCGTCGGCCCGGTTCCAGGCGGAAGTGGAGCAGCACCGCCGGCTCATCGTGGGGCTGAACGAGTTCCTGGAGGAAGCCGAGGCGCCGGTCGAGATTCTGAGGGTCGGGGCAGCCGCCGAGCGCACGCAGCGGCGCCGCCTGGGAGACGTGAGGGCCCGGCGGGACGCGGGGCTGGTGGCGGAGCGGCTGGCCGCGCTCCGCGTCGCCGCGGCCGAGGATCGCAACATCATGCCGGCCATGCTGGATTGCGCGCGTGCGTATTGCACGCTCTTCGAGATCCGGCATGTGCTGGAGGAGATTTATGGCAACTACCGCGAGCCGGTCTTCTTTTGACCGGGTCACCGGCCCGGCCCGGCGCCGGCCGGGAGCACCGGCCCGGACCGCGCCGGGACGGCAGAGCAGGG
>DASWAI010000267.1:0-2270 GCA_036391215.1 Gemmatimonadales bacterium
CACCGGAGGGTCGCGACGTGGCTGCGAGGCTGCCTAACGGCTCGTGACTCAATCCCCCGGTATTCCGTACTGCTTGAACGGTCCCGTCAGCCCGAACGTGATGAACAGGTCGTATTGCCGCTGCGACGTGGTCGTGCCGAAGATCGGGCTCGAGTACTGCGCGCTGTACGTCATCCCGTCCACGTCGATCCGCGCGGCGACGGTCTTCGACAGCGGGACCAGGAACGCGATGCCCGCGTTGCCGGTGAGGTCGGTGGTGCCCGACAGAGTCGTGAACGGCGGGCTGCCGCCGGTGGCGAAATCGCCGCCGCGGTTCACCAGTCCGCCACCGGCGCTCAGAATGAACGCGACGCTGCTGCCGGAGCCCAGCCTGACCATGGCCCGACCGCTCGACGCGAACAGGTGCGACGCGATGTCGGCCTGCGGGATTCCGCCGAGGACCTGACCCACGCCGCTCTTGTTGTAGTCCACGACGCCCTCGAAGCCGAAGGAGGGAGCCAGCCACACGCCCAGGCGGCCGCCGATGGTGAACTTGGTCTGGGCCCGCTGGGTCAGGGGGAGGCTGGTCGTGGGGTCGATGCCCACGATCAGGTCCTTGAGTGGAACGTAGACGCCGAGGCGGGGGGTGAAGTCCACGGTCACCTGGGCCGCGAGGGGGGCCGTCGGCAGCGCGAGCAGGGCCAGCAGGACCAGCGCTCTCTTCATGGATCGCTCCCTTACTGTGGCGCGGACTCGTCGCCCGTGGCCGGGCCCCCACGGAGGGGCGTGTCCGCCGGTGCTGGCGGCCGCCGCGGCAATTCTCGCAACTCGTTGCCCGTATTGGTGAAACAGCCGGAGGGGGTCCCCGGCATCGGGAGCAATCTTACGCAAGCGATGGGCCACGGCAAGCCACCAGGCCGCGCGGGACGGAGCCCGGAGCTACCGGTTGGTCCGCCCGATCCACTGCTCGCTCTCGCCCGGCTGGTAGGCCCGGAGCCGGGCCACGAGCCGCGCGGGATCATCCTCCAGCAGAATCGCCTCGCGGTGTTGGTCGGTGACGAATCCCTCCCGCACGGCGTGGTCGAGGAACCGGTCCAGCTCGTCGAAGTAACCGGCGGTGTTCAGCATCCCGCAGGGCTTCGAGTGGAGCCCGAGCTGCGCCCAGGTGACGATCTCGAGGAACTGCTCCAGCGCGCCCAGACCGCCGGGCAGGCAGATGAAGCCGTCCGACATGTCCGCCATCTGCGACTTTCTCTGGTGCATGGAGCCAACGACGATGAGGTCGGGGATGTCGGTGTTGGGCGGCTCCTTGTCCCGCAGCGTCGTGACCGTGACGCCGAACACGTGGCCGCCGTGCTCCAGCACCGCGGCGGCGAGCTCTCCCATGACGCCCACGGTCGAGCCGCCGTAGACCAGGTCGAGTCCCTCGGCGGCGAGCACCTCGCCCAGCGCGCGGGCGGCGGCGGCGTACTCGGGTCTGGCGCCGCCGCTGGAGCCGGCGAATACGCAGAGACGGCGGATGGGCTGGTCGGGGGGCATGGCGGGAAAGCTAGCCTCGCGCGGTCCCTACTAGCCATCCTGGGGACACCACGCTAACATGCCACGAAGTCGCCTCAGCTGGACCGGTCGCCATGCAGGATACGCACACCGGGTCTGTCCCAACCGTCTTCCGTCTCACGCCTCCGTACACGCGCTTCGAGGAGGTGGCCAACCTCGACGCGCTCCAACTTCCCGATCTTCCGCTCGGCTCCGTGCTCGCCATCGAGCTGCCCGGCCACGACGGCTGGGCTGATGTGGCCGCGCTCGCGCCGCGACTCCGGGTCCGCTTCCCCGCGGCGCCCGTGGTCCTCCGTGTGCGCGGCGGCGCCGGCGTGGATCCCGAGGAAGCCGCGCGCAGGGCGGCGCCGCTCCACATCCGCGCCGTGCTGGGCGAGGACGCCCCGCCGCGCGAGACGCTCCAGGCGGTGCTCACGGATCCCGCCAGCCTCACCCACGAGCTGGACGACTGGCTCACGGTTCGCGGGGTCGCCCCGCCGCCCGAGCTCAAGGGGCTGATCGTGGACATCTTCCGGCAGGCGCCTTCCTACCCCCGGCTCCACGGTCTGCTCCAGTCGCTGGGCCGTCCCGAGCGCACCGTGCGGAACTGGTTCCAGCGCGCAGGACTGCCGGGACCGGGCTCGTGGCTCGCCGCGGCGCACGCGGTGTACGCGGCGCTCCGGCTCCAGCGGGAGCGACAGACGTCGCTCCTCACGATCGCGGTGGAGTGCGGCTACAGCGACCACTCCTCCCTC
>DASWAI010000268.1:0-8716 GCA_036391215.1 Gemmatimonadales bacterium
GTCGGCGACTCGGCGACGTTCACCGTGGACGCCTATCCCGGTCACGTCTTCCACGGCCACGTGGAGAGCCTGAGCCCCGCCACGGGAGCGCGCTTCGCCCTGCTTCCGCCGGACAACGCCACCGGCAACTTCACCAAGGTCGTGCAGCGGGTGCCCGTCCGCGTGGCCGTGGACGGCGAGCCCGACCCGGCCCATCCGCTGCGCCCGGGGATGTCGGTGGTCGTGGACATCGCCACCAAGTAAGGCGCCCATGGCGACCCTGTCGCTTCCGACCGGCGCCGGCGGCCTGCAGCGGGCGGACGTCTACCGCTATCGCTACCTCATCGCGTTCGCGGTGGCGCTGGCGAGCGTGCTGGAGCTGGTGGACACCAGCATCGTCAACGTGGCGATCCCCCATATGATGGGCGAGCTGGGCGCCACGCTGGACGAGATCGCCTGGGTGTCCACCGGCTACATCGTCGCCAACGTGATCATCCTGCCGCTCACGAGCTGGCTGTCGGAGCGGTTCGGGCGGCGCAATTACTACACCGGCTCCATCGCGCTGTTCACGTTCGCCTCGTTCCTCTGCGGCAACGCCTCGTCGCTGGAGATGCTGGTCGCCGGACGCGTGATCCAGGGCATCGGCGGCGGCGCGCTCATCTCGACCGCCCAGGCGATTCTCTTCGACGTCTTCCCGTTGGAGGAGCGGGCGACCGGCCAGGCGATCTTCGGCATGAGCGTGATGGTGGGCCCGACGCTGGGCCCCACGCTCGGCGGCTGGATCACCGACAACTACTCCTGGCCCTGGATCTTCTACGTGAACCTGCCCCTCGGCGTGCTGGCCGGGCTCCTCACCTGGCGGCTCGTCCCCGAGCCGGCCCACGAGGCTGGCCACGAGACCGAGAAGGTGGACTGGTGGGGTCTCTTGTTCCTGATCATGGGCATCGGCGCGCTCCAGGTAATGCTCGAGCGGGGCGAGTCCAAGGACTGGTTCGCGTCGCGCGAGATCGTGGCCGAGGCGATCATCGCCGCGATCGGCGTGATCTGCTTCGTGTGGCACGAGCTCACGACGGAGCATCCCATCGTGGACCTCCGCATCCTGAAGAACCGGCAGCTGACCGTAGGCGTCACGTTCGCCGTGCTGCTGGGGTTCGCCCTCTACTCGAGCGTGTTCGCGCTCCCGGTCTTCCTCCAGAACATCCTGGGCTTCACGGCCTGGGATACGGGGAAGGTCATACTTCCCGGGGCCATCGCCAGCGCCGTCGCGATGGCGATGATGGGCCGGGTGGCTCCCAGGGTGGACGCCCGCATCCTCATCACCAGCGGGGTACTGCTGTTTCTCGCGTCGATGTGGATGCACTACCACTTCACCGTGGACACGAGCATGCACGACACGCTCCTCCCGATGATCCTCCGCGGGTTCGGCATCGGTCTCGTGTTCGTGCCGCTCACGGCGGCCACCGTGGCCGACTTGAGGCCGGGCCAGATTCCGCAGGGCACGGGGTTATTCAACCTCTCGCGCCAGCTGGGCGGGAGCTTCGGCATCGCCGTGACCGCCACGCTCCTGAGCCGCTTCACCGAGCATGCCCGGAGCGCGCTGACGGCGCACCTCACCGCCGGCGATGCCGCTACCCGGAGCTGGCTCGACGCCGTCACCCACGGCATGCAGCGGCTGGGCGGCTCGCTGGCCGAGGCCCAGCTCAAGGCCGCGGCCCTGCTCAACCTCAAGCTGGAGCAGCAGGCGTCGGTCTTCGCCTTCGAGAAGGTCTTCCTGATCATGGGGGTGTCCTTCACGGCGGTCCTGCCGCTCCTGCTCCTGTTCCGCACCGGCCGTATGCGCGGAGGCGGGATGGCGCACTGAGGCGGCGTGTTTCATACTTCTCGCCGCCCCCATGACGTTCCAGCGCAAGCTTCTCCTCGGCTTCTCTCTCATGGCCCTCCCCGCCCTGCTGGTCGGCGCCGAGGCCATCCGCAGCAACGCGCTCGAGCGCCGGGCTCTCGAGGCCCTGGGCGGGAGTCTCGCCCGCAACCGGACGTACGCCGATGTCGAGAACGCCATGTTCGACCAGACCGAGGCGATCTGGCGGCATCTGACCGGCCTGGACCCCGATGCCGGCAAGGAGTGGCAGCTCGGCGGCGAGGTGGTGGACTACTGGATGGACCGGTGGTCGTCGCAGCTTCCGAAGGAGCAAGCGGACCTAGCCAACGGGGTGCGCGCCATCCAACGCCAGATCCGGACCGTGGGTGACAGCGTGATCCGGCTGGCGGACGCGGGCCGGAGGGAAGAAGCCTACGGCCTCGCGCGCCGCGAGCTGAAGCTCCGGCTCCTGCCGACGCTGGCCCAGGTGAACCGCGAGATCTACCGGCAGACCCGGGAGTCGAGCGTGCAGCGGGCCTTTTCGCGGGTCGAGCAGATCGTGGACACGGAGCAGCGGCTTCTCGTGGGCATCATCGCCGCCGCGCTCGCGGTCGGGCTGATTGCCTCCTGGCTCATCACCCGGAGCATCGCCCGCCCGATCAACGAGCTGCGCGGGGCCATGGCCGTCGTGGGCGCCGGCGATCTCGATCATCCGATCGCGGCCCGCCGCCGCGACGAGATCGGCGATCTCGCGCGGGCCTTCGCGGACATGACCAACCGGCTTCGTCACACCCAGGCGAAGCTGGTTCAGTCGGAGAAGCTCGCCTCCATCGGCGAGATGTCGGCGGCCGTGGCGCACGGGCTGCGCAATCCGCTGGCGAGCCTCCGGGCTGCCGCCCAGTTCGCGCTCAAGCGCCCGGACTCGCCGGCGTCACGCGAGCAGCTGGGCGCCATCATCGACGAGGTGGACCGGCTCGACCGGCGGATCACCCATCTGCTGAGCTTCTCGCGCCCGGCGCCCTTCCACCCCATGCAGGAGAGCGTGGCCCAGCTCGTGGAGGGCGTCCTGCCGGCGTTCACCCAGCTGCTCGAGGAGCGCAACGTCGAGCTGTGCGTGGACGTGCCCGCCGACCTCCCGGCCGTGCGGGTGGACCCGATGCAGATGGAGCAGACGTTGATCGAGATCGTGTCCAACGCGCTCGACGCGATGCCGGACGGGGGACGCCTGGCGATCGCGGGCCGGCGCGAGCCGGTTCAGCCCGGGGGCCCCGACGGCGTGGTGGTCGAGGTCTCCGACACCGGGCCCGGCATCCCCGCGGAGGCCCTGCCCCGGGTCACCGAGCCGTTCTTCACGACCCGCACGGAGGGCACGGGGCTGGGCCTCGCGATCGTCAAGCGCTACGTCGAGCAGAACGGGGGGCGCCTCGAGCTTGCGAGCCGGCCGGGAACCGGGACGACGATCCGCGTGCGCCTCCCGGCGGCGCGCGCGGCCGACACCCGCGAGGGAACCGCGTGACCGGGCCGACCGTGCTCATCGTGGATGACGAGCGCACGCTCGCGCGCGCGATGAAGGCGTTCCTGGGCGAATCCGGTTACGAGGCCGAGGTCGCCGGCGACGCCGAGAGCGCGCTCGGGCTGCTGGAGCGGCTCCGCCCCGACGTCGTGTTCACCGACGTGCGCCTGCCCGGCATGAGCGGGATCGATCTGCTGCGCCGTATCCGCGAGTTCGACGCCGCAATCCCCGTCATCATCATGACCGCCCACGGGACGATCGAAGGCGCCGTCGAAGCCGTGAAGCTCGGCGCGTTCGATTACCTCAAGAAGCCGGTGGACCTGGAGGAGCTCAAGCTCCTGGCCGACCGTGCCCGGGAACAATCGCGGCGCGAGGGCGAGCTCTCCTATTACCGCCGTCAGGCGGCCCGGGAGGAAGGATTCGGCAACGTGGTCGGCGAGTCGCCCGCGATGCGCGCCGTGCTCGAGCGGGCCCGCCAGATCGCGGCCCTGGCCGAGACGCCGCCGGTGCTGATCACCGGGGAGACCGGCACCGGCAAGGGACTGGTGGCCCGGACGATCCACGCGTCGGGAGCGCGGGCCGGCGAGCCGTTCATCGACGTCAACTGCACCGCGCTCCCGGGGACCCTCATGGAGGCCGAGCTGTTCGGCTACGAGCGTGGCGCCTTCACCGACGCCAAGGAGTCCAAGCTCGGCCTGTTCGAGGCCGCGGAGGGCGGATTCATCTTCCTGGACGAGGTCGGCGACATCGAGCTCTCGCTCCAGGGCAAGCTCCTGCGGGCCATCGAGGAGCGCACTGTCCGGCGGGTCGGCGGCATCCGGGACCGGACGATCGACGTGCGGATCCTCGCGGCCACCAACCGGGACCTCGAGCGCGAGTCGCAGCGGGAGCGATTCCGGAAGGACCTCTATTTCCGGCTCGCCGTCATCCTGCTGCGCCTCCCGCCGCTCCGCGAGCGGGGCGAGGACGTCCTGCGCCTGGCCGAGCACTATCTCCGCCAGTTCAGCGCCAAGTACGGTCGCGACGTGCGCCGGATCGACGCGGCAGCCCGAGAGCGCCTGCTCCGCTATCCCTGGCCGGGCAACGTGCGCGAGCTGAGCCACGTGATCGAGCGGGCCGTCCTCTGGAGTCAGGGGCCGGTGCTGGAAGTCGAGCACCTCCCGCTCGCCAGCCCCGAACAAGCGGCTTCGGAGCCTCCCCCGGGCGCCGAAGGCGAGATGTCGCCCGTCCCGGCGCCGGGCGCCGGCGAGGCCGCGCCGTTCCCGCCGCCGGGGGTGGACCTGCTCCAGTGGGAGAAGACGATGATCGAGCAGGCACTCCGGGAAGCAGGGGGGAACCAGACCCGGGCGGCCCAGCGGCTCGGGATCTCCCGGGACACCCTCCGATACCGGCTCAAGAAGTTCGGAATCCAGGGATGAGGCCGGCTGGGTGATATCACCCAAGCTGGCTGATATCACCCACTTCCACTGGCCGCCCGGGACCGGCGGCTTCCCCTATGAGGAATTCCTAAAGTCAGCGTGAAGGGCATCTTACGCTGCGTCCAGCCTCCGGTGACGACTTCGGCACGGCATCTGCCTATAAGCGGGTGTCGTCGGGTTAAGGCAAGGCCCGACTGGGTGAAACAACCCAACCCGTTCGGGCCGCTTGGCCCCAATCACCATCAGCAATCGGAGGCTCAGATGCGCTGGACGAAGCCCGAGGCCGAAGTCGTCGCCGTCACGATGGAAGTCACCGCGTACGTCGCGACCCTCTAAGACTGCGGCACTAGGACTCCGGGGGCTCGCGCAAGCGAGCCCCTTGGTTTTTCCGGCCCCGTCGTTCTGATCCGATGCAGATCGTGCTCCTTGGCACCGCCGCCGGCGGCGGCTTCCCCCAATGGAACTGCTGGTGTCCGAGTTGCCGGGTGGCCCGGGCTGACCCCGGGCGGGCACGGCCGCGCACCCAGTCCTCGGCGGCGGTGAGCGCGGACGGGACCCGCTGGTTCCTGCTCAACGCTTCGCCGGACGTTCGGGAGCAGCTCGCCCGGCTGCCGGTCGCGGCGCCGGAAGGCGCTCGGCACTCGCCCGTGGCCGGGGTCGTGACGACGGACGCCGAGCTGGACCACACGCTGGGAATCGTGCTGCTGCGGGAAGGCCGGGTTCTCCGGCTCTACCTCACCTGCGCCGTGCGCCGGGTCCTCGAGCGTGATTCGAGCATCCTCCCCGTCACCCGGGCCTTCGCCGACGTCGCTGTCGTCGAGCTGCCCCCGCTCGGCGGGCCGATGGCGCTCACGTACCCGGAGGGCGGCCCGAGCGGGCTCACGGTGGAGACCTTCCCCGTGCCCGCCGGGCCCCCCAGATTCGCGAGCGAGGAGCTGCCGGGACACACGATCGGCCTGGTGCTGCGCGACGCCGCCACCGGCGGGTCCTGTGCGTTCGTGCCGGGCTGCGGCGGGCTCGATGGCGCGCTGCTGGCCCGGCTCGATGCGGCCACCCTGGTCCTGTTCGACGGCACCTTCTGGACCGATGACGAGCTGATCCGGCTGGGCATCGGCGACCGCACGGCGCGCCAGATGGACCACGTCCCGGTTTCCGGACCGGACGGCAGCCTCGGGCAGCTCGCCCGGCTGCGGGCACCGCGGCGAGTGTACACCCACATCAACAACACCAATCCGATGCTGATCGAGGATTCGCCCGAGCGGGCGGAGGTGGAGCGGGCCGGGTTGGTAGTCGGAATGGACGGGATGCGATTCGACGTTTGATGGAGAGACACGGAGAACGGCATTAACCACCGAGACACAGAGGCACGGAGGAAGGCCACCATTTTCTTGTTCTGTGTCTCAGCTTCTCGGTGGTGAAGCAGTTAACGAACCCTACGGAGCATTGATGACGACCGCGACGCTCAAGGCTTCTCAACTGGCGACCCCGCCCAAGCCGCCGTTCCCGAGACTGGACCGGCCGCTCACACCGGATGCGCTGGAGCAGGCGCTCCGGAGCTTCCAGGGCTCCTATTACGTGGAGCATCCGTTCCACAAGCTCATGTACGAGGGGAAGCTTACCCAGCGCCAGTTTCAGGGCTGGGTGGCGAACCGCCTCGCGTACCAGCGGGTCGTCCCGCGGAAGGACGGCGCCATCCTGTCGAACTGCCCCGACCCCGCCGTACGCCGGGAGTGGATCCAGCGGATCATCGACCACGACGGCACGGCGCCGGGCACCGGCGGGATCGAGCTCTGGATCCGTCTGGGCATCGCCCTCGGCGTGCCCCGGGAGGAGATGGAGGACGAGCGTCACGTGCTGCCGGCGGTCCGGCTGATCTGCGAGTCGTATGTCACGTTCTGCCGGACCAAGCCCTGGGTGCAGGCCTGCGCGTCGTCGCTCACCGAGCTGTTCGCGCCCAAGATCCACCAGCAGCGGATCGAATCGTTCCCGAAGCACTACCCCTGGATTCCGCCCGAGGGGCTGGACTACTTCAAGAGCCGTCTGGTGCAGGCCCCGCGGGACGTGACCCACGGTCTCGCGATCGTCAAGCGGCATTGCACCACGGTGGACACCCAGCGCGAAGCCTTCGAGGCCCTCGCCTTCAAGCTCGACATGCTGTGGGCCATGATCGACACGATCCATCATGCCTACCTCGACTAGCCCGGGAATGGCCCTGACCCTCGATTTCGTCCCCAGCCTCTGGCGCCTGGCCCGGCTCGATTACGACCCGGTCCGCCAGCGCCGCATCCTCCAGTATCCGGAGGGCGCGGTCCTGCTCAACGACACCGGCGCGGCCGTGCTCGAGCTGGTGGACGGCAAGCGGACCGTGGGCGAGATCGCCCGGCTGCTGGGCGAGCGCTACCAGACCGACGTGACCGCCGACGTGACGGAGTACCTGTCCGGACTGGCGGAGAGAGAGCTGATCCGATGACGTCCGACCGTCCGACTACGCTGCTGGCCGAGCTCACCCATCGCTGCCCGCTCCACTGTCCCTATTGCTCGAACCCGCTCGAGCTGATCCGGGCCGATGCCGAGCTCTCGACCGACGACTGGAAGCGCGTCTTCACCCAGGCCCGCGAGCTGGGCGTCCTCCAGCTCGGCCTGTCCGGCGGCGAGCCGCTGGTCCGGAAGGACCTGGAGGAGCTGGCCGCGCACGCCCGGGCCATCGGGCTCTACAGCACCCTCGTGACCTCGGGACTCGGGCTCACGCGCAAGCGCGCCGAGGCCCTCCGGGACGCGGGACTGGAGCACGTCCAGGTGTCCATTCAGGACACCGATGCCGAATCGGCGGAGCGGATCGCCGGGGTGAGCTCCGTGAAGCAGAAGCGGGCCGCCATCGCCCTGGTGAAGGAGCTGGGCTTCGCGTTCTCGATCAACGTGGTGCTGCACCGCGCCAATCTCGACCGGATCGGCGAGCTGATTGACTTCGCCGGAGAGGTCGGCGCCGACCGGCTCGAGCTCGCCAACACCCAGTACTACGGCTGGGGGCTCAAGAACCGCACGGCGCTGATGCCGACGCGGGAACAGGTCGCGAGGGCACGGGGAATCGCGGAGGCGGCGATCGAGCGCTACCGGAAGAAGATGCAGATCCTCTTCGTGCTCCCGGACTACCACGAGCAGTATCCCAAGGCGTGCTACGGCGGCTGGGGGAAGCTGTACATCGTGGTGACCCCCAACGGGCTGGCGCTCCCCTGCCACGCGGCGAGCACCATCGCCTCGTTGTCCTTCCCGTCCGTCCGGGAGCGCTCGCTGGAGTGGATCTGGCGGGAGTCGCCCGGGTTCCAGGCGTACCGTGGGGACGCGTGGATGAAGGAGCCCTGCCGGACCTGCCCGCGGAAGACGGTGGACTTCGGCGGCTGCCGCTGTCAGGCGTTCGCGCTCACCGGTGACGCGGCCAACCCCGACCCCGTCTGCACGCTCACGCCGTTCCGCCGCATCATCGACGAGGCGCTGGCCGAGCCGGCGGAGACGATCGAGTACGAGTATCGCACGCTCGCCGGAGAGCCCCAGCGCGCGTGATCCGCGCCGACGGCGACAACGGCGGCGCTGCTCCCCTCGCGATTCTCGCCGAGGGACTCGGCCGGGACTACGGTACGACGCGGGCGCTGGACGCGCTCGATCTCCGGATCCCGGCCGGGTCGCTCATCGGCCTGGTGGGCCCGAACGGTGCCGGCAAGACCACGGCGATGCTGCTCCTCGCCACGCTGCTGGCGCCGAGCCGCGGCAGCGCCACCGTGTTCGGCCACGACGTGACCCGCGAGCGGGTCGCGGTCCGCCGCCGGCTCGGGCTCGTGTTCCAGGAGCCCAGCGTGGACGGCCTGCTGACCGTCGAGGAGAACCTCGTCTTCGCCGCGCGCCTCGCCGGCATGACGCCGGCGGCCGCCCGGCCCGCCCGCCCCCACGCAATGG
>DASWAI010000269.1:0-2257 GCA_036391215.1 Gemmatimonadales bacterium
TCACCAAGAGCGAGAACGTCATCGAGCGGCGCCGCATCGCCGATCTTTCGCTGGTGACACCGGCCGGCCGGAGCGCGCTGGACACGGGCGCCGTGTCGGCCCAGGGCGACACCACGATGCTCGCGCTCCGTCTTGGAGGGACGGGCACCTACGTCGTCGGGCTCTCCACCCGGCCCAGCGAGATCTCGCTCTCGGGAAAGCAGTTCAGCGAATATCTGGCGGAGGAGGCGATCCGCGACGTGCTCGATGCCCGGACGCAGGCCGGCATCTCGGCGGACTCCGCACACGAGCGGTACGCGAAGCACGTCAAGGCCGTCTTCCAGGTGGGCAGCGCCCGCACCGGCGGCTTCGCGACGCCGCTCGGCTATCCCGCGGAGATCGTCCCGGTGGACAACCCCTACACCCTGGGGCCGGGCGGCGTGCTCCGGGTCCGCGGCCTGGTGAATGGCAAGCCGCTCGCGGGCCTGTCGGTGCTGGCGGGCGGCCGCACGAGGCGGGGGGCGCGCATTCGCGCGCAGGAGCTCCGCACGGACGCCGACGGCGTGGCCGCGGTGAAGCTCACGACCCGCGGGCGCTGGTACGTGAAGTTCGTCCGCATGACGCCGGTCGCGGGCGGCCGGGGCCGGTACGAGTCGCACTGGGCCACGCTCACATTCGAGGTACGCTGAGGCCCGCCGGTATCGCTACCCCGGCGGCGCCGGCGCCGCAGGCGCCGCCGCGCCGTCCATGGGCATCCGGCGCTGCTCCCAGTCGCGGATCATCCGGGTGAAGACGTCCACCAGCTCCGGATCGAACTCCAGCCCCGAGCGCTCGGCCAGATAGCCGAGCGCCCGCTCCGACGTCCACGCCGGGCGGTAGGGGCGGTCGGTGCAGAGCGCGTCGTAGACGTCGCACACGTGCACCACCTTGCTGGCGTAGTGGCAGTCGCGGGGATAGCGGAGCGTCGGATAGCCTCCCCCGCTCAGCATGATGTGGTGCTCGTAGGCAACGAACGCGGCCAGATCGAGCCGGGCCTCCTGCTCGATGATGATGCGCGCCCCATCCACCGGATGGAGCTGCATCACCGTCCGCTCCTCGTCCGTCAGCTTGCCGGGCTTCACGAGGATTTCCTTGGGAATCCGCACCTTCCCGAGGTCGTGGAGCAGGCCGGCCACGCCGAACCCGCGGATCTCCCGCGAGCCCAGGCCCAGATACTCGGTGAGCGCCATCGCGAGGACGGCGACGTTGCTCGAGTGGGTCGTGGTGTACTGGTCGAAGGTCTTGAGCTGGAGGAGCGGCAGCCGGATCTGGCTTTGGCTGTGCATGGCCACCGACAGCGACCGCACGACCGCCTCCGCCTCCAGCAGCGGCAGCCGCCCCAGCCGCCCGACCTCGCCATGCAGCCACTGGATCGTCTCCACCTCGGCGTCGAGGTCGGGCACGACCACCTCGCCGCCCGGAGCCACCGGCGCCCCGCCGGCCGAGCCCCCGCGGACCTCCACCGCACCGTAGCGGATGCGGCGGACTCCCAGCTGACGGGCCTCCGCCGTATCCGGCGTCTCGCCGGCGAGCAGCCGCTGCATCTCGTCGAGCCAGGCGGCATACTCCTCGCGGGCCACCCCCTCGAGAAACTCGATCCGCTCGACGCCGGCCGCCGCCAGTCGAGTGCCCCACTCCCACCCCGTGAGCTCCCGCAGGATCCGGCGCTGGCAGATCACCTCGCCGTCGAGAAAGGAGAACTGGAGATTCGGCTCGGCCGCCGCCAGCTCGCCCAGCAGGTCGAATGACGCGTCCACCGCTCGCTCGCGGGCCGGGTGACCCTCGGGATACAACCCCATGACCGCCAGCGCCTGGCCGAGCGAGGTGAGGTAGCGGAGCGGGTCGCTCATCACGACGCGCCCGCGGCTGCCCGCACTTCCGCATCGCCGCTGGCGGCTGCCAGGCGCAACACGGCCGCGGCACCCGGATGGTCCTTCCAGCGTGCAGCGAGCCCGGCGATCGCCGCCACGCTCTCGGGCGACTTGGGGGCGAGGCGCTTCCACGGCAGCCAGCGCCGGCGAACGAGAGCCCGGCGGATCAAACAGTCCCGCGCTGCCGGCGCCCGGATCGCGGCGAGCACCCGGACGATCTGGAGCCGCACATCCACCGGCTGGGTTCGCGACTCGATCTGGTCCACCAGCAGCGGCGCCGCTTCCGTCGGGCAGCCGTCGAGCGCCGCCGCCAGCGCGGTGCGGAGAATGAGGTCGTCGCCGTCGGTGAGCCCGGTGCAGATCCCCTG
>DASWAI010000270.1:0-7910 GCA_036391215.1 Gemmatimonadales bacterium
GTTGGGGTTGGCGGCGATGGCCCGCCGGAAGTTCTGTTCCGCGGCCGGCCAGTTCCAGGCGTAGATCGTGTTGCCGTAGGCGAGGGAGGTGTAGGCCTCCGCCGAGGTGCTGTCGAGCGCCAGGGCCTTCCCGGCGGCGGCCTGGGCCTTCCGCCAGGTGTCGGCGGGCGAGCCGCCGGCATACGGGACGACGAGGAGGTAGGCGTCCGCCAGAGCCGCCCACGCGCGGGCGAAGGTCGAGTCCCGGGCCACGGCCTGCTCCAGATAGCGCACCGCTTCCTGGAGGGACGGGCCGGTCCGCTGATTCCAGGCGAACCGTCCTTTGAGGTAGAGGTCGTACGCCTGCAGGTCGCCGGTGGGGCGGACGGCCAGCGCGGCGGCGGGGGCGGGCGCGAGCCGCACCCGCAGGGCCGCGACGATGGACCGCGCGACGTCCTCCTGCACCGCGAAGACATCGGCCAGGTCGCGATCGTAGGACTCGGACCAGAGCTGATACCCGTCCTTCGCGTCGATGAGCTGGGCGCTGACCCGAAGCCGACGCCCGCTCTTCCGGACACTCCCCTCCAGCACGGCGCCGACATCGAGCTTGCGGCCGACCTCGTGCACATCGGGATTCTGCCCCTTGAACTGGAAGGAGGAGGTCCGGGCCGCGACCCGGAGTCCCGGCACCTGGCTCAGCGTCGTGATCAGCTCCTCGGTGAGCCCGTCGCTGAAATACTGCTGGTCCTTCTCGGGGCTCAGATCCGCGAACGGAAGCACCGCCGCGGAGGCCAACGGCGCCGCTCGGGGAGTTCCCAGCCGGCGAAAGGCGGCATATCCGCCGAGGGCCAGGAGCAGCAGCGCCACACCCAGCGCGACCGGTTTGGCGATCGGCCGCCGGGGGCGGGGTGTGACCAGGGTGTCGGTGGCGCCGACGTCATCCGCCAGCCGATCCGATCGCAGCGCAGCGGCGAACTCGGCCGCCGTCGAGAACCGGTCGGCGGGTGACCGGGCCAGCGCCCGGGTCACGGCGCGCTCGAGCGCCAAAGGCACATCCCGGCCGGTGCGCAGGTGGGGGACCGGCTCGCTCAGGCGCTTGGCCAGGACCGCCTGCGGCGTCGGCCCGGTGAACGGCGGCTCGCCGGTCAGCAGCTCGTAGAGCACGCAGCCGAGGGAGTAGATGTCGGTCCGAGCATCGACGTCCCGCTGGGCCATGGCTTGCTCGGGGCTCATGTAGCGGGGGGTGCCCAGGCTGATGCCGCTCTCGGTCAGCCGCTCGTCCGAGTCGGGCAGGAGCGCCCGGGCGATGCCGAAGTCCGCCAGCTGGGCGTGGCCGCCGCTCAGCAGGATGTTCTCCGGCTTGATGTCGCGGTGGATCACGCCGTGCTGGTGGGCATAGTGGAGCGCGTCGGCCACTTCGCAGGTGATGCGCAGCGCGTCGTTCACCGGGAGCTGCGTCTCCCGCTGCAGCCGGCTCCGCAAGGTCTCGCCCTCGACGTACGGCATGGTGAACCAGAGCTGCCCGTCGGCGTCGCCCGAGTCGTGCACGGCCAGGATGTGCGGATGCTGCAGGCGGGCGCAGAGCCGGATCTCGCGGAGGAACCGGTCGGGGCCCAGCACCTGCGCCAGGTGGGGGTGGAGGACCTTGAGCGCGACGGGGCGGTCGTGCTTGAGGTCCCGGGCCAGGAAGACGGTGGCCATGCCGCCGCGTCCCAGCTCGCGCTCGATCCGGTAGCGGTCGGCCAGGGACGCCTGCAGCTGATTCAGCATGTCGGGCAAGCGGGTTCCCGGGGCAGGTGACCACCCGACGTTACACTCCTGCCGGGGGGGCGGGCCAGAGCGGGGCCCGGGCGAAGGCTCCATGGATCGCCAGCGCCGTCCGGCGTGCTCCACGACCGCGCGAGCGGCGAGCGGCGTCCCTTGCGAGGCGTCAGCTTGGCCCGCACGCTACCGGCCGGCCCTGATCAGCCGCGAGACATCGAATCCCTGCGCGGCCGCCGTAGCAGTCATTCTCTGATAGATCGTGTCGTGCAGCTCCGGAGTGCGGGACAGGATCCAGAGGTACTCGCGGCTCGGCGTGCCCACCAGCGCCGCGCCGTAGTCGGCCGTCAGGTCGAGAATCCAATAGTCGCCCCACACCATCGGCAGGAACGACAGGAAGGCCGGTGCGAAGCGGACCTTGAGTCTCCCGGGGGGGCCCTCCCGGTCGGCCGGCCGCGCCCGCCCCTCGGCCCGGATGATGCGCCCGTCGGCCCGCCGGCAGCTGTTGACGACGCGGAGCTCGCCGCCGGGCAACAGCTCGTACCATGCCGTCGTCTCCGTCCTGCATCGCTCCTGAAACACGTTGGGGAACCGCGCGATCTCGTGCCACAGGCCGGCGTAGCGCTCGAGGTCCACCGCCGGCACGCTCCGTACCGAGGTGGAGACGCTGTCCTGCGCCGCCAGCAGCGCCGCGACCAAAGCAAGCCCGACTCTCATCAGCAGGTCCTCGCGTGGCGTTGGGGGATGGCGCGGGCCGGCCGGGCTTCAAGCCCCCGGGGGGCGCCGTCGACCCGCGGCCTCGTGGGCTCAGGCGGCGGGGCGGGCATGGAGCCAGCGGTCGAGCGACGCGAGGTCGGTCATGACTTCGATGCCGCTGCCGCGCGCCGCGCGCGGCGCGCCGGCGCCGCCGACGATGAGGGAGATGTGACCGGGGAGCCGGCGGCGCAGCGTGCGCAGCGCCGCGCCGGCGTCCGGGGGACGCCGAGCGCAGCTCACCGCGATCGCGGCGAGGGGCGCCTCACGCGCCAGGGCCGCGATCTGTGCGACCGGCGTGTCGACCCCGAGCACGAGCGGGCGCCACCCGGCAAGCGCGAACACCAGCGCCGACATCTGGAGCCCCAGTCCGTGCAGTTCGCCGGGGAGCGTGGCGAGCGCCGCGACCGGCCCGGTGGCGCGATCGTCCAACGGCATCCGGGTCACGCGCAGGAAGTCGCCTAGGCACGCCGAGGCGAAGTGCTCGTGGCGCACGCCGAGCGCGCCTTTCGCCCACTCCTCGCCGACGGCCGCCAGAAACGGGGCCGCCCGATGCTCCAGGAAGTCGAGCGGGCCCAGGCGGGCCCAGTCTGTTCGGAAGCAGCGCGTCAGCCGCTCGCTGTCGAACGCGCGCACCGCCTCGAGGAGATCGCCCGGCCCACCGGGCGCCGTCCCGCCTGGGGGCGGCACGACCAGGGGTGAAGGCGGTCCGACCGGGCCCGGGGGCAGGGCGGCGAGCAGTCCGTCGAGGGCGCTCTCGGACGCCGCCACGACTTCGGCGGCGCGGTGGCCGCGTGCGATGGCCTGCGCGATGCGGCGCAACCGCGGGACGGTCGCGAGCGGATAGACGCGGTGGCCCGACGGCTTGCGCTCCGCGATCGGGAAGCCGTACCGCCGCTCCCACGTGCGGATCGTTTCCACGGGAACACCCGTGGCGGCCGAAAGCGCACCGATCGACAGCAAGCCGCTCGCGGCTGGCGCGCCGCGGGCTGGGGTACGGGGGGCCACCCGGTCGTCTCCGGTTCCTTGGACAGGTTCTGCCCGTAAGAAGGTAGCGGCGGTCGCCCTGCAGCGCGCAGGGCGGGACCGACGCGGGGGCGGCCTCCGGAGCCTCGCCCGGGGGCCGGTCGCGAGGGAGGCCCTACGCCGCCTTGCGCCAGCGGCGCGGGCCTTCCAGCCCAGCGCCGTACGCCGCCGCTCGCCCCGGCCGCTTCATGGACGTGCTCCTCTCCGAGATCAGAAGCTGACGCGCAGGCCGGCCGTGAGCGGCCAGACCCAGGCGTTGGTGGTCGTCAGCTCGGACTTCTTGCTGAAGGCGATGTCGCCCTGCGGCGACAGCACGACGGCGAGCGACCGGCTGAAGCTGTACGAGAGCTTTGCGCCCGCGTTGATCGCGAAGTAGGTGTAGGTCTTGGGTGCGCCGGCGACGTCGAAGCCGACGGCCCCGGCGCCCAGGTTCACGATCGCTTCCCAGCCGCGCTCGCGCGGGCCGGTCAGCGAATACCCGACCTTGGCCAGATAGTGCAGCGTGTTGATGTCGGCCGAGCCGGTGGCCTTGTCCTTGTGCATGCCGTAGTCGAACTCGCCCATCAGCACCCAGCGGGGGCTGATCCGATAGCCGATCGCGGCGCCAAAGGCCCCGCCGGTCTTGGCGACGTCTGCGATGTCGAACGTGGGCACGACCACGCCGCCGAGGCCTTCGACGAAGACCTTCGGGGCGCTGCGTTGGGCGTGCAGGGGGGCGGCGAGCGCCAGCCCGGCCAGTCCGGCCAGCATGAGCACCTGCTTCATCGCTGCGGTCTCCTTTAGGGCACCGAGGCCGGGAGCGGGGCGCCGCGGGCGCGGCGCCCGGTTCAGCGGCAGTTAGTGAACTGAATATGAACAGGTTTTGCTGAGGATGCAAGAGGGGGTAGCCCCGGCCGGCGGGGGCCCCGGGGCGCGTGGGGGGAGCGGCTACCGGGAGGCCAGCGCCAGGCCGTCGCGGATCGGCACGGCGCTCGCTGTCCACCGGCGGTCGGTCATGATGAGCCGGGTGAATTCCCGGACGCCCGCCGTGTCGGGCGAAGGTGACCGGGGCCCCGGTAACCGGCCACTACAGCTGCGCCCGGTGTGGTCTCGCCCGACGCCGCCACCGGCCGGATGGGGAAGGTCAACATCGAGGTCCGTGTCGCCGCCAAGTCGTAGGCGCTCCGCGCCCGTCAGGCGACCGCTGCGCCGAGCTCGCCGATCGCCCTCGCGAGCGCGGCGCGTACGCCTTGCTCCCAGGCCCGCGCCCCCGCATCGAGCGAGGCGAGGGGAAACAGAATGGGGCGGGACGAGCTGATCATGCCCCCCTCCAGGCCGGCCGGGCCGCGGCGAAACCCCCGAACCGCCTCCTGCGCCGAGGCGCCCTGGGCGCCGTATCCGAGCACGAGCAACAGGGCGTGAGGCAGCGCAGCACGGATCCTCTCGCTATCCTCGGCATGCGTGGCCGCCACGGTGACGCCCAGAGAGGACCACCCCGTCGTTCCCTGCGTCAGGCGCTCCTCCCACCGCGCGAGCGACGCCGCCACCACCGTGTAGAACGGACCCGCCGGTGTCTCGACCGACTGATAGATGGAGGAATCGGGGTTGCTGTTGCGGACGAGGACGACGACCCCGCGCCCCGTCTGCTCCGCCGTGATCAGGAACGGCACCAGGCTCTCCGGACCGAGGTACGGATTGACCGTCAGCGCGTCGACACTGCAGGGCGCATCGAACGAGAGGTAGGCCTCGGCGTGACCGGCTGCGGTCTCGGCAATGTCCCCCCGCTTGGCGTCCAGCAGCACGAGCAGGCCGGCGGCACGGGCATGCCCGACGACGCGTCCAGCGCGTGCCACCCGTTCCCGCCAAGGCGCTCGAACAGGGACATCTGCGGCTTGACGACGGCCACGTCCGCGGCGATGAGATCGATGGCACGGCAACAGGACTCCTCGACGGCCTGCGCGGTGTCGGGCTGCCCGGGCGCCCGGGTGCCGCGCCGGAAGGCCCGGGGGAGCCGGTCGAGGTACGGATCCAGCCCGACGCACAGAGGATGCCCCAGCGCCCGCATCCGTTGGATCAGCCGATCAGCGAAGCCGGCCGTGCTCGTTGTGCCCTCCCGCTCCGCCCCCATGGCGGCCTATTGCGCGTGCCGAGGATGGCGGAGGCAACCGCCGCTTCCCAACCGCCCCGGCCGGCGTAACTTGAGGGCGCGCTTTCGGCGACCGTCGGACGGCGCCCGTGGAAACCGCCGGCCCTGCCGGTCCGTATCAGCTGTGAGCCGACCATGCGACGTCTCGTGTCCCGCGTCCTGCCCGCCGCCGTTGCGGCGTTCGCGCTCGCCCCCGGGCGGGTGGCGGGACAGGCTCCCCGTTACACGCCGGCGGACGTCGAGTTCATGCACGGGATGATCGCGCACCACGCGCAGGCGCTGGACATGGTGGCCCTGGTGCCGGAGCGGACCACCACCGAGTCCATCCGCCTCCTCGCGCAGCGGATCGACATCTCCCAGCGGGACGAGATCCGGCTCATGCGGAACTGGCTTACGGAGCGGGGCCAGGCCGCTCCCGACCCGGCTGCCGCCCACGGGCATCATGCCGGCGGCGGGCACGAGATGCTCATGCCGGGGATGCTGACCGGCGAGCAGATGGCCCGGCTCGCCGCCGCGAAGGGCGCCGAGTTCGACCGGCTTTTTCTACAGCTCATGATCCAGCACCACCAGGGGGCCCTCACGATGGTGAAGACCCTGTTCGGCACGCAGGGCGCGGCCCAGGAGACGCCCACCTTCCGCTACGCGTCCGAGGTGGATACCGACCAGCGCTTCGAGATCGAGCGCATGCAGAAACTGCTGGCCAGGGAGACCAGACCATGACATCCGCACCGTGGCGATTCCTCCTCGTCGCGCAGGCGCTGCTGCTCCCGGCCGCCGGCCTCCATGCCCAGGCCAACGCGGCCTCCGGCCAAGGGCCGAGCAGCGCGGACCCGCGGGCGAGCCTGAAGGCGGGATTCGACGATGCCGGCGAGGCGATCGAGGGCCTCCGGCTGCTGGCTCACCGCCCGCCGCCGCCGAGCTTCTTCGACGCCGCGACCGCCGGCAAGAACGAGTTCGTGAACGCCGATATCGCATTCCAGGGGAACTACATCTTCCTCGGCAACTACTTCGGGCTCCAGGTCTGGGACATGTCGAACCCGAAGGAGCCGACGCTGCGGACGTCGTTCGTCTGTCCCGGCGGCCAGAACGACCCGTCGGTCTACCGGAACCTCCTCTTCCTCTCGGTCGAGGAGACCAGCGCGCGGGTGGACTGCGGGCGTGAAGGCGTGACGGACAGCGTGAGCGCGGACCGATTCCGGGGCGTGCGGATCTTCGACATCAGCGATCTCGATCACCCGAAGCAGGTGGCGGCGATCCAGACCTGCCGCGGCTCCCATACGCACACCCTGGTCACCGACCCGAAGGACCCGGACAATGTCTACATCTACGTCTCGGAGACGAGCGTCGTGCGCTCGGGCAGCGAGCTGGCGGGATGCTCGGGGAAGGGACCGGACGAGGACCCGAACACCTCGCTCTTCAAGATCGACATCATCCAGGTGCCGCTGGCCTCGCCGCAGGATGCCCGGATCGTGGCCTCGCCCCGGCTCTTTGCCGACTCGAGCGGCAACATCGCGGGCCTCTGGAAGGGCGGCAATCACGGGGAGGGGACGCAGACCACGACCGTGACCGACATGTGCCACGACATCACGGTCTACCAGGCGGCGGGACTGGCGGCGGGCGCCTGCTCCGGCAACGGCATCCTGCTCGACGTGAGCGACCCGGTCCACCCGAGGCGGATCGCCGAGGTGAGCGACCCCAACTTCTCCTACTGGCACTCGGCCACCTTCAACAACGACGCCACGAAGGTCCTCTTCACCGACGAGTGGGGCGGCGGGGCGGAGCCCCACTGCCGCGCCAGCGACCCGCCGAAGTGGGGCGCGGACGCGGTGTTCACCCTGTCGCACGACACGCTCTCGTTCGCCGGCTACTACAAGCTGCCGGCGGTCCAGTCGGACCTGGAGAATTGCGTCGCCCACGACGGCTCGCTCATTCCCGTGCCGGGGCGGGACATCCTGGTGCAGGCCTGGTATCAGGGGGGCATCTCGGTCGTCGACTTCACCGATGCCGCGCACCCGGCCGAGATCGCCTACTTCGACCGCGGTCCGCTGGATCCGGAGAAGCTGGGGGAGGGCGGCGGCTACTGGTCCGCCTACTGGTACAACGGGTACATCGTGGGGTCCGAGATCACCCGGGGGCTCGACCTCCTGGAGCTGGCGCCCACCGCCCGGCTGTCGCAGAACGAGATCGACGCGGCCAGGCAGGTGAGGCTGGACGCCTTCAACCCCCAGCATCAGCCCCGGTTCGAGTGGCCGGCGAGCTTCGTGCT
>DASWAI010000271.1:0-14068 GCA_036391215.1 Gemmatimonadales bacterium
CGAGCGGCTTGTCTCCATGGCCGAGGAGCCGTGACCTGAGCCGGCTCGGGCTGCCCTGCGAGGTGCCGGAGACGGGGCTATCTTCTCCTGAGGCACCGAGGAGACCTCATGATCACCCGCCGCGACTTTCTCGCCCGGACCGCCGGCCTCACCGCCGTGGCGGCCGCCGCGCGTCCGCTGCTGGCCGCGTCGGCCGGCCCGCTGGTCACGATCTACAAGAACGCGAGCTGCATGTGCTGCAGCCACTGGGTGGAGCACCTCAAGCTCAACGGCTTCTCCACCGAAGCCCACGACATCGACGACGTGGACCCCATCAAGGATCGCTACGGGGTGCCCAAGCCTCTCCGCTCCTGCCACACGGCCGTGGTGGATGGTTACGTCATCGAAGGTCACGTGCCGGCCGACGACCTCGCGCGGCTTCTCAAGGAGCGCCCGAAGGTCACGGGCCTCGCGGTGCCCGGCATGCCGCCCGGCGCGCCCGGCATGTACCAGCCCGGCGACGCCAAGCAGCCCTACGAGGTGCTCGCCTTCCAGAAGTCGGGCGTCACCACGAAGTACTCGGCCCACTAGGGCCGGGCGCGCTAAGCCCGGCCGCCTCCTCCCCGACGCGGCCGGATCCGCCGGGTGGGCTCCGCTTCCAGCGGATCGTCCGGCCAGTAGTGCTTGGGGTAGCGACCCTTCAGGTCCTTCCGCACGTCGAAATACGTCGTTCGCCAGAAGTTGGCGAGGTCGCGCGTCACCTGGACCGGCCGGTGCGCCGGCGAGAGCAGGTGCAGCGTGATGGGCACGCCGTTCACGCGCGGCGTCTCCGCCAGCCCGAATACCTCCTGGAGCCGCACCGCCAGCACCGGGGCTTCGGGATCCCCGTAGTCGATCGGAATGCGCGATCCGCTTGGCACCGTGACGTGCGTGGGCGCCAGCTCCGCGAGCGCTCCCCGCTGCTCGCGGGAGAGCCGCGCGAGCAGCAGTCCGGCGAGATCGATCCGCGCCAGGTCCGCCCGCCGGCGGACGCCCACCAGTGCCGGTCCCAGCCATTCGCCGAGCGATGCCGTGAGCGCCTCGTCCGATACGTCGGGCCAGCGCGGATCGAGCCGGTGCAGAAACCGTAGCCGCGATCGAAGGCCGAGCGCCGCGGCGGTCCAGGGGAGCGCCGCGGCGCCGTCGTGCATGAGCCGGTCCAGCACCGCCGCCGATACCGCGGCGGGGTCGGGATCCCTGAGCGGCGCGTCGGCCAGCACGATCCCGCCCAGCCGCTCGCGCCTCCGGGCGACGACGCCGTCCGCCGCCTCGTCCCACGCGACGGTCTCCTCCGGAACGATTTGCGCCCCGAGCTCCCGCTCGAGGTCGGCCCGCGCGACCGGCGCCGCGAGGAAGATGCGGCTCTCCCGCGGGCGGCCGTCCAGCTCCGCGGCCGCGACGAACTCCTCGAGTCCCAGCGGATCATCCGGAGCCACGTACGCGCCCAGCCCATTCCGGAGGAGGAAACGGCCCGGCGCGCCGGGCCGCCGCTGGCCGACCCGATCGGGGTAGGCCAGCGCGAGAAGGAGCCCCGCCGCCCGCGGCTCCGGCTCCTCCGGCTCGGTCCTCACCCCCAGCCGCCGGCGAAGGATCCCGGATTCCGCCCGCGCGCGCCGGAGCGCGCCGGGGCTTGCCCGCGCATCGCCGCGACGGAGCGCCTCCAATCGGAGGGTGATATCGGCCCGCTCGTTGGCGCCGCGGAAGACGTCGCGCTCGCCCAGGAGCGCCGCGAGCTCGCAGCCGAGCGCGCCCAGGCCCAGGGCCCGGGCGCGGAGCAGCATGTGCGCGAGCCGCGGGTGCAGCGCGAGCTTCGCCATGGCCCGTCCGTGCGGCGTGATGCGCGCTGCCGCGTCCAGGGCGCCCAGCTCGCCCAGCAGCTCGCGCGCCTGGGCCAGCGCTGCGACCGGCGGCGGATCGAGCCACGCCAGCTCGCCCGGATCGCTCACGCCGGCATCGGCGAGCTCGAGCGCGAGCGGCGCCAGGTCCGCCTCCAGGATCTCCGGCGTCTCGAACGGCCGGAGCTCCGCCGCCGCCGCCTCGGGCCAGAGCCGGAGGCAAACGCCGGGTCCGGTGCGGCCGGCTCGGCCCCGGCGCTGATCCGCCGAGGCGCGGGAAACGCGGAGCGTTTCCAGCCGGGTCATGCCGGTGCGCGGCGAGAAGCGCGGGACCCGGGCGAAGCCCGCGTCGATCACGACCCGCACGCCCTCGATCGTAAGACTGGTCTCGGCGATGGACGTGGCGAGCACCACCTTCCGCTCGCCCGGCGCGCTCGGCGCGATGGCGGCCTCCTGCGCCTCCGGCGCGAGATCACCGTAGAGCGGACGGACGCGCACGGATGCCCCGAGCGGCGGCTCCTCGAGCCGCTCGGCGGCGCGGCGGATCTCCGCGGCTCCCGGCAGGAAGACCAGGATGTCTCCGGTCTCCTGCGCGAGCGCGTCGCGCACGGCGCCGGCCGCCGCCGCGTCGATCCGCGTGTCCCGGCGGGGCGGCACGTACCGGGTCTCGACCGGGAATGCCCGGCCCTCGGCGGCAATCACCGGCGCTCCGCCGAGCAGGCGCGCCACCGGCGCACCATCGAGTGTGGCCGACATGACCAGAATGCGGAGATCCCGACGCAGCAGCGCGCGGCTGTGCAGCGTGAGCGCTAGTCCGAGATCGCCGTGCAGGCTGCGCTCGTGAAACTCGTCGAAGATGACGAGCCCCACGCCTTCGAGCCCCGGATCCGCGGAGAGAAGCCGGGCGAGCACGCCCTCGGTGACCACCTCGATCCGCGTGGCCGGCCCCACCCGTGTGTCCCGCCGGATCCGGTAGCCGACGGTGCCGCCGACGGCTTCCTCCCGCAGATGCGCCATCCACCCGGCGGCGGCCCGGGCGGCCAGCCGCCGCGGTTCGAGCATGACGATCCGCCCGCCCCGAAGCCACGGCTCGCCGAGCAGGGCGAGCGGCACGCGCGTCGTCTTGCCCGAGCCGGGTGGCGCCAGCAGCACCGCGGGCCCGCGGAACAGCGCCTCGCGAAGCCCCGGCAGTACCGGGTCGATCGGCAGCGGGTTCATGAGGCGGAATCATACCGCGCCCGGGCTCCCTTCCGCGCCCGGCCGGCCAGCGGTAGTGTTGAACCACCTGTATGACTCGGACCGATTTCCTCGGCCTTTTTGCATACGACGCGTGGGCCAACCGGGAGGCGCTCGCTTCCCTGGCGCCCGCGGCCGCCGCGGCGCCGAAGGCCGTCAAGCTGATGGGGCACGTCGCGGCCACGGCGGAGCTGTGGCTCTCCCGGATCCGCTCGGAGCCGGCGCCGCTCCCGGTCTGGCCGGACCTCTCCCCCGACGAGTGCGGGCGCGTGCTCGCCCGGGGTGCCGCGCGCTGGAGCGCCTATCTCGAGGCGGCCGGCGACGCCGAGCTGGCCCGGGAGATCGCCTACACCAACAGCAAGGGTGACACCTACCGAAACCTGGTCTCGGACATCGCCATGCACGTCGTCTTCCACGCGCACTACCATCGCGGGCAGATCGCCGCGCTCGTCCGCGCGGCAGACCACACCCCCGCCTACACCGACTTCATCCACGCCGTCCGCACCCACGCAACCGGAACCCAGGAGATCCGCCAGTGAACGAGGTCGACATCCGGCGTCGTGCCGCCGAGCGCGCCCGGCAGGTACTCGAGGGCAGCTTGAGCCCCGATGCGTTTCGCGAGGAGTTCGCCGACGTGGAGGACCGCCACGTCGCCGAGCTGCTCGACCTGATGGAGCATCAGCCGGAGCACGGCCTTCTGGGCGGGGGCGAGAGCGCCTGGCGGGACTACCAGAAGTCGCTCCAGGACGTCATCGCCGGCCTGGGCGAGTAGGCGTCGTGGCCGACGGCGACCGGCGGCGCGAGATGCGCCGCCACCTGGTGGTGATGCTGGTCCTCGTCGCCGTCGTGGACGCCGTCGCGATCGCCGCCTGGTTCCTCGCCGGCCTTCGCGGCCGCAGCGGCGGCGTTCAGGTGCTGTTCACGATCGTGTGGACCGTCGCGACGCTGGCCGTGGTGGTGGTGTCGATGCGGAAGATCAGGGAGGCGCAGAGGCGGTGAGCCATGCCCTCTCCCGTCTCTCTGCTCGGCCTCCCCTACGACAGCTCTTCCTCGTTTCAGCGCGGCCCCGCCCTGGCCCCGTCCCTCATCCGCCAGGCGCTTGCGTCGCCGGCCGGCAACCTCTGGACCGAGGGGATGACGGACCTCGGCGTCCCCGGCCGCCTGCACGACGCCGGCGACGCGAGTCTTCCCGAGGGCCCGGATGCCCGGGAGAGGATCGAGGCGGCGGTCGCGGCGCTCCTTGACCGCGGCTTTCGGCCGCTTTCGCTCGGCGGCGACCATTCCGTCACCTATCCGATCCTCCGCGCGCTTGGACCGCGGTATCCCCGCCTGACGGTGGTGCAGTTCGACGCGCACCCGGACCTCTACGACGTGTTCGAGGGCGACCGGTACTCCCACGCGTGCCCGTTCGCGCGGATCATGGAGGAGGGTCTGGCCACCCGGCTCGTGCAGCTCGGCATCCGGGCGATGACCGGCCATCAACGGGAGCAGGCCGCCCATTTCGGGGTCGAGGTCCAGGAGATGCGCCGCTGGCGGGACGGGCTGGTGCCGCCCGTCGACGGGCCGGTTTACGTCTCGTTCGACCTGGATGCGCTGGATCCGGCGTTCGCGCCGGGGGTGTCCCACCGGGAGCCGGGCGGCCTCTCCGTCCGGCAGGCCCTGGACGCGGTCCAGCGGCTGCCGGGCCCGATCGTGGGGGCCGACGTCGTCGAGTACAACCCGCTGGGCGATCTGGGCGGCGTGACGGCGAGAGTGGCGGCGAAGCTCGTGAAGGAGCTGGCGGGACGGCTGCTCGAGTGACGCGCTAGGGCTTGGCCCCGGCGGCGCCCGAGACCGCCGGCGTCTCTCCGGTGGGCTGGTCCACCGCGTCGATGCGAACGACGATCGCCGTGATGTTGTCGAGCCCTCCCCGTCGGTTCGCCTCGGTGATCATCCGGTCCACCCAGGTCTGCGGGTCCCCCTCCGATTTCAGGATCTTCACCAGGTGCTCGTCCTCGAGCATGCCGGTGAGCCCGTCCGACGCCAGCAGCACCACGTCGCCGGTCTGGAGCGCGCCGAAGTAGAGATCGGGCGCCACGTCGACGCTCGCGCCCACGCAGCGGGTGATCACGTTGCTGTAGGGATGCACCCGCGCCTGCTCCGGGGTGAGGAGCCCGGCGTCGACCTGCTCCTGCACGTAGGAGTGGTCCTTCGTGAGCTGGGTGAACGTGCCGTCCCGCAACAGGTAGGCCCGGCTGTCGCCCACCTGGCCGATGAGATAGCGCCCCCGCATCAGCACGAGCACCGTCGCGGTCGTGCCCATGCCGCGCTTGTCGTGCTCCGAGATCGTCCGCTCGAAGATCGCGTCGTTGGCCACCCGGATCGCGGCACGGATGCGCTCGCCCACCTGCGGCTCGGACAACCCGCGGATCGAGCCGATCTCGCGCGACGTGATCCGAACCGCCATCTCGCTCGCGACCTCGCCCGCCGCGTGCCCGCCCATCCCGTCCGCGACGATGAATACGCCCCGGTCGGAGAGCATCAGATAGTTGTCTTCGTTGCCCGACCGGACGACACCCACGTCGGTGCGGGCCGCACAGGTGAAGTGCACGGGGCTCCGTTATCTGCGGAACATGAACCAGATGACCCCGGCGATCACCAGCACGGCGGCGATGATCGCCCACCGGGGAACGGTCGGGGACTTGGGCGCGGCCTCGCGGAGCGGCCGCCGAGGCGTGACCGGCGTGGGCGTGGCGGTGGAGGGCAACCCCGGCACCATCCGGGTGCCCACCCGCTGCTGGATGCCGGTCGTATCGTCGGTGGACTCGAACAGGGTCGTGACTTCGCCGAACCGGATCGCGGCGCCCGGTCCGAGCGCCGTTTCTTCCGTCACGCGCTCGCCGTCCACGAAGGTCCCGTTGGTGGAGCCCAGGTCGCTCAGGACCCAGATCCCCTCGCGCCGCTGGAGCTTCGCGTGCGACGCGCTCACGCTGGGCTCGGGAATGACGAGGTCGTTGTAGTCGGCGCGACCAATGTTCACGACCGGGGTCCGCACGGTGAGCCGCTTGCCCTTGAGGCTCCCGCTGCGCACGAGGAGCGAGGCGATGGGCGCGTCCACCACCGAGATCGGCGTCACCGGCCCCGAGGGCGGCCGGCCCCCCTCGGGCACGCCGCCCACGCCGAACATCGTGTTGAAGAGCCGCTGCTGCGCGCCGGTCGGCGCTTCGCCCGGGGCGGCGGCCTGGGGCTCGGGAGCCGGCGGCGGCGCGGGCGGCTCGGGAGCGGGCGGCGCCGCCGCGGCGGGTGCCGCCGGCTCGGCCGCCTTGACGGGCTCGGGCGCGGGCGCCGACGGGACCGGCGTCGCCTCGGCGTAGAACCGGAACTCGTCCGCGCCGATCCGGATCACGTCGGCCCGCTGCAGCGCGCAGGAGCCCTCGATCCGGTGCCCGTTGACGAACGATCCGTTCGTGCTCGTATCCACCAATACGAAGCCCTGCTCGGTCGCCACGATCTGGGCGTGGCGCCGGGACACCTCGTTGCCCGGCACGACGACGTCCGCGCTCGCATCCCGCCCGATGACCAGCGCGGCGCCGACCTGGTATTCCCGGCCGTCGGTGAGGCAGACGAGACGCCCGCCGGTCGCGACGGCCGGCGCGGCCGATCGGGCCGGCGCGGGCGGAGTGAACTTTTCGAAGGCGGAGGAATCGAAGAACTTGGTGTGGCCGGCGCGGGCTGGATCGACGACCAGGAGCTCGTGGGTGCCGATCTGGATCTTGTCGCCGTGCAGCAGCGGCGTCGGGTCGTCTCCCTGGCGCACCCCGTTGACCAGGATCTCCGCGCCCTGCGAGGCACGCCGGATCGCGGCCGATCCGTTCTCCAGCCCCTGGACGATGGCGTGCCGCGGCCGGACGCCTTCGCCCGTGAGCGGCACGGTACAGTCCGGGCCGGAGCCAACCACCATTTCGCCGGCGGCGATGGGGTATCGCAGACCGCCGACCTCGAGTTGCATCATGGAGCCTGTTCGAAAGCCGTCATCGGGGTGCCAGTCAAGCTATCGGCAGGCTGCTAACCGCGCAAGCCAACGTGGGTTACCTCCCCGCCGCCCGGGAGCGACCCTTGACCGCGGAGCTGCAGCTGATACAGGCGCTCGTACAGCCCTCGCTGGGCCAGCAGTTCCCGGTGGCTGCCCCGCTCCCGGATCTCGCCGTGGTGCAGCACCAGGATCTCGTCGGCGTGCAGGATCGTGCTGAGCCGGTGCGCCACCACGATACTGGTCCGCCCCGCCATCAGCTCCTGGATCGCCTGCTGGATCTGGGCCTCGGTCTCGGTGTCCACCGAGCTGGTGGCCTCATCGAGCACGAGGATTCGGGGATCCCGGGCCAGCGCCCGGGCAAAGCTCAAGAGTTGGCGTTCCCCTACGCTCAGGTTGCGCCCTCGCTCGCCCAGCACATGCTCGTACCCCTTGGGCAGCCGGTCCACGAAGCGGTCGGCCCCCACCCGCCGGGCGGCCGCCTCCGCCGCCTCGGCCGTGATCGGCGCGTCCAGCGTGAGGTTGTGGAGGATGTCGCCGGTGAAGAGGAAGAGGTCCTGCTGCACGAACCCGATCAGGCCCCGAAGATCCGCCGTCGAAAGCTCGCGGATCTCCACCCCGTCGACCGTGATCCGCCCGCGCTCCGGATCGTAGAATCGGAGCAGCAGGCTCACGATCGTGGTCTTCCCCGCCCCGGTGTGGCCCACGAGCGCGAGGGTCTGACCCGGGCGGGCCCGGAACGAGACGTCCTTGAGCACCCACGGACCGGCGGCGGAGTAGCGGAACCAGACTCCGTCGAAGACCACCTCGCCGCGGACGGGCCGGGGCAAGGGACGCGGCCGCGACGGCTCGGGCACCGTCACCGGCTCGTCCAGCAGGCGGAACACCCGCTCGGACGACGCCATGGCGCTCTGGAGCAGGTTGAACTTCTCGGAGAGGTCCTGGAGCGGCTGGAAGAAGCGCCGGGTGAGCTGGATGAACGCGGCCAGCACCCCGACCGTCAGCGTTCCGCCCAGCGTGCGGAGGCCGCCGTACCAGAGCAGCAGCGCCAGCGCCACTGCGGTCAGCACCTCGATGACGGGGAAGAAGACCGCGTAGATCGTGATCGAGCGGAGATGCGCCTCGAGATGGCTCGCGTTGACCCGGCGGAACTCCTCCGACGCGGCCCGTTCCCGCCCGAAGAGCTGGACCACGCGCATCCCCGACAGATGCTCCTGGAGGTAGGCGTTGAGCCGGGCCAGCCGGACCCGGATGTCCCGGAAGGCGTCCCGCACGCTTCGCCGGAAGACCGTCACCGTGAGCCAGACCAGCGGGATCACCGCGAACGCCACCAGCGCCAGGCGCCAGTCGGTGAACAGCATCATCAGCATGATCGCCACGAGCGTGAACACGTCGCCGAAGACGGTCACCACCCCCGACGAGAACAGCTCGTTCAGCGTCTCCACGTCGGAGGTGACCCGGGTCATCAGCCGGCCCACCGGATGGCGGTCGAAATACGGGATGCTGAGCCGCTGGAGCCGGCCGAAGATCTGGAGCCGGAGGTCGTACATCACCCGCTGGCCCACGTAGGTGGTGAGCAGCGTCTGGCCGTACTCGATCACGAACTCGAGCCCGAGCGCCCCGAGATAGAGCGCTGCGAGCCTGCCGAGCAGCCGGACGTCCCGGTGCGGGATGGCGACGTCGAGCGCGCGCTGCGTGAGCGCCGGGCCCACCAGCGTGAGCCCGGCGCCGCAGAGCAGCAGCAGGACGGCCCCGCCGACCGGGAGCGGGTACGGCCGCAGGTAGACGAGGAGACGCCGGAGGAGCCCGGCGTCGTAGGCCTGGTCGAGCGGCTCGTCGGGCGCGGCCGCCGCGCCGGGCGTGGTCATCCCGCGGCTTCCGGCAGGGCGGTCTCGTCCACCGCCCGGAGCCCGCGGCGGACCCAGCCGGAGAAGACGATGAAGCCGAAGCCGATGGTGCAGTAGCTCTGGATGAAGCGCCAGACCAGTGTGTAGACCGGCGTCAGTTCCCGCGGCACGTACACCGACATCACGGCCGCCGTCAGCAGTTCCGCGATGCCCGAGGCGCCCGGCGTCGGCGCGAAGTACAGGAGGAACATCACCAGCGTCTGCACCAGCAGCACGTCCACGAAGTTCGCGTGGATGCCCAGCACCCGGAGCGCCACGTAGCCGGCGAGCAACTTGTTCGCGTGCGACGGGCCCGAGAGCACGGTCGCCCAGACCAGCGCCAGCAGGCCCTTCGGCGTCTTGAACGCCACCACGCTCGCCGCGGTATCCTCGATCCCGGCCCGCAGCTTCTCCAGGCGGTCCGCCACCCGCCGGCTGCGCCGCCCCACCGAGTCCGCGAGCCGGTGGATCAAGCCCGCGGCGAAGTGCGGAAACACGACGATCACCAGCATCACCAGCCCGATGATGCCGACGACCCCCAGGCTGCCGAGGAAGAGATCGTAGAGCGAAAGGCCCAGCACGTTCCCCTTGCTTCCCAGCGACCGGCCGGCCCCGAACAGGATCGCGAGCGGGCCGGCGATGCCGAAGAAGGCGATCGTGGCGATGAAGCTCACGAACGTCGCGGCGACCGCCACCGGCAGCGGGATCCCGTAGCGCCTGAGCGTGTAGATCGTCATCGGTCCGGAGCCGGACTGGAGCGGCGTCACGTAGCCGGCCCAGGCCCCCATGCCTCCCGCGAGCAGGCAGCCCTTGAGCGACGGCGCCGGCACCACGTGCCGGGCCAGCACCCAGAGCCGGAACCCCCCGCCCAGCCAGTCCATGGATGCGAGCCCGAGGCCCACGACGAGCCACGGCCATTCCAGCTGCGCGAACTTGGCCAGCGACGCCGAGACGTCGTTGCCGTAGAGCAGCGTGAGGCCATAGCCCAGGAGCGACGCGACGAGGAAGAACTCGAAGCCCCGCAGCAGGAGCTTGGGAGTGAGCAGGCGGGCCATTGTCGTCGGGAAAGTTAGCCCCTGCCCTGAGAGGCGGGAAAGGCGGAGGCCCGGTCGGCCCCGTTATCTTGCGTCAGCATGTCCGACTCCGTCATCCGCATCGTCAACGCCCGCCAGCACAACCTCCGCGGCGTCACCGTCGATCTGCCCCACCGCTCCCTGATCGTCGTGACCGGCCCCTCGGGCTCGGGCAAGTCGTCGCTGGCGTTCGACACGCTCTATGCGGAAGGCCAGCGGCGCTACATCGAGTCGCTTTCCACCTACGCGAAGCAGTTCCTCGAGCGGATGCCCAAGCCCGCCGTGGACCGCCTCGAGGGGCTGGCTCCCGCCGTGGCGATCGAGCAGCGCAACCCCACCGTCTCCAGCCGCTCGACCGTGGGCACCGCCACGGAGGTCTACGACTATCTCCGGCTGCTCTGGGCCCGCGTGGGAAGGACCTGGTGCCGGGTCTGCGGCGCCGCCGTGCGGCGCGATACCCCCCAGTCCGGCACCGACCAGATCCTGGCCGAGGTGCCCGCGGGCGCCCGGCTCCAGATCGCATTCCCGCTCCCGGCCAGCGCGCGCGTGACCCACGCCGCCGTCGTGGAGAACCTCCGCGCGCTCGGCTTCGTCCGGCTGATTGCGGACGGCAGGGCCTACCATCTCGACGAGCTCCCGCCCAGGCTCGACCTGACCACCGCCGCCGAGCTGCTGGTCGTGGTGGACCGGGTGACGGCGGACGCGAAGGCCGCGTCCCGCCTCGCCGAGTCCCTGGCGGCCGCCTTTGCCGAGGGGGAGGGCGTGGCCCTCGCCCTGCACGACTCGGGCAGGCTCCGGTTCACCGAGTTCCCCGCCTGCAGCCGCTGCGACACACCGGCCGCCGCGGTGATCCCGGCGCTCTTCTCGTTCAACAATCCGCGCGGAGCCTGCTCGTCCTGCAACGGGTTCGGCGCCACCCTCGAGTACGACGAGTCGCTCATCATCCCCGACCCGTCGCGGAGCCTGGCCCGCGGCGCGATCGACCCGTGGACCAAGCCGCGCTACGAAGGGCGCCGCCGGATCCTGCTCGAGCGCGCCCGCCAGCTCGATGCGGACCCCGCCGCGCCGTGGAGCCGGCTCAAGGCCGCCCAGAAGCGCGAGCTGCTCTACGGAAAGAAGGGCCGCTACTTGGGGATTTTCCCCTTCCTCAAGGGTCTCGAGGAGAAGCGCTACAAGCAGTACATCCGGGTCTTCCTCCGCCAATACCAGCTCGCGCAGACCTGCACGGCATGCCGCGGCACCCGGCTCAACCCGGATGCGCTCGCGGTTCGCATCGGCGAGCACACGATCGCCGCCGTGGCCGCGCGCTCCGTGGACGAGATCCACGCCTGGATCCGGGACCTCCAGCTCACCCCGACCGAGCGGCAGATCGGCCAGCTGATCCTGGACCAGCTCGCCGACCGGCTCGGCTTCCTCCGCGATGTGGGACTGGGATATCTGACCCTGGAGCGCCAGACCCGGACCCTCTCGGGCGGCGAGGCCCAGCGCATCGCGCTCGCCAACGCCCTTGGCTCGCGGCTCGTGGACTCGCTCTACGTCCTGGACGAGCCGTCCGTCGGGCTTCACCCGCGGGACACCGATCGGCTGCTCGCGCTGCTCCACCGGCTCAAGAACAACGGGAACACCGTGGTCGTCGTGGAGCACGACCTCGCCGCGATCCGGCAGGCCGACTTCATGCTCGAGCTCGGACCCGGCTCCGGCGAGCGGGGTGGCCGCGTGGTGCACGCCGGCCCCGTGGCCGAGGCGGGGGCGTCGCTCACGGGGCAGTATCTCACGGGCTTGAAGCGGATCGCGGTGCCGAGCGCTCGGCGGCCGGCCGGGCCGCGCTGGCTCCGGGTGCGGGGCGCGGAGCTGCACAACCTCGCGGCGGTGGACGTGGACATCCCGCTCGGCGCGCTGACCGTGGTGACCGGGGTGTCCGGCTCGGGCAAGAGCACGCTGGTGTACGACGTGCTGTTCCGCAACCTCGAGGCGCGGCTCCACGGCGGGCACTCCGCCAAGTCGCACCTGGGCGAGGAAGTCGGCCGGGTGCGCGCGCTCACCGGGTGGGAGTTGCTGGAGGAGGTGCTGCTGGTGGACCAGTCGCCGATCGGCCGGTCACCCCGCTCCAATCCGGTGACCTACGTCAAGGCGTTCGACGAGATCCGCGAGCTGTTCGCCCAGCAGCCGCTCGCCCGCCAGCGGAAGTACAGCGCGGCCACGTTCTCCTTCAACCTGCCGGGCGGGCGCTGCGAAACCTGCGAGGGGGCGGGGTACGTACAAGTCGAGATGGTGTTCCTCGCCGACGTGTTCGTGCCCTGCGAAGCCTGCGGCGGCAGCCGGTTCAAGCCCGCGGTCCTCGACGTGAAGATCCACGGCCACTCGATCCGGGACGTGCTCCAGTGGACGGTGGACGAGGCGATCACCCGCTTCCGCCACCAGCCCCGGCTCGGCGCGGCGCTCTGGCAGCTCCAGCAGGTGGGGCTCGGCTATCTCCGGCTGGGCCAGCCGGCCACCACGCTCTCGGGCGGGGAAGCGCAGCGCCTCAAGATCGCGCGTGAGCTCCTGAGCGCGGGGAAGCGGGACGGCAGCCGGCTCTACCTCCTCGACGAGCCGACCACGGGGCTGCATCTCGACGACGTGCGGGTGCTGATCCAGGTGCTCGACCGGCTGGTGGACGCCGGGCATACGGTGGTCGTGATCGAGCACCACCTCGACGTCATCAAGCGGGCCGACTGGATCGTGGACCTGGGCCCCGAGGCCGGCGCGGCCGGCGGGCGGGTCGTGGCCCAGGGGACGCCGGAAGAGATCGCCGCCGTCGCCGCGTCCCATACCGGCCGCTACCTCCGGCCGCTGCTCCTTCCGGCCGCGCCCGCGCTCGCCGGATGACCCGGCGACAGGGCATCGCCGCGCTGGTCTTCATCGCGATCGTCTGGGGCTGCACCTTCACCATCATCAAGCAGACCCTGACACTCGTCTCGCCGCTCCTTTTCCTCGCGCTCCGGTTCCTCCTCGCCTCGGCCCTCGTCGCCCCGTGGTTTCGCGGCCTGACCCGCCGCGAGCTGGCCGGCGGCGCGGTGCTCGCGCTGCTCTTCTGGGCCGGCTTCGTCTTCCAGACCGTGGGCCTCCAGTACACCACGCCCAGCCGGTCCGCCTTCATCACCGGCCTGAGCACGCCGCTGGTCCCGCTCGCCTACTTCGCGATCTACCGCCGCCCGCCGTCCCTCGCCGTGCTGCTCGCGGTGCTCGTGACCGGCGTCGGCATGTACCTGCTCACCCGCCCCGGCGGGATGAGCGCCGGCTTGAACCGCGGTGACCTGTTCACGCTCGCCTGCGCCGCGCTCTTCGCCTGCCAGATCGTGGCCGTCGGCCACTACGCTCCGGTGGCGCGGCCGACCCGGCTGCTCGCCCTCGAGCTGGGCTTCACCGGCGTGCTCTCCCTCCTTGCGGCGCCCCTGCTCGAGGTGCCGCGGCTCACGTTCGGGCCGCCCCTCGTCTTCGGCGTCGCGTTCGTGAGCGCCACCGCCGCGCTCACATTCTACCTGCAGCTCGGCGCGCAGAAGGTCGTGAGCCCAGCCGCGACCGCGATCATCTTCACGCTCGAATCGCTCGCGGCCGCCTTCACCAGCTGGATCGTGCTGGGGGAAATCCTGACTCCGGGCCAATGGCTCGGCGGCATTCTGATTCTCGCCGGCGCCGTCCTGCCGTTCGTGCTGCCGGCCGGGGACCGGCTGAGCGCGGGCGCCGTCGGAGGCGTCGAGGCGCGGTCGGGGTCGTAGCGGCGGCGGCCGCGCCGCTAGCGCGCGGCCGGCTCTGATGGGGCCTGCGGCGCCGCCTCCCGCACCAGCCGCCACGCCTCTTCGACGTGCTCCCGCTGGGTGCACCGCTGGCCCACCGCCAGCCGGATGGTGAACCGCCCGCCCAGCACCGTGTGCGTGAGAAACACCCGCCCGCTCGCGTTGACCCGCGCCAAGAGCTCGCGGTTGAGCCCGTCCAGCGCGGGGTCGTCCGGCGCCGTGCCCGCCGGCCGGT
>DASWAI010000272.1:0-9154 GCA_036391215.1 Gemmatimonadales bacterium
CGCCGAGGCCTACGGCGCCTGGGGCGAGAAATCCATGTACGGCCGGCGCTATAAGGGCGTCCTGCGGACGACGTTCGTCATCGATGGCGAGGGCCGGATCGCTCACGTGTTCGAGAAGGTGAAGCCCGAAGGGCACGCGGCCGAGGTGCTGACCGCGCTGCGCTCGTGACCGCGCCGGCGCGCCCTTCAATCCGGGTGCCGAGTCCCTCATCTTGCCACCAACCTTTGCCGGCCCGCGGAGCGGGCGCCCGCACATGACCGCCTCGCCGAACACCCAGATCCCCGCGCCGACCTCGCCGCGCCCGCAGGCTGCCCGCTCGTTCGCCGTGTGGCTCTGGGAGTGGGCGAAGTCGATCCTCGTCGCCCTGGTGGTGTGGTTCCTTCTGCGGACCTTCCTCGTGGAAGCCTTCCGGATCCCCTCCGGCAGCATGGAGAACACGCTGCTCATCGGCGACTTTCTGTTCGTCAACAAGGCGCTCTACGGCGCAGAGGTGCCGCTCGTCCACGTGCACCTGCCGGCCTTCCGTGAGCCGAAACGGGACGACATCCTGGTCTTCGATTCGGTGGAGGAGGAGGGGCTCAAGGTCGTCAAGCGGCTGATCGGCATGCCGGGCGACACATTGTGGATGGAGAACGGCGAGCTGTGGCGCAACGGGAAGAAGGTGAGCGAGCCGTACATCATCCACACCGACCCGACCCGGTCGGAGGACCCGGTGCAGCGGCTCAAGATGCGGGAGTGGCAATTGCCGCATCTGGTCAAGGCCGATCCGGCAAGCTACAAGCCTGATCTCCAGGATTGGGGGCCGATCGTCGTGCCGGCCGATTCCTTCTTCATGATGGGCGACAACCGCGACAGCTCCTACGACGGGCGCTATTGGGGATTCCTTCCCCGAAAGAACGTGCGGGGGCGCCCGCTGCTCGTGTACTACAGCTACGATCCCAGCAGCTGGCACGCATTGCCGGCGCTGACCGCGATCCGCTGGAACCGGCTCTTCACGACCCCGGAATAGTCCCGGCGGTCAGCGCGCTTTCGGAGCTTCGGGGACGGGGGCCTGGCCGGCGCCGCGGTCGATATAAACCGCGCTGCGGCCGCAGGCCGAGCAGTGGAGGGTCACGCGACCGGCCGGCTGGTCGTCGGCCTTGAGGGGGCGCGGCGGATTGCGATCGACGGCCGGGGACCCGCACGACGGGCACACCAGAGGTTTGTGGTCCCGATCGGCTGCGATCAAGATCAACGCCTCCGGTGCCCGGTACTCCTTGATCCCCCGACGACCCACAGTCGGTCCTTCCGGTGGGAACGGTGGCCAGCATGCGAAACGAATCCCACCTTACGCCAATTTACGGCCGGCTTGAAATGCGCGCAAAGTGGCTGGTGCCTTTGGTGTTCGTGGCCTGGCCGGCGTCGTGGGGCGCAGCGTCGGCCGGGGCCCAGACAGTCCACATCGTGCGGCTTGAGGTCGACCTGAGCCGGGAGGTGTACCGCTTCGTCCCTGCCCGGGTCACCGCCAAGCCGGGCGAAGTGCTCCGGTTCCGTGTCTCGAGCGGCGCCCCGCACAACGTGACCTTCGAAGCGGAAGGGCTGCCGGCGGGCGCGAGGGAGGCTCTGGATGCAGCCATGCCCGACCGGACCGGAGATCTGAGCGGGCCGGTTCTGGATCATCCCGGAGCCGAGTACCGGATTGTTGTACCAGCGCTTCCACCCGGCCGCTACGCCTTTTTCTGCACCCCGCATCGGGTTTACGACATGCGGGGCGAGTTGATTATAGGCAAATAGTAGTAGCCACAACTACATCTTTTTTGGGGGGCCTGTCAAATCAGCAGTAGCACTCGCTTGACCTTCACCCGATCCCGTGATACGTTGCCCGCCACGGAGATACGGGGCGGATGCGACTGCGCCGGCGCCGCTTCTCTGCTTCAGGGAGGACCATCCGGTGTCGGAGCTCGGCGGCTCCCAGATTTCGACCCTGCTCGAGGCTCTTCCGGGAATCGCGAACGTTCTGCGAAGCCCGGTGGCAGACGCGCTCGTGAGCACCATTCGCGCGGCGGCCCGGCTGGGCGAGTTCCAGCTCGCCGACGCCGAGGAGCTGGTGAAGTACGCGGTGCGGCGGGGATTGCTGGGCGGGGAGGAAGGCGACCGCGTGCTGGCGGATGTGCACGAGGCGCAGCGCAAGCGGGCGGATCGCGCGGCTGACCGGGCCAAGGCTCACAAGGCCCGGGCCAAAGCCAAGGCCGTCAAGTCGGTCAAGGTGGTGAAGAAGGCCGCCAAGAACGGGAAACGCCGCTAGCCGTCAGGTCCTGAAGTCGGTCATGAGCATGGCGAGGCGCTGGGCTCCCTGAAGGAGCTCGCCGGCCGCTGCCGCCATCGCTTCGGTGGACGCCGTCTGTTCCTCGGCCGCCGCCGTCACTTCCTCGCTCATCGATGCGTGCTCCGTCGCGGTCTGCGCCGCGCCGGACGTCTTCCGCCCCAGGTCGTCCACCATCCGGCGGTTCACCGCAGCCTCGCGTACGACGTCCGCCGCGGCGGCGCTCACGAGCGCCACCGCCTCCGCGATCTGCTCCAGCCCCCCTGCAGCAGCGGCGGCCACACCCTCGACGCCGCTCACCTTGGCCGAACCCACTTCCATCGTTCCGGAGACCTCGCGGATCTGGGCTCGGATATACTCGACCGTCTTGGCCACGTCTTCCGCGGCCGCGGCACTCGAATCCGCCAGGCGCCGCACTTCTTCGGCGACAACGGCGAAGCCACGCCCGTGCTCCCCCGCCCGCGCGGCTTCGATCGCCGCGTTGAGGGCGAGCAGGTTCGTCTGGGACGAGATCTGCTTGATGAGATCGATGAAGTCGGTGATGGACCCGGAGAGCCCGGCGAGTCGCTGGACCTGGTTGGCCGACGTCTGCACGACCTCCCGGATGCCGAGGAGCGTCTCGCCAGCGTTGCGCACGTCGGCCTGATGATGCCCCGCGAGATCCCGGATCCGGTCGCCGAGCGCGACGACTCGCGCGGCCGCCTCGGCATTGCTCTCGGCGGCCCGCCGGAGCGTGAGCAGCATGGCGTCGGCTTCCCGCATGCCGTTCACCTGGTCCTCGGCGCTGCTCGCCATGCGTACCATGGCGGTCGAGATCTCGCCACTGGACGAGGCGAGCTGTTCGCTCATCGCCGAGAAGTCGCTGGCGCTCCCGCTGATCTGGTTGGCTTCCTGGACGACCGACTGGACGACTTGCCGCAGACGCCCGCCCATCTCACTCATCGCCCGGCCGAGCCGGTCGAGTTCGGTGGGCATCGCGCCGAGCTTGATAGGACGGAGATCGCCGGAGCCGAACCGGTCCGCCGCGCCCACCAGGCGCCGGAGCGGCAGACTGATCCAGCGGTCAGTGACCCAGGCGATGACGACGGCGGCGGCGACCGAGAGGAAGAAGACGAGCCAGAGCAACGCGCGCCGCTGGTCCGCTTCCGTCTTGAGCGCCCTGGCCCGGACCTGCGACCGGTCGCTCTGCGCCGCGGTCAGCGCCTGCACGTCGGCGATCAGCGTGTCCGCCGATGCCCGCGTCTGCCCGGCCAGCTTGCGCGCGTCGTCGCGGCGGCCGAGATCGGTGAGAGCGTGCGCGTGGCCGTAGGCCACCTCGAGCCGCGCCTGGGCGGCGCCGATGCGGTTGATGATGTATCGGTCCGAGGTTGTGAGCGAGCCGAGCTCGCGATACCGCCCCTGAAAGGCATAGGCCGAGTCGCCCGCCCGGAGGAAGTCCATGCGCACGGGGGCCGTGGGCTGGTCGAGGTACTGCTCCGCCGACCGGATCTCGGAGCTGACCGCGCCGACGAGACCATTACCGAGCGTCGTGGTCTGGAGGAGCAGCCCCACCTCCTCGGCCACGGAGTTGTCGAGCGAGCGGATGGTCTTCACCGACAGGGAGAACAGGAGGAACACCAGAGCGATGAGCACGCCCATGCCCGCCCACATCCGTTTCCGCAGGCTGTCCAGCATGCTCAGCCGCCCTCCGCGAGGCGGATCCCGCCGTCGTGCACGACCCCGATGTGGACCTCGCTGGCCGGGACGTCGCCCAGCGAGTCGAAGACGACCCGGCCGGTGACTCCTTCGAACGCCGGCGCTCCCCTCCCCACCGCCGAAAGCGCGTCGCGGACGGCGTCGCGCCGGGTGCCCGCGCGCGCGATGACGTCCCGCAGCAGATAGATGGCGTCGTAGGTGGCCGCGGCCGGCTGATTGGGGAGACCGGCATCGGGGTACTTGCGGCGATACGCGTCGACGAACCTGCGATTCGCCGGGCGGTCGATCGAAGGCAGGTATGCCTGCGACACGTACACGCCCTCGGCCAGGGCCCCCGCTTCCTCGATCCCCTCGAGGCCGTCGGCGCCGAGGACGGGCGCCGTCAGTTTCCGGCTTCGGGCCTGGCGCAGGATTTCCTCGGCGTCGCCCCGGTTGCCGGCCACAACGATGAACTGCGCCCGCCCGCTCTTCGCGAGCCGATCGAGGTAGACGCCGACGTCCGGGGTGTCACCGAGATAGGGATCGATCGAGAGCAGCTCACCGCCGAGCCGGGCGTATTCCTCCACGAACGTCTCCCGCACCCCGCGCCCATAGTCGTCGTTGAGGTAGAGAACGGCTCCGCGCTCGAGCGCGAGGCGGTTGCGGATCCAGCGGGCGAGCGCGGCGCCGTGGGCGAGGTCGCTCGGGCAGAGCCGGAACGTGTACCGGCCGGCGCCGCTCACGTCCGGCGAGGACGACGACGGCGAGATCGCCGCCACCGGGTCCTCGCCGCCGTTGTAGACCGGGGCGGCGGCGAGCGTCTGCCCCGAGTAGAGGTGGCCGACGACCGCGGTAACGCCCGCATTGTAGAGATCGGTGGCGACGAAGACCGCCGAGTCGGAGTTCGCGAAGTCGTTCCGCTCGACCAGCTGCAGGGGGCGCCCCGCGACACCGCCCTGGGCGTTGATCTCCTCGACGGCCAGTTCGGCCGCGCGCTTCATAGGGGCGCCGACGGGATCGGTGAACGGACCGGCGAGGCCGATGAGGACGGGCCCGCTGGTCGAGCGGCAGGCGGTCGCGGCGAGGAGCGCCAAGGCGACCGGGAGGGCGCGCCGGAGGGGATGCGCGTGTCGTCGGAGGCGCTGAGGCAAAGCCTTGGAGTGCGGGTGCAAGGGGTGCGGGAAGGTTAGGGGCACTCCAGAGGGAAGGCAATGGGTATCTTCCCACTTCCACGCGAGGAGAGCGAGCGCTACGTGAGCGACTGGACCGACCAATCGCCGGCTGCGACGTTCGACCTCCACGGGCAGCGCGTTCTCGAGGCCGCTGCGAACGCCGAGCGTTTCCTCCGGGCCCAAGCCCGGGCGCGGCCCGGTGCGGTCGTGCGCCTCATCACCGGACGCGGGCGCTCCGGGGGCGGGGCGCCGATCCGGACCCGCACGCGCACGCTCCTCCGACGCCTCCGGGACGAGGCGGTCGTGGTGCGAGACTACGTGCTCGAAGACGGGGAGGGCAGCTTTCTCGTGCGGCTACGAGCGTGAGGCGCCGCGGCGCGCGCGCGTGCGGCCCCAAGCGTCGAGGACGGCGCCGTCCACGAGGGCGACGGACGCGATCTTGGTCGAGTGGTCGATCCGCCACGTGAGGCGGATCATGCGATCGTGGCGGATCCACTGCATCGACCACTGGGAGCCCTGCACGTTCGCGCCGACCCGGCCGTAACGGGACTCGAGCCCGCTGCGCCACTCGTCCAGCTGGTCGGGCGCCACTTCGCCCGCCAACGTGACGACGCTCGCCACGCTGTCGACGGCCGACAGCCAGAGCTCCACCTGGCCTCCGAAAGCGGGGTCGGTCAACGTGGAGCGACACTCGCTGACCCGGCGATCCAGCCGTGCACGCCGGCACGCGAGCCGCGTGCCGTCGAGCCGCTCGACGTGGGCGGCGATGTCGCGCAGCCGCTCACCGGCGCGAAATCCGTGGAACTCGAGCCCGGCGGTGTCGGGCACGGCCGACTGCGCGGCGGCCTTTCCGCCGGAGGCGGCGAGAAGGCAGAGTGCGGCGCCCACGGCGATTCGAAGCGAACCCGACATGACCGACCTCGATGCAATACGGTTGACAGGCAAGGAAGTGGCGAATCGGCCCCAAGGAAAGGACCGCAAGAACCAAGCCCTATCCCCGTGTCGCTGGAGAGAGGGCCGCGGCTTTGCGGCCCGGTGCAGTGCGCGCCGAAGGAGCGCCTGCCCTACTAGACCTTCCGCACGTTAGCGGCCTGGAGACCCTTCGGGCCTTCGACGATCTCGAATTCCACGTTGTCGCCCTCGGCAAGCGAGCGGAAGCCCTCCGCCACGATCGCCGTGTGGTGAACGAACACGTCCTTGCCGCCCTCCTGCGCGATGAAGCCGAACCCCTTCGCGTCGTTGAACCACTTGACCGTGCCCTTCGGCATTGCCACAACCTCATGAAGATGGGAGCGCGACGGCTCCGGACAACTCCGGCCCTCGTGGCCGAAGCGTGACAAAAAAGCCGGCCGGCACAAGGCGCGGGCGGCTGTCATTTAGCCGAGTTCTAGGCGGGCTGGACCAGGCAAAGCATAGGGATAAGGTTCGGCCCGGCAGGGAGGTTGTCAAGACGGGCCGGGCGCCTCACCTGAGCACGACGCCGGCCTTCCGGAGCTCGTGCCCCAGGAGCCACCGCTTGGCCTCCAGGCCACCGCTGTAGCCCACGAGGCCGCCGTCCTTGCCCACAACCCGGTGGCAGGGGATGAGGAGGGCGAGGTGGTTGGCGGCGATCAGCCATCCGATCTGCCGCGGGTGCAGGCCGGTGGCCCGCGCGACGTCCTCGTAGGAGCGGGTCTCGCCGAAGCGGATCTTGCGAAGCGCCTTGTAGACGGCGACCTGGGCCGGGGAGAGGTCGAACCACTGGCGCAGGTACCGCGGGAAGGCGAACGGCGCTGGCGCGCCGCCGAAATAGAGGTCCAGCCAGGCGGTGGTCCGGGCGCAGGCGCCCTGGATGATGTGCAGCTCGGGCACCGCGGCCCGGAGACGCACCGTCCAGCGGATCCGGTCGGCCCGGTGGGGGAACTCCACGGCGAGCGGGCCTTCCGCGCACTCGATGACGGTGAGGGCGCCGATCGGTGACGCGTAGGACGTCCACTCCACGCGCAGTGTGGGCTCCAGGGGCCGGGGATACTGGGAAACGTAGCGCCCGCTTAGCTTCCACGCATGTCCACACCCCAGACGCTCGTCGTCCGGACGTTTACCGATCGCGCCGAGGGACTGTCGCACTTCGTCCTCCGCGCGGGCGAGGCGCCGCGGCTGCTCGCGTTCGATGACGCCCTGGGCTGTCCGGTCGAGACGGCCCTGGCGGCGCTCGAGTGGACCGGTGCCGTGGGAATCCTGGTGGACGATGACCTGCTGCACGCCGCCCGGCTCACCGCCGAGACGGCGGCGGCCGTCATCGAGCGGAAGACGCAGGGAGAGCGGCGGTTCGTCTACCTGGGGCCCCGGCTGGACGCCCCGCCGATGGATGTGTTCGAGGGCGCCGTGCTCTTCGACGAGCCCGGCGTCAAGGCGGTGGAGTTCAGCCAGCGGGCCCATGGCCTGGCGCACTTTCTCCGCGCCACCTCGGGAACCGGGGCGCTGCTGGCCCTGCTGGGCCGCCGCGCCCCCGAGATCCGGCATCTGCGCCGCTGGTTGGGCCCGGTGATCAAGGAGCTGGACTACCCCCGCCCGCTCATGGCCGGGTGGTTTGCCGCGACCGCGGCCGGGTGCTTGTTTGGTCCAACCGACGGCGAACCGACCTACCGCTACATCGAGGCGGGCCTGGAGTCCTGATTGCCGCGCGTTCAGCCGGTGTAGACAACCCCAATACACATCTCCACAAGCTGTGGACGGGAGCGGTAGGTAGCGATCGTTCCTCGATTTATTTGTCCACATCTCCACTTGCATCAACACTCGTAACCCGAATAAATACAGGCACTTGCCGGATTTATGAGCGAACGCGATCTTCCGTTCGGTTTTTCGGAATCGGGTCCGAACTCCCAGTTTGGACAAGACGCCGGGAAGCCGGGGCGAGTCGGGTTCCGGGGGAGGGGACCGGTGCTCCGCGTATCGGTGTCCGTCGATCCTGGCGGCCGTTCGACTCGATCCAGGCGAAGCCAGTCGCGTGCTTTGCCCTCTCCGATCCGGCGCCTCGGAGAGCAGTGCGAAGGGTCGGTCCGCGACCCGATCCGACTCGCAGCGCTCGCATAGACGAACCAGGTGGGACGGCCATCCGGCCTGGGGATCGTTGCCGAGGCCTTGCTTTGCCCTCCCGAGCGCAACGCTCGGTGGCAGGCGGGAGAAGAACGGCGGCCCTCGGGCCCCGGCCTCGGAAAGTCCGTGTGGGGACGGCCGCCTAGCCACGACTAGGCGGCCGTTCCGCGTTCAGGCCGTCGGCGCGGCCCGGTCTCCGAACTCTCCCCCGCCGCGGTAGACGCGCCTTCGATCCAGCTGCCAGATCCGTGAACTGAACGGCGCCGGGCCCGTGAAGTTGGCGGCGTTCCGCACCGCTTCCGCCATGCTCGCGCTCCGGGCGCTCGCGTCGTCGGCGTAGTGGAGAATCTCCGCTTCGAGCGTCATGGGCTGGACGGGGGCTCCGAACTCGAGCTTGCCGTGGTGGGAGAGGACGAGATGGAGCAGCAGGTCCAGCTCAAGAGGGCTGCAGGGGACATCCCCGCTCTCGTGAACCCGGCGATCGAGCATGCGCGCGCCCAGCGCGATGTGACCGAGCAACGTTCCGGGCCTGGTCAGCTCGAACGGGCCGGCCCAGGAGTAGGCCTCGAGCTTACCAATGTCATGAAGCAGCGCTCCCGCGAGCACGAGGTCCCGGTCCGCCCCGGTGACGGCGGCGATGGCGCGCCCGATGCTGGCGACCTCGAAGGTGTGGCGCAGCAGGCCGCCCAGCGCTGCGTGGTGTCCCGCGGGGCTCGCCGGGCACTGCTCGTAACAGCGGCGAAAGGCCGGATCGTCGTAGAAGAGGCCGACTACCCGGGCCAGCGAGGCCGCGCGAATGGCCGCGCGCCAGCGGTCCAGCGCGGTCCAGCAAGGGCCTGCGTCGGCGAGCGCGGGCAGCAGCGTGCGGGGATCGACGAGGTCCGGGGGCAGCCGGCGGATGGTCTCGACGGCAAGCTGGCGCAGTCCACG
>DASWAI010000273.1:0-6070 GCA_036391215.1 Gemmatimonadales bacterium
TTCGACCGTCGGGAACTGGTAGATCGCCTGATCCGAGAGCCGGCTCCGGTCCAGGCCGAACGCCTCGCGCAGGCGGTGAACCGCCGCGAAGACGGTGAGTGACGTGCCTCCCACCTCGAAGAAGCTGCTGTCGGGACGGATGTCGCCGTGCTTGAGCACGCCCTGCCACACCTCGGAGACCCTTCTTCCGGTTTCCGAGAGCCCGCGGTCCGGGGCGGCAGCCGTCGCCGCTCGGGCGGCATACTGCTCCAGCAGCTTCCGGCGATCGACCTTGCCGCTCGCCGTGAGGGGAAACGCGGGCAGGCCCACGACGACGGAGGGCACCATGTAGCCCGGCAGCTGGTCCCGCAGCACCCGGTAGACGCCGGCCTGATCGACGGTCGCAGGGGTCACGAACGCGAGCAGCAGCGCGCTCCCCGAGTCTCCGGCGCCCGCCAGAACGGCCCCCTGGCTCACGTCCGGGTGCAGCAGCAGCGCGCGTTCCACCTCCTCGAGATCGACCCGGAATCCCCGGATCTTGACCGTGTGATCGACGCGACCCATGAACAGCAGGCTGCCGTCCGGCATGCGCCGCACCTGGTCGCGGGTGTCGTACAGGGGTCCGGTATCATCCGGAGGCTCGACGAGAACGGAGGCCGTGAGCGCCGGATCCTTGAAGTACTCCTTGAAGAGCGCCGGGCCCGCGATGTGCAGCATCCCCGCTTCGCCCGGCCCCACCGGCTCGAGACCCGCACCCAGGACGGAGGCCCGCACGTCCGGCGAGATGGGCCTCCCCAACGGCAGCTCCTCCCCCGCGCGATAGGACTCCCGGAGGTCGCAGACGAGCGTGGAGCTCGCCTCGGTGCTGCCGTAGATGGAGAAGACTCTCGCCGGCTCGGGAAAGGATTCGAGCGCCCGGCCCGCCAGCCGGGGATGGACGTACTCTCCCATCAGGACGAGCACCCTGACCGGCGGCGCGGCAAAGCCCGGCATGTCCAGGGATGCCTGGAGCAGCGACGGCACGATGAGAAGCCGCGAGATGCCCCGGGTCCTGATCGTCTCCCAGAACCGCTCGAGGTCCCGGACCTCCTGATCCGGAATGATGACCACCGGCGTGCCGGCGAGCAGCGGCTCGAAAAGCTCGTAGATGGCGTGCGTGGTCGTCATGAAGGACTTCTGACAGCACACCTCGCCGGGCGCGTAGGGGTGATGGTCCCATGTCCATTGGAGCCGGTGGAAGAAGGACCGGTGGCTCCGGACGATCATCTTCGGCTTGCCGGTGGACCCCGACGAGCAGAGGACGAACGCCGGCTGATCGGCCCTCCCCGGCGCGGCGGCATCGGTGGCGGCAAGGCCGGCAGCGGTGCCGCCGGGCGCTCCCGCGAGGTCGCCGAAATGAACGACGCGGTCGCTCAGCGCAGGGTCCAGCGGCGTTTCGGCGTCATCGACGATCGCGTCGATCTCCGCGAACGAGAGGATCTCCCGCAGCCGCCCTTCGGGATAGGACGGAGGCAGGGGCACCGCGGCCCCGTTCGCCTCGAGGATGCCCAGCAGCGCGATCACGTAGTCGATCGAGCGCTCCATGTGGAGGCCGACATAGCGCCCCGCACCGGTTCCCTGGGATCGCAGGGCTTCCGCCACGCGATGCACGGCGGCGGCCAGCTCGGCGAACGTGATGGATCTGTCTTTGTAGTACAAAGCGACACGGCCAGGAGTCCGCCCGGCCTGGCGCGCGAAGCACTCGTGCAGCAGGAACGAGTCGGGCCGAGCCATGGGCTCTTGCTCTGGCGTCACGGGGATCGGTCCTTCGGGCGTGGGGTACCGGGTCGGATCTTTCATTATATAGCGGCGATGTGCGACTTTGGAGAATGAACGGCCCTGGCCTGGAGCCCGTGCCGCACGGGCTGTCGCCCGACGTGCGGCTCTGGCGGGTGGATCTGGACGCCTACGCGCAAGCCGTGGCGCTGGACGGGCTCTCCCCCGAAGAAGAGGCGCGTGCGGCCCGCCTGAAGTACGGGCAGGATGGCCGGCGCTGGCGCGCGGCCCGGCACGCGTTGCGGCGGATCGTCGCCGAGATCGTGAATGCCCCGCCCGAAAGCCTCGTCATCGAGCCCGACGATCTGGGCAAGCCCCGCCTGCGTGAGAGCGGGCCGCAGTTCAATCTCAGTCACAGCGCCGGCGAGGCGCTGATCGGCGTCAGCCGCGACCGGGCGATCGGCGTGGACATCGAGGTGGTCCACGAGGTCGTCGATGCCGAGGCGCTCGCGCGATCGCACTACACGAATGCCGAACGCGCGGAATGGTCGCGCGCGGCCGCGGCGGCGCGTGATCGGACCTTTCTCACCTGCTGGACCCGGAAGGAAGCCTGCGTGAAGGCGCTCGGCGTGGGCCTGTCGGCGCGACCGGCGGCCGTCGAGGTGGGATGCGCCGCCGACGCCCGGGTGGTGGCCATCCGGCTCGGCACGGAGAGCTGCGAGGTCGCGCTCGAGTCGCTGCGGCTGACGGGGGCGTCGGTCGCGGCCGTGGCGCTGGCGACGCCGGAGGCCGTGAGGCTCGCGCGGGAATTCTTCCGGCGAGCCTGACCGTTTACGCGGGCACGGGACCGAGCGGCAGCCGGCGCAGCCGGCGCCCGGTCAGCGCGAACACGGCGTTGGCCACCGCCGCCGCGATCGGCGGCGTCCCCGGCTCCCCGATCCCGGTCGGCTTCTCGCCGCTCGGCACCAGATGCACCTCGACTTCCGGCATCTCCCGCATCCGGAGCAACGGGTAGTCGTGGAAGTTGCTCTGCACCACGCGGCCGCGGTCGATGGTGATCTCGCCGTGCAGCGCCGCGGTCAGGCCGAAGACGATGGCGCTCTCGACCTGGGCCCGCACGATGTCCGGGTTGACCACGCTGCCGATGTCCACCGCCGCCACCACGTGCTGCACCCGCACCATGCGATCGGGCTCGAGTGACACCTCGGCGACCTCGGCTACATAGGAGTTGAACGACTTCACCACCGCCACCCCGCGGCCACGCCCGTCCGGGAGCGGGCGGCCCCACCCGGCCTTCTCGGCGGCCAGCTCGAGCACGGCGAGATGCCGGGGGCTCTTTCCGAGCAGCGCCTTCCGGTATTCCACGGGGTCCCGTTTGGCCGCGGCCGCCAGCTCGTCGATGAACGACTCGATGACGAACCCGTTCTGCGAGGCGCCGACCGACCGCCAGAAGCCCAGCGGCACCGCCCACTCGGGCTGATTGTGATCCACCAGGACGTTCGGGATGTCGTAAGGGTTGTTCGCGATGCACTCGACCGCCTCCTCGTCGAAGCTCGTCTTCGGGGCCGCGAAGGAGGAGACCATGATCGAGGGGCAGACCACCCGGGCCGTCAGGCCGGCGGGCAGTCCGTCGGCGCCGAGCGCCGCGCCGAAGCGCACGAGGGTCGGGGGCCGGTAGAAATCGTGCTGGATGTCGTCCTCGCGGGACCACACCACCTTGACCGGCGCGCCGGCGGCCTTGGAAGCTTCGACGGCTTCGCGGACGAAGTCCTGCATGGCGCGCCGGCCGAACCCGCCGCCCAGGAAGGTGGTGTTGACCGTCACCCTGGCCGGATCGAGACCGGTGATTTGCGCCGCCACTTCCTGGACGCCGCCGCCGAGCGCGGGTCCGCACTGATACTGCGTCGGCGCCCAGACCGTGCACCGGTCGGCCTCCACGTGAGCCGTGGCGTTCATCGGCTCCATGCAGGCATGCGCCAGGTAGGGAGCCTCATAGTCGGCGGAGATCGTCTTCCCGGTCCTCGGGAGAGTCCCCTTCCCTTCCTTCCGCGCGACGTGTCCCGGCCGCGCCAGGAGCGCCGCCATCTCCCGCCGGATCACCGTGCTGGACAGCCCGGCCGCGGGTCCCTCGTCCCACACCACCTTGAGCGCATCGCGTCCCTTGTGGGCGGGCCAGTAGCCGTCGGCGAGCACGGCGATGCCGGTGCTCAGCTGGAGCACCTGCTTCACTCCCGGCACCTGCTTCGCGGCCTCCGCGTCCCAGCTCTTCGCTTTGCCGCCGAACACGGGGCAGCGCGCCACCGCGGCGACGAGCAGCCCCGGCGCCTCGACGTCGATGCCGAAGCCGGCCCTGCCGGTCACCTTGTCGGGCAGGTCGCGCCGCGGCACGGCCGAGCCGATGATCCTGAAGTTCTTCGGATCCTTAAGCGTCGCCGTGTCCGGCACCGGCAGGGCCGCGGCCCGCTCGGCCAGGTCGCCGTACTTGAGCCGGCGCCCCGAGGGCGTGTGAATCACGACACCGCTCTCGGTGCGGCACTCCGCCGCGTCGACCTTCCAGGCGGCCGCCGCGGCGGCCACGAGCATGGCCCGCGCCTTGGCGCCCGCCTCGCGCAGGGGCTTCCACCCGGCGGCGACGCTCGTGCTCCCGCCAGTGACCTGGGAGGGGAAGATGGAGTTGTAGTACTCCTTCCCGGCGCCCGCCTGCTCGATCCGCACCGACTCCCAGGGCACGTCCAGCTCCTCGGCGACCAGCATCGGCATGGCGGTGTAGACGCCCTGCCCCATCTCGGACCGGTCGACCACGATGGTGACCGAGCCGTCGGTGCTCACCCGGACCCAGGCGTTGGGCTTGAACGGCGTCGTCACCGGCTTGCCCGCGCCCGGCGCGCAGGACGGAAGCCAGACGGCGATCGTGAGCCCCGCCCCGGCGGCGGCCCCCGCACGGAGAAAGTCGCGCCGGCTGACCGTGCCGCTCATGGCGCAGCCTCCCCCGCCGCCCGGTGGATGGCCCGGCGAATCCGCTGGTACGTGCCGCAGCGGCAGAGGTTCTCCGACATTTCTTTGTCGATGTCGGCGTCGGTGGGACGGGGCGTGGCCGCCAGCAGGGCCGCGGCCCGCATGATCTGTCCCGACTGGCAGTAGCCGCACTGGGGGACTTGTTCCTGGATCCACGCCTTCTGCACGGCGTGGGACCCGTCGGCGGAGAGCCCCTCGATGGTGGTGACGGATTTCCCGGCCACCGCGGCGACCGGGAACTGGCAGGATTTCTGGGCTGCACCGTCAATGTGGACGGTACAGGCGCCGCACTGCCCTATGCCGCAACCGAACTTGGTGCCGGTCAGGTGGAGGGAGTCGCGCAGCACCCAGAGGAGAGGAGTGTCGGGCGGCACGTCTACGGAGACGCGCTTGCCGTTCAGTTTGAGCTCGATCGTGGCCATGCGACCAATTTGCGGCGGTCACGGCTCGTTGGCCAGCCTGAGCCGATTCTCCCACCGCTTCAATGCCGCATCGCTGAGCTCGTCGATGGCGTCCGCGACGTCCTCGATGGCCTGGAAGACCTCGGCGCTCCCCTGCATGGACCCCGCGAGGACCTGGAGCTTGTTGCGGATCCGGTCCTGCAGCATGAACCTGATGCGCTTGAGCAGCAGGGCCTGCTGCGCCTGCTCCTTCCGCAGCATGACCCACATCAGTGTTCCCTGCGCCATCAGCAGCCCGGCGATGGCGATCTCGCCGGTATCGGTGCTCACGTCGAGCATGAGGGGCGCAAGCTCGCAGATGACGAGGGCGAGCGCCGCCGGCACGAACACCTGGTATTGCCACCAGCGGCGCCCGCGAAAGAAGGCGGCGCCGGCAAGCACGCTCACCAGCACCGCCTCGATCACCACCAGAAAGTGGTTCATGTATCGCCGTCCTCGAGGGAGCGAGTCACCATGAGAACCTGCGTTGGAGGAGCGCGAGCACGTCGGGTCCCAGGCCCGGCGGATCCAGGGCCAGCGCGATCTCGCGGCCCGTGTGCCGCACCACCCGGCCCCGGATCGGAATCACGGTGTCCGGGTCGAGGCGGACTTCCCCTTCTATGATGCTGCCCGCGGCAGGCACCGGATCGCCCGGCGGCAGCGCATACCGGAGCCCGGCGGCACTCACGTCCCGCAGCGGGCTCGGCGCGGTGCCGCTCGGCCGGAACATCGGGAGCGGGAAGCGCGGTTCGTGGCGCCGGTCCCGCTGGCTCCGCTGGAGGTCACGGCGCTCCGTCTCAATCGCCCCCGCAGCCGGCCACGCCCCGCTTCCGTTCGGCACGATCACGAGGCCGGTGTGGCCGACCCGGAGGACGCGTCCC
>DASWAI010000274.1:0-15140 GCA_036391215.1 Gemmatimonadales bacterium
GAGCCGGGCACCCTGCACGAGATCAACCGCCGCGTCGAGGATGCAGGCGACCCGCCCGTCGCCGAGGATGGTCGCCCCCGAGACGACGTCCGGCCGGCCGAGGGTCGGATCCAGCCCTTTCACCACCACGTCCTGGTGCCCCACGAGCCGATCCACCAGCAGGCCGCGACGCCGGGGCCCGGCAAAGAGCACGACGAAGTAGTTGCGCGGTGCCGTGCGAGTAGACTCGGTGCCGAGCAGGCGCCCGCCGTCGGCGACGTGGATCGCGCTGCCCCGCCACATCGCCACGCCGCGGCGGTTGATCTCGTGCAGGGTGCCCGGCTCCAGCCGGACCGTCTCCGCCACGTGGCTGAGCGGCACCGCGTATCGCTCGCGGTCCACCTCGACGATGAGCGAGCGCACGATGGCGAGCGTGAGCGGGACCGAGAGCGTGAAGGCCGTGCCCCGGCCGGGCTCGCTCGCCACCTCGATGCCGCCGCCGAGCTCGTGGATCGCCGCCGCCGCCGCGTCGAGTCCCACGCCGCGCCCCGCGACCCGGGAGACCCGCTCGGCGGTGGAGAACCCCGGCACGAAGATGAGCGCCTGGACCGCGGCGGGATCGGTGGACGGCACCTCGAGCCCGAGCGCCTGCGCCTTGGCGAGGATGCGGTCGGCGTCGAGCCCCCGGCCGTCGTCCGCCACGGTGATCAGGACCCGGTCCGCGAGGGCGGCGGCCCGAAGCGACAGCGTCGCCTCGGCCGGCTTGCCGGCCGCGAGGCGCTCGGCCTCCGGCTCGATCCCGTGCACCACGGCGTTGGACACGAGGTGCACCAGCGGCTCCCCCAGCCGGTCCAGGATCGTCTTGTCGAGGAGCGTGTCGTCGCCTTCCGTGACCAGCCGCACCCGCTTGTGCTCTGCACGGGCCAGGTCGCGTACGGACCGCCCAAAGCGGCTGAAGACCCGCGCGATCGGGAGCAGCCGGGTCTGCATCAGCGCCGTCTCGAGCCGCTTCATGGTGGCGCCGAGCGCCGTCACCACCCGGTCGAGATCGGTGATCTCGGCCCGGGCCCCGTAGCGCGCCGCGAGCTGGCGATGCACCTCGAGGAGGGCCGAGCGCTCGATCATCGCCTCCCCGAAGATCTCGAGCAGCGTATCGAGCCGGCGAAAGTCCACCCGGATCGTACCGGCGGCATCGGCGCCCGGTTCGCGCCGCTCGGTGCTCCGCCGCTCCAGGCGCAGCGGCGCGGCGCCCGTGTCGCCCGCCGAGCCGAGGTGGACGCGTACCTGCGCTGCATACTCGTCCGCAGCCCCGGCGAGCGCCGCCGGATCGGCCGCCGCCTGCACCAGGTCGGTGAGCAGTCCGGACCCCTCGACCAGGAGCGCCGCCGCCAGCTCAGTCCGCGCTGCGGGGTCGGCCAGGACGTGGGCGGCGAGATCCTCCAGGACGTGGGCCACGAGCTGCATCGGCGCCAGGCCCATCATGGCCGAGTTGCCCTTGAGGGTATGCAGCGTGCCCTTGAGTCGGGCCACATCGGCCGCGTCCGGGTCGCCGTCGCGCCAGCGCCGCTCCAGGACCAGGAACGCGCTCGTGACCGTCTCCGCGAGCGGGAGGCACTCGGCGATGTAGTCCTGGATCAGGTCGGCGAAGGCGTTGTCGTCGCTCATGGTCAGGCAGCCGGCGTCGCCTGCTCGGCCTGCAACCGCGCAATCATCCGCTCGACGTCAGCGGGCTGAAAGGGCTTCCGCAGGTAGTCCCACGCCCCGGCCGCCCGCCCACGCGCCTCGTCCTCCGGCGTGCCCTCGGTAGTCACCAGCACCACCGGCACGTGTGGATGGAGCTTCTCGGCCTGCCGGCGGGACAGGAGCTCGAGGCCGTTCATCTCGGGCATGTTGAGATCGAGCAGAACCAGCGTGAGCTCGGGATGCGCGGCGAGCAGCGCGTAGCCTTCGCGGCCGTTCATCGCGTGGTAGACGGTGCTTCCGGCCAGCGGGCCCTTGGCGAAGATCAGCCGGTACATCTGGTGGTGGAGCGCGGAATCGTCCACAACGAGGAACGTGCCCGGACGGGGCGTCGCCTGACTCATCGGACCAGTACCCTCCACCTCGGAGAAGCGTGTTGGCTGTCGGAGGTCGTTCAGGGGCCGAGTCCGCGAGCGTGCAGGGGTTCACGCAGGGCCGAACGGCTCATCTCAAGGAAGGGTGCAAGACATGTACCTCGGGGGGGCGCGGCACTAAGTCGTTGCGCCACCGCCCGATAGAACGTCACTTCCAGCGCAGCGCGGAGGCCGATGCCGCAAGTTGCCGATGAATTCCGTGATTCTGACGGCGACGGGTGGTGGGTGGCGCGCTCCGCCCGTCGGACGGATATTCCTCAGCCATGCGCAAGAGCACCCTCGTCACACTCCTCGCCGCGGCCGCATTCGCGGCCTTCCTGTTCTACAGTACGCTCAGCTCACAGCGGGCCGAGTGCACCGTGACGGTCGAGTTCAAGGGCCGGACCAATCAGGCCACCGCATCCGGCGCCACCGCACAGCAGGCCGAGCAGCAGGCACGAACGACCGCCTGCGGCCCCATCGCGAGCGGGATGGATGAGACCATCGCCTGCACCAATCGGCCTCCGGTCAAGCGAGAGTGCCGCACGCTTTGACCGAGCCCCGAATCCGTCTGCCACATCCGCTCATCCTGTTGCTTGGCTGCCTGGTCGCGGCGGCCCTGCTCAGCCACGTCCTGCCCGCAGGCCGCTACGAGCGGAAAGACGACCCGGCCGCCGGCCGCAGCGTGGTCGTCCCCGGCACCTACCACACGGTGCCCTCGGCACCGGTCGGGATGTTCCAGGCGGTCGTGGCGGTGCCCAAGGGGCTGGTGGTGTTCCCGTCCCGAGCGTGAGTGGGCAGGCCCTTCTCACGATCCCCATCCTGGTGCCGCTCTCGGATCTGCTGGGGCTGTCGCGGCAGGTAACGGTGCTGGCCTACCAGTACGGCGCCGGGCTATGCGACATCATCACGCCGACGAACGGCGGAATGATGGCCATTCTCGCCGCCGCCGGCGTTCCGTTCAACAAATGGCTCCGCTTCGTGCTGCCGTTGTGGGGCGCGCTGCTGGGGCTCGGCGTCGTAGCGATCGTCGCGGGAATCGCGCTCGGCCTCAGGTAGCCGGCCGGACCAGCTCCTCGAGCACCCGGGTGTCCGCGAGGCCGACGTGGCGCCGGACCTCCCGGCCGCCCTGGAATCCGATCAGGGTCGGGATGCCCCGGATGCCCAGCCGCCTGGCGGTGGCCGGGTTCGCGTCGGTATCCAGCTTGAGCACCAGCACGCGCCCGGTTTCCCCGCGGGCGAACTCGTCGAGCGTGGGCGCCATCATCCGACACGGCCCGCACCAGTCCGCGTAGCAGTCCAGGACCACGGGAACGCTGGCGCCCTCGATCACCCGGTCGAAATCGGAGTCCGTCACTTTGATGGGTCGGTCCAGCCGGATCGGCTTCGCGCAATCGGCGCATTTCGGGCCATCGGCCAAGCGCTCCAGGTCGACCCGGTTCAACGTGGCACAGAATGGACAACGGACGGTGACGGGGCGGCCCGCATCGGAGGTCGAAGTCATGCCTCAGTATAGCCTTGGGAGTCGGCGGCCTCACAGTGAATCCCGCTCCCGACGAGCGGGAGCGCCCATAACTGAACCCGCGGTAAGGGTTTGGGGTTCTATCACCGGGGGGATCCGGGCGACTTCGGGTCCCCGGCAACCGGGGTGGCACCGGGGTTGCGTTCCTTGGTTGGTGAAGCTTGGTGGAACATGGGAGCCATGGACGAGCTCAAGATCCGCGAAATGGAGCAGGACGAGGACTTCGCCGTCTGGTTCTCCGAGCTTGCCGCCGAGACCGAGGAGGCGGCCGGCTGGGGAAACCCGGTCAGCGACCGCTATCTGGTGCTGAGCAATGAGATCGGCGACTGGATCGGGGGTCTCCGGTTTTCCCTGCGGGGTGGGGTCGCCAACCTCCTCGAGGTGGCGGTGGTTCCGTCCGAGCGGCACAAGGGTCATGCGCACCGGCTGCTGGCAGCCTTCGAGGAGCACGCTACCGAGGCGGACGCGCATCTCGCAGAATTCTGGACGGACGATCTGGAGTCGGAGGGCCTGCTCGCAGCGCTGGGGTGGCAGGTGGTGTTGCGGCGCCGCGGCTACATCGGCGGTCGGACGTGGGTGCTGATGGAGAAGGAGCTGACCGCCGACCTGCCCTGAGCCCCCCGATTGGCACGATCCCGGCCAGCCACGTATTTTTTGTGGCTGGCCGTCGTGTTTCTGGTTGCGGGGTCTGTTCGGGCAACCCGCGCTCCCTTCCCCCAATTCCTGGCGAAAACCAACTCATGGGACTCACGGATTCCGCGCGCGAGCTCTTCTCCAAACTCGAGGTGCTGCACGACCTCGAGGGCAAGGTTCGCGAGCTGATGGAGAGCCACGAGCGGAAACGCGATCTCTGGTACCCGTCCGAGCTCATCGGGCCGCAGGCAGGGACCTCCCCGGATACCCACTACGCCCAGCTCCGGGACCGTGCGGCCGGCATTCCCGACTCGGCCCGCGCGGCGCTGGCGCTCAACCTGCTCACCGAGGAAGGACTGCCCCACTTCCACCGCCTGCTCGCCGTGTACTTGGGGGACGACAGCTTCTGGCGGCTGTGGAACAACCTCTGGACCGCCGAGGAGGATCGGCACGGCCAGGTGCTCCACGACTACACCCGCGAGGCGCGGCTTCTGCAGCAGCGGACTCTCGAGGAGATGCAGTTCGAGTACCTCAAGGCCGGCTTCCATCCGGAATGGGACCGGGACCCCTATCGCGTGTTCGCGTATACCACGGTCCAGGAGCGGGCCACCCAGCATTCGCACGCGGAGACCGGCAAGGTGGTCGGCGAGTACGAGCCTATCCTGGGGGAGATCCTCAGCAACGTCGCGAAGGAAGAAGCACGCCATTACACCTTCTATCGGACGATCTTCGAGGAGATCCTCAAGCGCGACCCCGACCAGGCGCTCCACTCGGCATCCTTCATCCTGCCCAGCATCGACATGCCCGGCCACACGATGCCGGGATTCCGGGACCTGGCCGATGTGATTCGTCGTGCCGGGATCTACGGGCCGCGGGACTACCTGCGGATCGTGCAGGAGCAGATCCGCTACTGGAAGATCGACAGCCTGGACGGGCTGTCGGAGCTGGGACGGAAGGCGCAGGAGAAGATCATGAGCATCCCCGAGCGCCTGCGGCGCGTCAGCGAGATCATGGAGACTCGCAGCCGGGCCAAGACGTTCAGCTTCGAGGTCGTGTTCAACCGCGAATTCGCGATGGAATGACCCGCCGGCCCGCCCAGGCCGTGCTGCTCTTCGCCGCCGGGCTCGCGGCATGCTCCGGCTCGGCCTCATCCCGCTCCAAGGCCCCTTCCGCCGCGTCGGCGCTGGACAGCCTTCCCCCAAACCGGCGCGACGCCGCCCTCCTCGGCCAGGAGGTCTTCAGTCTCGTAGACCAGGCCGCGGACTACCAGGGCTCGCACCGCGGACGGCCGCCCGAGACGCTGCGCCAGATGGGAGTCGAGAGCCTGGCCCCGGTTTTCGTCCGCCGCATCCGCGTCGTCAGCGACTCGGCAGTCGTGACGGTCGCCTTCCGCAAGCCGCGCGGCCGCACCGTCGAGTCCTGTGAGGGCAACGCGGAGATTCTCGAGCAGGCGACCCTCCGCGGCGGGACGTTCGACATCCTCTGCACCACGCCTTCCGGCGCCATCGGCAAGTACAAGGTCCCCGCTCCGTGATCGCCGCCCTGCTCGACTCCGTGACGCGCGGGTTCGTCATCGCGGTATTCGCCTACGCCGTCGTGGTGGCCGCCACCCATTGGGCGGTCCGCTCCCGCCGCCTCAACCCGTTCGGCGGCTGGGCCCGATTCGTCCGGCGCATCAGCGAACCGGTCCTGCGGCCCCTCGAGCGGCGGATCCTGCGCGCGGGCGGCAGTCCCCCGGACGCGCCGCTGTGGCTCCTCGGCATCGCCCTGGTGGGCGGGCTCGTGCTCATCAGCCTGATGCGCTGGGCGATCGGCTTCACCTACGAGCTGGGAGCCCTGGCGCAGGCGAGCCCGAGGGATTGGCTCATCGCGGCGGTCTCGTGGGTATTCCGGATCCTGATGATCGCGCTGCTGGTGCGGGTGATAGGCTCGTGGTTCAGCGTCTCGCCCTATGCCAAGTGGATGCGACCATTCATTATGCTCACCGAATGGCTGCTCGAGCCGCTGCGCCGGCTGCTCCCGCCCTTTGGCCCTCTGGACCTGAGCCCCATGGTAGCCTACCTGCTGCTCTGGATCGCGCAGCAGGCAGTGGTGCGGGCGCTCCTCTGAGCCCGATCGAGTCGGCGCCCGGAGGGGTCCGGCTGCGGGTGCGGGTGCAGCCGAGAGCCTCGCGGAGCGAGGTGGTCGGCCTCCACGGAGACGAGATCCGCCTGCGCGTCAACGCTCCACCCGTAGACGGGGCCGCGAACGAGGCGGTCGTGCGGCTCCTGGCCGAGCGGCTGGGTGTGCCGCGATCGGCGGTCGAGGTGGCGGCGGGGGCGGCAGCGCGGCACAAAGTCGTGCTCGTCGCGGGCGTCACCAGGGGCGAGGCGGCGCAGCGGCTCGGCCTCGGGCCGGCGGACGCCGGGCCTTGATGGCACCCGGCACCGCGTTACCTTTCGCGGGAAGACAATCGAAGCCTCGTGGCGATTTGCGGCAGCTTGCGGCCACGTTAAACAACCGCTAAAACGCCTGACTCGGGTCGTTTTGGCGCCCGGGTCTTGTCGCATTTAGGAGATGCGCTTGAGCAATTCCTCCCCAGAGCCCCGCACCGGTCCGGCCGACCACCGCGCGCGCGACGCGCGGCTGGCGCGGCTGGCGCCGCTCCTCAGGGAGCGGATCCTGGTGCTGGACGGTGCCATGGGGACGATGATCCAGGCGCACCGCCTCGCCGAGGCGGATTACCGCGGCAAACGGTTCGCGGACTGGCCCCGGGAGCTCAAGGGCAACAACGACCTCCTCTCGCTCACGCAGCCGGCGATCGTCCGGGACATCCACCGCGCCTACCTCGACTCCGGCGCCGACGTGATCGAGACCAACACGTTCAACTCGACCGCGGTCTCCATGGCCGACTACGGCATGGAGGCGCTGGCCTACGAGCTGAATCTGGCCGGGGCGCGGCTCGCCCGGGCGGCGGCGGACGAGTTCGAGGCGCGGGAGCCGGGCCGGCCTCGATTCGTGGGAGGAGCGCTTGGGCCCACGAACCGCACGGCCTCGATCTCCCCGAACGTGAACGACCCCGGCTTCCGGAACGTGGACTTCGAGGAGCTGGCGGCCGCTTACGCCAACGCCGCGCGCGGCCTCCTGGACGGCGGCGCGGACCTGCTGATGGTCGAGACGATCTTCGACACGCTGAACGCGAAGGCTGCGATCTTCGCCATCGAGGGCGTGTTCGAGGAGCGGGGCGACCGGGTCCCGCTGATCATCTCCGGCACCATCACCGACCAGAGCGGGCGCACCCTCTCCGGCCAGACCCCGGAGGCGTTCTGGTACTCGGTCATGCACGCGCGGCCCCTGATCGTAGGCTTCAACTGCGCCCTCGGCGGCCGGGCGCTCCGGCCCCACGTGCAGGAGCTGGCCCGGGTGACGCCAGCGTTCGTCAGCGCGTATCCCAACGCCGGCCTGCCGAACGAGTTCGGGGGGTACGACGAGACGGCGGAGGTGACCGCCGAGGTGCTCCGGGAGTTCGCCGAGCACGGCCTGGTGAACCTGGTCGGCGGCTGCTGCGGCACGACGCCAGCCCACATCCGCGCGATCGCGGAGGCGGTTCGGGGCCTCCCGCCCCGGCGGCCGCCCGAGCTGCCGCACCGCTGCCGCCTGAGCGGACTCGAGCCGCTGGTGATCGGCCCGGACACGAATTTCGTCAACGTGGGCGAGCGGACGAACGTCACCGGCTCGCGCCGCTTCGCGAAGCTCGTCCTCGACGGCAAGTACGAGGCGGCACTCGAGGTGGCGCGGCAGCAGGTGGAGAGCGGGGCGCAGCTGCTCGACGTGAACATGGACGAGGCGATGCTCGACTCCGAGCGCGCGATGCGCACGTTCCTCCGGCTACTCGCGTCGGAGCCCGCCATCAGCAAGGTGCCGGTGGTGGTGGACTCGTCCAAGTGGTCGGTGATCGAGGCCGGGCTCAAGTGCCTCCAGGGGAAGGGCGTGGTCAATTCGATCTCGCTCAAGGAGGGCGAGGCCGCGTTCGTCCGCCAGGCACGGCTGGTGCGCCGCTACGGGGCCGCCGTGATCGTGATGGCGTTCGACGAGCGGGGCCAGGCCGACACTGCCGAGCGCAAGGTCGAGATCTGCGCTCGTTCCTACCGGATCCTCACCGAGCAGGTGGGATTCCCGCCGGAAGACGTGATCTTCGACCCGAACATCTTCGCCATCGCGACCGGGATCGAGGAGCATGCCGGGTACGCCGTCGCCTACATCGAAGCGGTCCGCCGGATCAAGGCCACGCTGCCCCACGCGCTCGTGAGCGGCGGCGTCAGCAACGTCTCGTTCTCGTTCCGGGGCAACGACCCGCTGCGCGAGGCGATCCACACCGTGTTTCTCTACCACGCGATCCACGCGGGCATGGACATGGGGATCGTGAACGCGGGCGCGCTGCCCATCTACAGCGACATCGAGCCGGACCTGCTCACGCGGGTGGAGGACGTCGTCCTCAATCGCCGCCCGGACGCGACCGAGCGGCTGCTGGAAGTCGCCGACACGGTGAAGGGCCGGGCGGTCGCGACCGCGGATCTGGCCTGGCGCAGGGCACCGGTGCAGGAGCGGCTGGCGCATGCGCTGGTCGAGGGGATCGCCGACTACGTCGTGGAGGACACCGAGGAGGCCCGGCAGCTGTACGAGCGGCCGATCCAGGTGATCGAGGGCCCGCTCATGGACGGGATGAACATCGTGGGCGACCTCTTCGGTTCGGGGAAGATGTTCCTCCCCCAGGTGGTGAAGAGCGCGCGCGTCATGAAGAAGGCGGTGGCACACCTGGTGCCGTACATCGAGGCGGAGAAGCACGCCGGCTCGAAGCCCAAGGGAAAGGTGCTGCTCGCCACCGTGAAGGGCGACGTGCACGATATCGGCAAGAACATCGTGGGCGTCGTGCTGCAGTGCAACAACTACGACGTGCTCGACCTCGGCGTGATGGTGCCCTGCGCCCGGATCCTCGAGACCGCGCGTGCGGAGCGGGTGGACATCGTGGGGCTGTCCGGGCTGATCACGCCCTCGCTGGAGGAGATGGCGTTCGTGGCGGGCGAGCTGGAGCGCGAGGGCTTCTCGCTGCCGCTCCTGATCGGCGGCGCGACCACGTCGCGCGCGCACACGGCGGTCAAGATCGCGCCCCAGTACACCGGGCCCACGATCCACGTGCTCGACGCCTCCCGCGCCGTCGGCGTGGCGAGCAGCCTGCTGAGCGACACCGGTCGGGACCAGTTCGTCCAGGGCATCGCCGAGGAGTATCGTGGCATCCGCGCGGCCCGGGCGGAGCGGCCGCCCGGCGAGCGGCGGCCCACGATCGCGGAAGCCCGGGCCAACCGGCTCGCGATCGACTGGCGCGCGACGCCGCCCCCGCGCCCCTGCTTCTTGGGCGTCCGGACGCTGGACGACTATCCGCTGGAGGAGTTGGTCGCCCGGATCGACTGGACCCCGTTCTTCCAGACCTGGGAGCTCAAGGGCCACTACCCGGCGATCCTGGACGATCCCGCCGCAGGCAAGGCCGCGCGGAGCCTGTTCGCAGACGCCGAACGGATGCTCCGGACGATCGTCGCCGACCGGTCGCTCACGGCCCGGGCCGCCGTCGGCTTCTTCCCGGCCAATGCCGTGGGCGACGACATCGAGCTCTACACCGACGACAGCCGGAGCGCGGTCCTCGCCACCGTCCACACGCTGCGGCAGCAGATGTCCAAGAGCGCGGGACGGCCTAACCTCGCCCTGGCCGATTACGTGGCGCCCCGGGAAAGCGGCGTGCGCGACTACGTCGGCGCGTTCGCGGTGACGGCCGGGCACGGGCTCGACGTGCTCGTCTCCCGGCATGAGGCGCAGCACGACGACTACAGCGCCATCCTCGCCAAGGCCCTCGCCGACCGGCTCGCCGAGGCGTTCGCCGAGCGGCTGCACGAGCGGGTGCGGACCGAGCTGTGGGGCTACGCCCCGGACGAGGCGCTCGCCAACGACGCACTGGTGCGCGAGGAATACCAGGGTATCCGACCGGCGCCCGGCTATCCGGCCTGCCCCGACCACACGGAGAAGCGAACGCTGTTCGACGTGCTGGGGGCGGAGGCGCGGGCGGGCATCAAGCTCACCGACAGCTTCGCCATGCTGCCAGCCGCGTCGGTGAGCGGGTGGTACTTCTGGCGGCCGGAGGCGAAGTATTTCGGCGTGGGGAAGATCGGGAAGGACCAGGTCGAGGACTACGCGACGCGCAAGGGCATGGACGTCGCCGTCGTGGAGCACTGGCTGGCGCCCAACCTCGGCTACGAGAGATAGGCGGGAGACCGGATGCCCTCATTCAGGGATCTGCTGGCGGACGGCCGGGTGCACGTGTTCGACGGGGCGATGGGGACGATGCTCTATGGCAAGGGCGTCTTCCTGAACGTCTGCTACGACGAGCTGGCGCTCCGGCAGCCGGACCTGGTGCGGGAGATCCACCGCGAATACGTGAAGGCGGGCGCGGAGCTGCTCGAGACCAACACCTTCGGCGCGAACCCCTTCAAGCTGGCCCACTACGGCCTCGCGGCCGAGACCGAGCGGATCAACGCGGCCGCCGGCCGGGTGGCCCGGGAGGCGGCGGGAGGCCGGGCCGTGGTGCTCGGCGCGATCGGGCCGCTCGGCGTCCGGGTGGAGCCCTACGGCGAGACGGGGCTGGACCAGGCGCAGACCGCCTTCGCGCGGCAGGCCGCGGGGCTCCTCGAAGGCGGGGTGGACGGGTTCATCCTCGAGACCTTCAGCGACGTGAGCGAGCTGGGCGCCGCGGTGAGGGCTGTGCGCAGCCTGTCCACGCTCCCCATCGTCGCGCAGATGACCGTCGGGACCGACGGCAAGACGTACTACGGCACCGATCCCAGCGTCTTCGGCCCGGCGCTCCAGGCCATGGGCGTGGACGTTGTGGGAGTGAACTGCTCGGTGGGTCCGCACGGCGTGCTCGAGGCCATCGAGAAGCTGGCCCGCGTCGTGACCGTCCCGCTCTCCGCGCAGCCGAACGCGGGCCTGCCGCGCGAGGTGGAAGACCGGAAGATCTACATGGCGAGTCCGGAGTACATGGGCACGTACGCCAAGCGCATGGTCGAGGCCGGCGCGCGATTCGTGGGCGGCTGCTGCGGGACGACGCCGGAGCACATCAAGGCGATCGCGGGCTTCGTGCAGAGCGTCTCGCCCCGGCACTCCACCGCCGTCGCGGCGGCACCCGCATCGGCCCAGCCGATGGAGCCGGTGCCGCTGGCGGAGCGTTCGCGCCTGGCCGCGAAGCTCGCGGCGGGACGCTTCATCACGACGGTCGAGATCGTGCCGCCCAAGGGCGTGAACCCCGAGCCGATGTTCGAGCAGGTGCGACAGCTCAAGGCGGCCGGCGTGGACGCGGTGAACGTGCCTGACGGGCCGCGGGCGCAGAGCCGGATGGGCGCCCTGCTGTCGGGGCTCCTCATCCAGCGCGAGGTCGGCATGGAGGCGGTGGTCCATTACGCCTGCCGGGACCGCAACCTCCTTGGCATGCTCTCCGACTTGCTGGGCGCGGCGGCGAGCGGGCTCAACAATCTGCTCATCGTCACCGGCGACCCGCCCAAGATGGGGCCGTATCCGGAAGCGACGGCGGTGTTCGACATCGACAGCATCGGGCTCGCCAACCTGGTTTCCCGGTTGAACCGCGGGTTAGACCCCGGCGGGAACTCCCTCGGCGAGCCGACCCGGTTCCTCATCGCGGTTGGCGTGAACCCCGCATCGCCGGACAAGGAGCGCGAGCTCAGGCGCCTGGCCTGGAAGGTGGAGGCGGGGGCCGAGCTCGCGATCACCCAGCCGGTGTTCGACCTCGACCAGCTCGATCGGTTTCTGGAGGAGGTCGCGCCGCTCCATATCCCGATCGTCGCGGGAATCTGGCCGCTGGTGTCGCTCCGGAACGCCGAGTTCCTGGCGAACGAGGTGCCGGGTGTCACGGTCCCCGCGGCGGTGCTGGAGCGGATGCGCGCGGCGAGCGCCCGGGGGAAGGAAGAAGCACTCCAGGAGGGCGTGCGGATCGCGCAGGAGATGCTGGCCGCGGTGCGGACGCGCGTACGGGGCGCGCAGGTGGCGGCGCCGCTGGGGCGGGTGCCGGTGGCGCTGGAGGTGCTGGCGGAGACGCTGGCGCAGACCGGGGAGGCGGCCGCCGCCGCGAGGTAAGGCGCGGGCAGGTCCCGCCCTACCACCCCCGCCGGAGCAGGTGCGGCCCGAACACCAGCAGGCCCACCACGGCGGCGCCCACGGCCGCCATCAGCACCGCCCCGGCGGCGATATCCTTGGCCCGCTCCACCAGCGGGTGGACTTCGGGCGAGGCGACGTCGCAGAGCGCCTCGATGGCGGTGTTGACTGCCTCCGCGCTCCAGACCGCCACCATCGCGAGCACCACGAGACACCACTCCAGGCGGGACAGCCCCACGGCGAATCCGAGACCGACAACGGCGACCGACCCGGCCGCGTGGATCCAGGCGTTGTGCTGCGAGCGCAGCAACGCCGCGATGCCGCGGCCGGCGTAGCGGAAGCTTCGCGCCCGCGCGGCGAAACTGAACTCGGGCAGCTCGCTCATCAGGTCCTTCTCAGTTGAGGCCGACCTTTCCGCGCACCGACGCGATCAGCTTGGCGGGGTCGTAGCCGACGCCGTCCTTGAAGACGAGCTCCACGTTCTCGATGTCCGCGATATTGGCCGAGGGATCGCCATGCACGACGATCAGGTCGGCCTGCTTCCCCGCCGCGACCGTCCCGACCCGCTGCTCCCGCCCCAGATACGTCGCCCCGTTGAGCGTGGCTATGGAGATGGCCTCGAGCGGCGTGAACCCGGCCTCGACCAGCAGCTCCACCTCGCGCTGGTTGGAGAACCCCGCCACCACCCCGCCGTAGCCGGTCGGGTCGGTGCCGGAGATCAGGAGGCCGCCCGCCTTCGCGAACGCCCGCTCGAAGGCCATCTCCTTCCCCAGCAGTACCGTCCAGGTGGTATCCCCCCCGTCCGCTATGAGCGCACGCCGCCTGAGGTAGGCGATCCGCGCGTCGGCGGTCATCACGTCGAGCACCTTGTCCGGAAGCGCCGGCCGGTGCGGGCCGAACGTCTCGAACACCGGCAGCGTGGACGTGATGGCCACGCGGTGGGCCACCAGGTCACGGATCAGGCTCCTGAGCGGCTCCCCGTCCATGTCCAGCGCGAGCAGCGAGGGCACGACCTTGTCGTCCGGACACTCGTCCGGCTTCTTGTCGGCGACGAAGTCGCTCGCCACCAGGAGTCCGTGCTCGAGGTCGTCGATCCCGAGGGCAGCGGCCTCGTGAAAGGTGACCGAGCACAGATGGCCCGTCACCTTGATGCCCCGGGCATGCGCCGCCTTGATGGCCGCGCCCAGCTCGTCGCGCGTGATGTTCATGTACGCCTTGAAGGACGTCACGCCGAGACCGGCCCAGTACTCCACGGTGCGGCGGGCATCGTCCGGTCCCTTGAGCACGTGCATCTGATAGAAGAGCGGGAAGCCGGGTCCCTGCAGATAGGGACCCGTCACGTCCATCTTGGGGCCCGGCGTCCGACCGGAATCGATCGCCGCCTTGAGTTCGAGGTCGGTGTAAGGCTCGAGGCTCCCGCCCGTGCGGATGGTCGTCGCCCCTCCTGCCAGGTAGAGCCGGGGGAAGCTGAACGCCTGGTCGTTGGCCATGTAGCCGTCGGACCAGAGCACACCCGGATAGAACATGTGCTCGTGGACCATGACGAACCCCGGAAGCACCGTCCGGCCGGCCAGGTCGAGCACCCGCGCTCCGGCGGGGATCGGCACTCGAGCCGAATCCCCCACGGCGCGGATCAGTCCCCCGTCGATGACCACGGTTTGGTCGCGGCGCGGCGCGGCGCCGGTGCCGTCGATCACGCGGACGTGCACCAGCGCCGTCGTGGCGGCATCCACCTGCACGAAGGCCCGCGTCTCGGGCGAGAGCACAGGCCCCTGGGCCGCACCGGGGTCCGCCGCCGCGGAAAGCCCGAGCAGGACGAGCGCCATCAGGCGCGTTGAAGGAGTCGGCATGGCGCTCAGGTTACCGCCGTTCGGGAGCGCTGTCAAAGACATGCATTGAACCCCCCCTCGGGCACCCCTATCTTCTGCACGAGTCGCCACTTCCACCAGCGAGTCGTCCATGACCGAGACCATCTCCGCCATCCCGCCGGGGCTCACCGTCCTCTCGGAGGAAGAAGAGCTCTTCCGCAGCACCGTCCGCGAGTTCGCAGAGAGCGAGATCGGACCGCACGTGAGCGCGATGGACGAGGCCGCACAGTTCCGCGGCGACCTCCTGCCCAAGTTCTTCGAGCTCGGCTTGATGGGCATCGAGATTCCCGAGCGGTTCGGCGGGGCCGGGGGCTCGATCTTCATGGCCACGCTCGCGATCGAGGAGATGGCTCGGGTGGACGCGTCCGCCGCGATCTACGTGGACGTGCACAACACGCTGGTCAACAACGCCCTGATCCGCTGGGGCACCGACGAGCAGAAAGCGCGCTACTTCCCCCGGCTCGTGAGCGATCTCCTCGGGGCCTTCGCCCTGTCGGAGCCCGCGAGCGGCAGCGACGCGTTCGCACTGGAGACGCGGGCGGACCGGACCGACGGTGGCTGGACGCTCACGGGGCGCAAGTTCTGGATCACGAACGGCGCGGAGGCCGGGTTCTTCATCGTGTTCGCCAACACCGATTTCGCGAAGGGCTACAAGGGGATCACCGGGTTTCTCGTCGAGCGCGGCTTTCCCGGCTTCTCGGTGGGCAAGAAGGAGAACAAGCTGGGCATCCGCGCCTCGAGCACCACCGAGCTGGTCCTCGAGGAGTGCCGGGTGCCGGACGCGAACGTGCTCGGGCCGGTGGGCCAGGGCTACAAGATCGCGATCGAGACGTTGAACGAAGGCCGCATCGGCAT
>DASWAI010000275.1:0-4516 GCA_036391215.1 Gemmatimonadales bacterium
ACAGACCGGCTCGCACGGAGCGTTGGCGCACTGCTGGCACAGCATCGGCACGAACCGGGCTTCCACCGCCCCGCCAGCGGGCGACGCCGGATCGGCGCCCTCCCAGTAGCGCTCGATCCGCATCCAGGTCATCTCGCGCCCGCGATGGATCTCGTCCTCGCCGACGATCGCGATGTTGTTCTCCGCATAGCAGGCCGTGACGCAGGCCGAGCAGCCGGTGCACTTGGCGAGGTCGATGGTCATCCCCCATTGCGGATGCTCGCCCGCGTAGTCGCCCTTGCGGGTGCGCTGCTGCACCTCGGCGGCCCAGCCTTTGATGGCCTGGAGCTCGGGCGCGGTGTTGATCGCCTCCTCGGGGTGACCTTCGGCGGCCGCGGCCTCCTTGACCGAGAGGCCCTTGGCGGCGAGCGCCACCGGCATTGCTTCCGCGATCCCGCGGCCCAGCTGGCGCGGATTGCCTTCGGTGGAAGCGAGCTTCCGGTATGTCCCGGTCTTCTGCACCGACACCCGCGCCGACAGATAGGGAACGAACGGTTGGCCGGGCTTGCTGGCCACCAGGTCCAGCGCGTTCACGCCCCGCCCCTTGGCATAGGCGCCATACTCGGTGTGGCCGAAGCCGAGCGGCACCGAGAGGACCTCGGGATGGAGCCCGGGGTAGACATAGACCGGGACTTCGATGGTCCCCTGCGGCGACGTCAGCCGCAGCATCTCGCCATTGCGGACGTCGATCCGGGCGGCCGTCGCCGGATGCACTTCGACCCATGATTGCCAGGTGATCTTGGTCACGGGATCGGGGTTCTCGAGCAGCCAGGGCTTGTTGGCGCCGCGGCCGTCATAGAGGAACGACGACACGTGCGGCGCGAAGTAGAACTCGCCGGTCCCATCGAAGGCGGGGGCGGTGTACGCCGGCGTGAAGCCGGGCACCGGCTGCACCTCCACCGGCGGCGGCTCGGTAAAGACCCCGCCCCGTTGCAGCGCCGCGCGCCAGAAGCCCTCGGCATCGGCCTGGCCCTGCGCCTTGGCGAACTCCGCCCAGCGCGCCTTGAGGTGCGCCTCGTACGTCGGCGCGTTGAACCGGGCCAGCGCGCCGCCCGCCTTCTGCGCCGTCTTGAGCAGCACGTCCCCCGTGGCCATCGTCTTGAACACGGGCTCCATGACCGGCTGCATGAGACTCACGACCCCGGCCCGCGGCCGCGCGTCGTCCCAGCGCTCGATCCCGTGGTGGTCCGGCAGCAGCAGATCACACTGCGCCGCGGTCTCGTCCAGGTAAGGCGAGGTCGAGACCTTGAACCCGGCCTTGGCGAACCGGGCCGCGAAGCCCGCGGAGCGGGGGACGGCGTAGAGCGGATTGGCCTCGTGGACGAGCAGCACGGCCACCTGGCCGCCGTCGAGGGCGGAGCCGAGCGCGTCGAGCGCGGCCGCGCCGTCGCCCGCCTCGAGGTCGGCGCCGAAGTGCACGGTCTGCCCGATGTTGCCGGCCACCCAGTTGAGGAGGTTGACGGCGGCGCACGCCTCGATGGCCCCGCGGTGCTGGCTGGCGACGCCGCCGCCCACCGCCAGGCTCGGCTTGGCCGAGGCGAATTCCCCGGCGATCCGGCGGATCACCTCGGCCGGAAGACCGGACTCCTTGGCCGCGCTCTCCGCGGTAAACGCGGCCAGCGATCCGGCGAGCGGGCCCGCCGCCGCCCCGTGCTCCGTGACGAGCAGGTTCGCGAGCGCGAGCGCGAGGGCGGCCTCGGACCCCGGCCGGATGGCGTGCCACTCATCGGCGTTCTGGCCGGTGAGGGACATGCGCGGCGCAAAGGCCACGTGCTTCGCCATGCGCCCGTCGTGGAACCCGTGCGACTCCGCGAACCCGCGCTGGTTCTCGACCGGCGCGAGCCAGGTCTCGAGGAAGTCGGCGCCGAACGAGAGGACGTACCGTGCCCGCGCGAAATCGTGCGCCGGGAGCTCGTCGCGGCCGAACACCGCCTTGTTGGCCGCACGCATCGGCTCGTAGTCGAACGGCTGGTAGCGCACGAGCCGTCCGCCCAGCGCGGCGGTCCAGTCCGCCAGCAGATCCGAGAGCGTTCCCCGGCCGGCGCCGGAGATCACCGCGACTTTCCCGCCGGCCGCCCCGAGCTTGGCGGCGAGCCGCTGGATGGCGTCGTCCCAGGTGATCTCCTGGAATCCCCCGCCCGCCGCGCGGGCCATCGGGGCCTTGAGCCGCCCCGGGTTGTACAACCCCTGCAGGGCAGCTTGACCGCGGGAGCACAGCTTGCCCCGGTTGACCGGGTGCTCCGGATTCCCCTCGAGCTTGATGGCCCGGCCCTCGCGCGTCTTCACGTGCAGCCCGCAGCCGGCGGCGCACTCGCTGCAGGTGCTCGCGTACCAGGTCGCGACGCCGGGGACCTGGTCCTCCGACTGCACCAGGTACGGGATCAGCTTCTGGACCCGATCGGTGGAGCAGCCCGAAAGCACGGCCGCGCCCGCCCCCGAGATTCCGAGCACGGAGAGGAAGCGGCGGCGGTCGATGGTGGACGGGTTGCCGGCGTCGTCGGCCATGAAAGCTCCGGATATCAGCTCTTGGCCGTCAGCTGCTGCCCAATGGCTAACGGCCGACGGCTAGTAATGACACGTCGAACAATCGCGCGTCACCTTCCGCTGAAGGTGGCACGTGATGCAGAATCCCATGTTGTTGACGTTGTTGACCTTGTACACCTGGGGCATACGTGCGACGTCGCCGTGGCACGTCTGGCAGGCGTTCGGGCCGAGCGCTTTGATGTGCCGCATGTGGGGGAAGTGCACGTACTTCGCGACCGCATGGACCCGCACCCACTCCACCGGCTGCTTCTGGCTCCAGGCGTCCCGCAGCTTCTTGATCTCGACCTTGTGGCTGCTATCGGTCCCGGCGATGACGAGGTGGCAGCCCATGCAGGTCTGCATCGACGGGATGCCCGGCTCCGCCGATACGGCGACCGAATAGTGGCAGTACTGGCATTGGATCTTGAATTGGCCCGCGTGGATGTCGTGCCGGAAGAAGATGGGCTGGCGGGGCCCGAGGAGCTTTGCCGTATCGCCGGGAGCGAGCACCGGCGCCGTCGCCGAATCCGCGACCGCTCTGGGCGCCTCAGCACCGCTCGTACCCGAGGTGAGCGCGAGCGCTGCGAGGCCGATCGCCGCCGCGCCCGCCCCTGCCCCGATCAGAACCAGCTTCCGCATCGTCCTCACCAGTGAAACGCCGGGCTCTCGATTGCATCGGCCCTGTCCGTGGCGGGGCCGCGCAACGGTCGGAACGTCACACACGATTGTACGCGAAATGCCGCAAGCCGGGAGAGGCTGCCCTCAGGCGGCAGGAAGTATAGTCATCCGCGGCGAGACTCCACAACCACCGAGAACCCGGACGCGCTATACCGCGCGCCGCCGGCGCACCGCCGACGCCAACCCGATCCACTCCGCCTTCCGCCGCACCAGGCCGAGGAAGACCTCGACGCTGCGCCGGTCGTTGAGCGCGACCCAGCACCACTTGACCGGCCCCGTGCGCTGCCCGTCGCGGATCGCCGCCCGGATGATCTCGGCCAGCCGAGCCGACGCGAGCGTTCGGGATTCCTCGTCGGCGGTCAGGGTGAACGTGGCGCTCGCCCCCGTGGCGATCGGGTGCAGCCAGCACAGCTTGCGGGACGCCACACTGTACTCCCAAGCCCAGCCCCAGGGCGATCCCATGAAGCGCACCTGCTCCACCGCGCCGCGCACGCCGAGCAGTCCGGTCCGCGCGAGCCGAAACCGGCCCGCCACCAGGCGGGGCAGGTCCCGATAGGGCGCCGCCGGCTTGGGCGTCGCGTCCCCCAGCCGGTACGGATTGCCGGCCCAATACGCCGCCGACCGTCCCACGGTCAGCTCTCCGCCGCGCCGGGCGGCGCGGCGACAGGAGGACCGAGGCGGGCGGACACCCCTTCCCGGGCGAGATAGCGCCCGACCTCGATCCCCATCGCCCGGAGGAGGGAGGCCTCGCGCGCGTCCGGCGCGGCGCGGAACACCAGCTCGCGGAACGAGCGCATCACGTGCTCCGGGTGCCGGGTCTTGAAGAAGTCGATGGCCCAGAGCGCCCGCTCCCAATCGGCGAAGAGCGCTTCGAGGATCTCGTGCGTGGCGGGCGGCGCCGTCTTCCGCGGCGGCTTGAACGGCAGCGCGTCCCCATCCCGCGCCAGCCACGTCTCGTAGGCCATGATGGCGACGGCCTGGGCCAGGTTGAGCGACGGGTGGGCGGGGTCGGTGGAGATCGTCACCAGCGTGTCGCAGCTGTCCAGCTCGTCGTTGGTAAGCCCCGAGTCCTCGCGCCCCGCGACCAGCGCCACCGGGCCGGCGGCGGCCCGCTCGGCCAGCCGGCGGTGCTCGCCGACGTAAAGCCCGATCGCCGCCGCCACCGTGCAGATCGTCACCGCCGCGGCCACGGTGGCGGGATCGTGCCTGAACGCGGCCGCGCCGCCGTACGCGCCGACGACGGCCGCCGTCGCCCAGGCCGTCAGCCGCCACGAGG
>DASWAI010000276.1:0-13873 GCA_036391215.1 Gemmatimonadales bacterium
CACGGCGCGTGGATCGAGACGGTCGAGGTGCTTGCCGACGGCCATCGCCGGGTGAAGGTCCTCGGCGCAACCGCGGAGGACGTGATGTCGCGGTCGGGGCGGGTGCCGCTCCCGCCGTACATCGCGCGCGAGCCGCGGCCGGCGGACGAGTTGCGCTACCAGACCGTGTACGCCAAGCGCGAAGGGAGCGTCGCCGCTCCGACCGCGGGGCTCCACTTCACCAACGAGCTGCTCGACGCGCTCTCGGCCAAGGGCGTCGTGATCGCCGGGCTCGACCTCGAGGTCGGGCCGGGCACCTTCAAGCCGGTGGAGGTCGAGCCGATCGAGCAGCACCCGATGCACGCCGAGCGCTACGAGATCCCCGACCGCCTGGCGGCGCTCGCCGGCGAGGTCCGCCGGATCGGCGGGCGGATCTGGGCCGTGGGCACGACCGTCGTGCGCGCGCTGGAGAGCGCCGCCGACGCCGACGGGGTAGTGCGGGCCGGACCGGGCGAGACATCGCTCCTGATCCTGCCGGGCTACCGCTTCAAGGTGGTGGAGCGCCTGATCACGAACTTCCACCTGCCGCGCTCGACCCTGCTCATGCTGGTGAGCGCGTTCGCGGGACACGAGCGGATGCAGGCGGCGTACCGGCACGCCATCGAGCAGCGGTACCGGTTCTACTCCTACGGCGACGCGATGGTCGTGATCTAGGGAGGGCGAGCCCCACATGACGACTTTCTCGAATCCCGCCGGCACCGCCGCCGCCGACGCGCAGGGCTACACCAAGGCGCTGCTCGCCGTCCTCGGCGACCGCGACCCGCTCGCGGTCATGGGTGAGCTCATCCCCTGGCTCGATCAGCGCGTCCGCGGGCTGGACGACGCCCGGCTCCGCCGGCCGGAGAAACCGGGGAAGTGGTCGGTGCTGGAGGTGGTGCAGCACCTGGCCGACACCGAGCTGGTCTACGGCTACCGGGTTCGGATGATCCTGACGCAGGACACGCCGCCGATCCCGGGCTACGACCAGGATGCGTGGGCCCGGGAGTTTCACTACCGCGACCTGCCGGTCGGCGAGGTGCTGGCGCAGGTCGGCGCGCTCCGCGCCGCGAACCTGCGGCTGTACCGCTCGGTCGGCCCGGACCAGCTGCGGCGCGCCGGGCTCCACTCGGAGCGCGGGCCGGAGAGCGTGGGGCACGTGCTGCGGATGGTCGGCGCACACGACCTCGTGCACCGGCGGCAGATCGAGCGGATCCTGGCCGGCCAGAGCGCGTGAGCTGCGCCCCCCGGTAGCCTGATGTTCGAGTTCCACCTGGACGCCACCGCCGGCCCCGCGCGGGCCGGGCGGCTCGTCCTCCCCCACGGCACCGTCCTCACCCCCGCCTTCATGCCGGTGGGCACCCACGGCGTCGTCCGCGGACTCCATCCGGCCGACGTGCGCCGGGCCGGCGCGCAGATCGTGCTCGCCAACACCTACCACCTCCACCTCCGCCCCGGCGAGGACGTGATCGCGGGGATGGGCGGCCTCCACGCCTTCACCACCTGGGACGGCCCGATGCTCACCGACTCGGGCGGCTTCCAGGTCTTCTCGCTCGAGGGGCTCCGCCGGGTGGAGGAAGGGGGCGTGGAGTTCACCAGCCACATCGACGGCTCGGTCCGGACCCTCACGCCGGAGCGGGCCGTCGAGATCCAGGCGGCCCTCGGCGCCGACATCGCGATGGCGTTCGACCACGTCGTGCCGGGTCAGGCGCCCTACCCGCTCGCGCTCGAGGGGATGGAGCGGACCCTCCGGTGGCTGGAGCGCTGCAAGACGCGGCACCAGGCCCTCCCCTCTGCCGGGATCGCCCAGACCCTGTGGCCCATCGTCCAGGGAGGCACCCACGACGAGCTCCGGCTCCGGTCGCTCGAAGGGACGCTCGCGCTGGGCCCCTGGACCGGGGTCGCGATCGGCGGGCTCTCCGTGGGCGAGCCCAAGGAGGTGATGCATCGCGTGCTCGAGACGCTCGAGCCGATCATGCCCCCCGCGGTGCCCCGTTATCTTATGGGGGTCGGGTTTCCCCCGGATCTGCTCGACGGAATCGTGCGGGGCGTGGACCTGTTCGACTGCGTGGCCGCCACGCGCAACGGGCGCCACGGCACCGCCTGGCTGCCGACCGGCCGGGTGAACGTGAAGGGCGCGGCGCTCAAGGGCTCGCAGGAGCCGCTCGACCCGTCGTGCGATTGCGAGACCTGCACGACGTTCCCCCGCGGCTACCTCCGCCATCTCTTCATGGTCGAGGATATGCTCGCGCTCCGGCTGGTCTCGATTCACAACATCCGCTTCCTCATCCGGTTGGGCGAGGAGGCGCGCCGCCGCATCCTCGCCGGCACCTTCGAGGACTGGCGCCGGGGATGGCTCGACCGCTACCACCGAGGAGACACGTGACTCCAGCACTGCTGTTCGCCATGGCCCCCGCTCCCGGCTCGACCGGCGGGAGCGGCTTCACGATCCTGATCCTGCAGGTCGCCGCCATCGGCCTGGTCTTCTACTTCCTGATCATCCGGCCGCAGAGCACGGCGCGGAAGCAGCACGAGCAGCTGCTGTCCGCCCTCAAGCGGGGTGACGAGATCACCACCAGCGGCGGGCTCATCGGCAAGGTGAAGGACATCAAGGACGACCGGGTCACCGTCGAGAGCGGCACGGCCACCGTCGTCGTCGAGCGCGCCCGGATCGTCCGGGTCGGCCAGAGCGGCGCGCCCTCCCAGGCCGGATGAGCGTCCTCCCGCTCCACCTGCTCGGCTCCCCCGTGCTGCGCCAGCGGAGCCCCGAGCTGAAGGTCGTGGACGACTCCGTGCGGCGCCTGATCGACGACATGTTCGAGACCATGGAGGCGGCCCACGGCGTCGGCCTCGCCGCGAACCAGGTGGGGGTCTCACGACGGGTGGCCGTGGTGGACGCGGACGGCCATCGGTTCGCCATGGTGAACCCCGTGATCGTGGAAGCCGAGGGCCGGAGCACCGCCGAAGAAGGTTGCCTGTCGGTGCCGGAGATCTTCGGCGACGTGACCCGCCCCGAGCGGGTGGTGCTCGAAGCCCTCGACCGCGACGGCAATCCGTTCCGCCTCGAGGCCGATGGCCTCACCGCCCGCGCCATCCAGCACGAGATCGACCACCTCGACGGCATCCTGTTCCTGGACCATCTCGGCCTCATGAAGCGAAAGGTCCTGCTCGCCCGCTGGAAGCGGGAGCACAAGGACGACGCGGGCTACATCAAAGAGGTGCAGGCCGCCGCCGCCCGGCCGGAGTGATGCGTATCGTCTTCTTCGGCACCCCGGCGTTCGCCGTCCCGTCGCTCCGGGCCCTCGTAGACAGCCGGCAGGAAGTAGCCGCGGTCGTGACGCGGCCCGACCGGCCCCAGGGCCGCTCCCGCTCCGCCCTCGTTCCCCCTCCCGTAAAAGAGCTGGCGCTGGAGCTCGGGCTCTCCGTGCTCCAGCCCGACCGCCCCGTGGGCGACGTGTTCACCGCCAGCCTCCGGCACCTTCGGGCCGAGCTGGGCGTGGTCGTTGCGTACGGGCATATCCTCCGGCCGGAGGTGCTCGCGATCCCCGCCCGCGGGATGATCAACGTCCACGCCTCGCTCCTTCCCCGCTGGCGCGGGGCCGCCCCGATCCCCTGGGCGATCATGCAGGGCGACGGCGAGACCGGCGTCAGCATCATGCGGATGGAAGCGGGACTCGACAGCGGCCCGGTGCTGCAGCGGGTCGCCACGCCCATCGGACCGAACGAGACCGGCGGCAGCCTGGCGGACCGCCTGGCGGACCTGGGCGCGGCGGCGCTGGTCGACGTGCTGCAGCGCCTCGCCAAGGGCGACCTGCCGGGCGAGCCCCAGGACCAGTCGGCCGTCACGTTCGCGCCCAAGGTCGACCGGGACACGACCCGTCTCTCGTTCGAGGGTCCGGCGCTCGCGGCCGCGCGCAAGGTGCGCGCGTTCGACCCCACCCCCGGCGCCTGGACCACGCTCGCAGGCGCGCAGGTGAAGCTCTTCGGCGGCCGGCCGGTGCCGGGCGCGGGATGTCCGGGCGAAGTCATCGCGGCCGGGCGCTCGCTCGTCGTCGCCTGCGGCGAAGGCGCGCTCGAGGTCCTGGAGGCCCAGCCCGCCGGGCGGACCCGGATCACGGTGGACGCCTGGGTCCGGGGCCGCGGCATCGCGGTGGGCGCCCGCTTCGAGTGACCGGGCGGCCCCTCCCGCGGCTGCACGCTATCACCGACGCCGCCGTGCTGGCCCGCGCGGACCTCGGCGTCCGGGCGGCGGCCCTCGCCGCGGCTGGTCCCGCCCTCGCCCTCCACGCCCGGGACCGCAGCGCGACGACCCGCGCGCTCGCCGCGGTCGCGGCGCGGTTCGTGGCGCACGCGCGGCCGGCCGAAGCCGCGGTGATCGTGAGCGGCCGCCCCGACGTCGCCGCGGCGGTAGGCGCGCAGGGCGTCCAGCTGGGCGCGGGAGACCTCGCTCCGGCCGATGCCCGCCGCGTCCTTCCCCACGGGTGGATCGGCCGGTCGGTGCACACACCGGAGGAGGCCGCCGAGGCCCGGGTCGAAGGTGCCGACTTCCTGATCGCCGGCCCGGTGTACCCGACACCCACGCATCCGGACCATCCCGGCGCGGGGCTCGAGCTGATCCGCCGGTGCGCCGCGCTCGGCCTGCCGCTGATCGCCATCGGCGGGGTGACGGCGGATCGGGTAGCGGAGCTGGTTGCCGCCGGGGCGTACGGCGTCGCGGCGATACGGGCGCTGTGGGAGGCGGAGGACCCGGCGACGGCGGCGATGGAGATGCTGGACGCCATCACCCGCTAGCCGGCGGCTCTCGGCTCCCATCCCATTATCTTTTCGGCATGCCGGATCTGGCGATCACCGTCAACGGCGAGCCGCGCACCGTGCCCGGCCCCGCCACCCTGGACGACCTGCTCCGCGGGCTCGGGCTCGATGCCCGCGCGGTCGTGGTCGAGCACAATCGCCGCATCGTGCGCCGGCCCAAGCTCGGCGAGACCCCGCTCGCCCCGGGCGACGCCGTGGAGCTGGTGCATTTCGTGGGAGGAGGGTGACGTGACCGGGATTCTGTCCGCGAGCGAGCCCGCGCTCGACGTGCCGCTCGAGATCGGCGGCCGGCCTTTCCGGTCCCGGCTGATGGTGGGCACCGGGAAGTACCGCTCGAACGGCGAGATGGTGCGCGCGATCGAGGCCTCGGGCGCGGAGATCGTCACCGTCGCGGTCCGGCGGGTGGACCTGGACCGCTCGAAGGACGAGAGCATCCTGCACCACCTCCCCGCGGACCACTACTTCCTCCTCGCCAACACCGCCGGCTGCTACAGCGCCGACGAGGCGGTCCGCTACGCCCGGCTCGCCCGGGAGGCGGGCTTCAACGACTTCGTGAAGCTCGAGGTCATCGGCGACCGCGAGACCCTGCTTCCCGACGTGGACGGGCTGCTCGCGGCGGCACGGGAGCTGGTGCGGGACGGATTCAAGGTCCTCGCGTACAGCAACGACGACCTGATCACCGCGCTCCGGCTCGAGGACGCGGGCTGCGCCGCCGTGATGCCGCTGGCGTCGCCGATCGGCAGCGGCCTCGGGCTGCTCAACCCCTACTCCATCCGGACCATCAAGCGCCGGCTCTCGGTGCCGGTGGTGGTGGACGCGGGCGTCGGCACCGCCTCCGATGCGTGCGTGACGATGGAGCAGGGCGTCGACGGCATCCTGATGAACACCGCGCTGGCCGAGGCGCGCGATCCGGCCACGATGGCGTGGGCCATGCGCCGCGCGGTCGAGGCGGGGCGCGCCGCGTTCCTGGCGGGACGCATGCCCCGGCGCGAGGTGGCCGTTCCCTCGAGTCCCGCGAAGGGCATGCTGGAGTGACGCCGGACCGTGGCCGCCACGTCGGCTGAGCACGGTCTCCCCTCCCGGCGCGCGGCGCTGGCCATTCTCGAGCAGGTGCGCGCGGGCCGCCCCTTCGACGCGGCGCTGGACCAGGCGCTCGGACCGCTGCCGGAGCCGGATCGGCGGCTGGCCCACGAGCTTGCCGCCGGCGTGCTGCGCCAGCGGACCGGGCTCGACGAGCGGCTCCAACCCCTGACCGCGCGCGGCTGGGCCGGCGTGCCGCCCACGCTGCAGAACATTCTGCGGCTGGGCGCGTACCAGTTGACCGCCCTCGACCGGGTGCCGCCCCACGCCGCCGTGAGCACCAGCGTGGCCCTGGCGCGGGAAGCGGGCGGGGCCCGTGCCGGCGGGTTCGTGAACGCCCTGCTCCGACGGCTGGGCCGCGAGCCCCCACGGAAGCGGAAGGGCGCCGGACCGCTCGACCTCGCGGCCCGGCACTCGCACCCGGAGTGGCTCGTCCGCCGCTGGCTCGACCGCTTCGGTCCGGACGACACCGACCGCCTGCTGCGCTGGAACAACGCCCGGCCGGCGCTGGTGCTCCAGCCGGCGCGGGCGTCGGGCGAGGCGATCACGCGGCGGCTCGCCGCGGCCGGCATCCGCGCGAGCCCGGCTCCGTGGGGGGCGGGAGTCGCGGTCAAGGCCTCGCGGCCGGATCGGCTCCCCGGCTACGCCGAGGGCGATTTCGTGGTGCAGGACCCGGCGCAGTCGCTGGTGGCGTGGTACGCCGCGATCCCGCCCGCGAGCCTGGTCTACGACGCCTGCGCCGCTCCCGGGGGAAAGGCCATCGGCCTGGCGCGCACCGGGCTCCGGGTGCTGGCGGCGGACCTGGGGCGGCCCCGGGTCGCCCGCCTCAGGGAGAACCTCCGCCGGGCGGGCACGGGACGCGAGCTGGTGATCGTGGCGGATGCCCGCCACCCGCCGGTGGGGAACACCGACGCCGTCCTGCTCGACGCGCCGTGCCTCGGGACCGGCACCTTCGCCCGCCACCCCGACGCCCGGTGGCGGGTGACGCCCGACGCCCTGGCCGCGCTCGCGGAGCGCCAGGCCGAGCTGCTGGCGGCAGGCGCGGACGCGGTCCGGCCCGGCGGATGGCTGGTCTACGCCACCTGCTCGCTCGAGCCCGAAGAAAACGAGCTGCAGGTGGAGCGGTTCCTGCGCACGCACCGGGGGTTCCGGCGGGAGCCGCCGGACGATCTGCCGCCGCCCCTGCTCACGGAAAAGGGAGACCTGATGACGCTGCCGCAGCGCGACCGGATGGATGGCGCCTACGCCGCCCGGCTGAGGCGGGTGGGATGAGGTTCCGCCGCCAGGTCCCCTGGGCCAGGCACGCGGCCGAGCCGGCCGGGCCGCAGGCGCCCGCGGCCGAGCCGGGCGGGCTGGAGTCGGCCGCGCCCCGAGCGGCGCATCCGCCGTTCCTGGCCACCGTGTTCGGCCGGCGTCTCGTGCGCGACGCGGCGATCGTCCTGGGCACCTTCGCCGTCGGCTACGTGCTCGCCAGGGCCTGGCTCTCGCCGGTGCCGCTCATCACGTCGGACCACTCCGTGCCCCGCGTGCTCGAGCTCACCGGCGGCGAGGCGCAGCGCCGGCTCACCGCGCTCGGCTTCCGGGTGAAGTTCGACGACGAGCGCGCCCACCCGACCATCCCCCGCGGCTCGATCGTCTGGCAGGATCCGGCGCCCGGCACTGTCCTGGCCCAGAACAGCATCGTGTCGGTAGCGCCGAGCGCGGGCCCGCAGCTCGCCCCCGTGCCGGACGTCGTCGGCCTGCCGATGCCGTTCGCCATCAAGGTCCTCGCCGCCGCGGGCCTCAAGCCCGGCAGCGTGGACACCGTAACGTCGGACCCGGAGCCCAACGTCGTGATCGCCACCCGGCCCACCGCCGGCGCCGGCCGCGAGGCCGGCAGCACGGTGGACCTGGTCGTGAGCGGGCAGCCGAAGGCGCCGGCGTCCCAGGCCGCGCGAATCATCCAGCGCCCCTTCTCGACCGGGGTACGCCGGTGAGCGTGCGGATCGCGCCCAGCGTGCTGAGCGCCGACCTCGGCCGCCTTCGGGAAGAGATCGCGGCCGTCGAGGCCGGCGGCGCCGACTGGATCCACGTGGACGTCATGGACGGGCATTTCGTTCCGAACCTCACGTTCGGCGCGCCGCTCATCCGGGCGCTCCGCCGGCTCACCGAGCTGCCGCTCGACGTCCACCTGATGGTCCGGCACCCCGAGCACTACATCGCGCCGTTCGCGGATGCGGGAGCCAACGTGTTCACCTTTCACCCGGAGGCCACGGTTCACGCGCAGCGCCACCTCGTCGCCGTGCGCGAGCGGGGCATGCTCGCCGGGCTGGCCCTCAACCCGGCCAGCCCGCTTTCGCTCCTGGAAGAGGCCCTGGACGACGCCGACCTGGTCCTGCTGATGACGGTGAATCCAGGCTACGGCGGGCAGGTCTATATTCCGGCATCGACCGGGAAGATCCGCCGCTGCCGGGCCATGCTGGATGCCCGGGGCAGCCGGGCGGCGCTCGAAGTGGACGGCGGCATCACGGTCGAGACCATCGGGACCGCGTGGGAAGCGGGCGCGGACACGTTCGTGGCGGGCACCGCGGTGTTCGGAGCCCCGTCGGCGGCGGATGCCGTCGGGGCGCTCCGGCGCCGCTGCGCCGTGAGGGTCTAGGGAGCGTATGTCGAGGCAGTGGCTGGCGGTGATGTCGGTGGTGGCGGGGCTCGGACTCGGCGCGATGGCGCTGGTCCGCTACGGCCCCGAGCGCGAGCAGGTCGCCGTGGGCGCCCGCGCGCCGGATTTTCGCGTCGTCGATCTCGGCACCAACGACACGGTGTCCCTCCGGGACCGGTACAAGGGACGGGTGACGCTGGTGAACATCTGGGCCACGTGGTGCGTCCCCTGCCGCGTGGAGATGCCGTCCATGCAGACGCTCTACGACTCCCTGAGCCCCCGGGGCTTCAAGATCGCGGCCGTGAGCATCGACGAGGGCGATCCCACCGACGTCCGGAATTTCGCCGCGGAGCTGCACCTGACGTTCGATCTCCTCCAGGACCGCTCCACCGCCATTCAGCAGGCGTACCAGACCACCGGCGTCCCGGAGAGCTTCCTGCTCGACCGCGAGGGCACCATCGTCAAGCGGGTCATCGGCGCGCACGACTGGAGCTCGCCGGTGAACCGGGCGCTGGTCGAGCGCCTGCTCTCCGAAGGCGGGAGCGGGCGCTGACGTGACCCTGCGGGCGGCGCTCACCGCCGACTGGCCTCTCAAGCTGACCGCGCTCGCCCTTTCGGTGCTGCTCTGGCTGGTCGCCTCGAGCGAAGAGCCGGCGAGTGCCCTCCTCAGCGTGGACCTCCGGGTGCAGCCTCCTGCGGGCCGCGAGGTGATGCGGGAGCCGGGCCGCATCCGCGCCACCGTGGTCGGCCGCCGCCGGGACCTGCTCCGGCTCTCCCGCGACAACCTCGTCCTCACCCGCATCCTGCCCGACAGCCTGACCTCCGACACCGCGAGCATCGCCGTCGATCCGGCCGACCTGGTCTTCCCGGGCGCGAGCGGCATCCGGGTGCAGGACGTCGAGCCGCGCCGCGTGCCGGTGGAGCTCAACCCCGTCGCGCAGCGCACCGTTCCCGTCCATCCCGTGGTCCGGGTCCAGTCGCAATCGGGGTTCGAGCTGGTGGGCGGCGTGGCGGTCGTCCCGGGCGAGGTCCGGCTCGCCGGGCCGGCGGATCGGATCGCCGCGATCGATTCCGCGCTCACGGTGCCGCTCGAGCTCGCCGGCGCCGACGGACCCGCGGAGCAGCCGGTCATGGTGGACACGACCGGCTTTGGTCCGGTGCGCGTCTACCCGTCGCGGGTGACCGTGAGCCTCAACGTCCAGGCGATGGGAGAGCGGACCCTGTGGCCGGTGCCGGTCCAGGTGCCGAGCGCGCTCCGCCTCCGGCCGGACCACGACACGGTGACCGTCCGGGTCCGGGGGCCCCGGGCCCGGCTCGCGGCGCTCACACCCGACAGCATCGCCGTCACCATCGAGCCGGCCGGCGCGGGACCCGCGCCGGGCCGCGTGGCGCTCCGGGTGCTGGTCCCGCCGGGGCTGTCCGGCAAGGCGACGCCCGACAGCGTCACCCTCGGCGCGCGAGGCCGCCATGGCTGAGCGGATCCTCGGCATCGAGACGTCCTGCGACGAGACCTCCGCGGCCGTGCTCGTGGCCGACGGGGCCCGGCCCTCGCTCGCGGGCCTGGTCATCCTCTCGCAGGACGTGCACCGCGTCTTCGGCGGCGTCGTGCCGGAACTGGCCAGCCGGGCGCACGTCCGCACCATCGGGTCCGTGGTGGACCAGGCGCTCGCGGACGCGGGCACGAGCCTGGCGCAGATCGATGGCATCGTGGTCACGGCCGGGCCGGGCCTGGTCGGCGCGCTGCTCGTGGGCGTGATGTACGGGAAGGCCCTCGCCTGGAGCCTGGACCGCCCGTTCCTCGGCGTGAACCATCTCGAAGGCCATCTCTTCGCCCCGACGCTGGAAGACCCGGACCTCGCGCCGCCGTTCGTGGGCCTCCTCGTGAGCGGCGGCCACACGATGCTGCTGGACGTCCCTGCGTGGGGTGAGTACCGCCTTCTCGGGCAGACGCTGGACGACGCCGCCGGCGAGGCGTTCGACAAGGTCGCCACCCTGCTCGGCCTCGGCTATCCGGGCGGGGCCGCGCTCGAGCGGCTCGCGCGCGAGGGACGGCCCGGCAGGTATCGCTTCCCCCGCCCGCTCCTCGCCGAGCTCGGGCGCGGCGACGAGCCGTACGCCTTCTCGTTCAGCGGCCTCAAGACCGCGGTCCTGCGCGCCGTGCAGGCGAGCGATGATCTCGCCCGCGACCGGGCCGACCTGGCGCGCGGGTTCCAGGACGCGGCGCTGGACGTCCTGGTCGCCAAGACGGCGCACGCCGTGGACGCGCTCGGCTACCCCACGGCGATGGTGGGCGGGGGGGTCGCCTGCAACCGCGCACTGGTCGCGCGCCTGCGGGAGCGGCTGGCGGGGACCGCGCGCCTGAGCGTAGCTTCCCCGCGGCTCAACACCGACAACGCGGCGATGATCGCGGCCGCCGGCGCGTGGCGCCTCGCCCGCGGAGAACGCAGCGGCTGGGACCTGGAGCCGCGAGACGATCTTCCCATCCCCGGCCTTCGATCCGCGATCCAGCAACCCCGGGCTCCCGTATGACGATCTACCCGCTCGTGATCCGGATCGGCAGCTTCGAGCTCACCGGTTACGGGGTCATGATGATGGTGGCCTTCCTCGCCGGTGGCTGGCTGGTGTCGCTCGAACTCAGGCGGCGCGGGCTCCGCGAGGACTACTCCGGCGAGATGATCGTCGCGGCGGTCATCGGCGGCATCGTGGGCGCCAAGCTCTGGTACGTGGCGCTGTTCCGGGACCCCGCGGCGCTCTTCTCCCGCGGCGGCCTGGTGTGGTATGGCGGCTTCATCGGCGGGGCCCTAGCGGTCATCCTCAACGGCTGGCGGCTCAAGGTGCCGCTCCGCTGGACCATGCAGCTCGGCGCACCCGCACTCGCCGCCGCATACGCCATCGGGCGGGTCGGCTGCTTTCTGGTGAACGACGACTACGGACGCCCGACCACGCTGCCCTGGGGCGTGAAGTTCCCCCGAGGACTGCCCCCCTCGACGGCGGCCAACCTCCAGCAGCAGTTCGGCGTGCCCGTGCCCGCCGGCATCGACCCGCAGACCGTCCTGGCGGTCCATCCCACCCAGCTCTACGAGATCGCGCTGATGCTGGTCGCGTTCGCCGTGCTCTGGCGTCTCCGGGCCCGCGCCCGCCCGACCGGCTGGCTGTTCGGGCTGTACCTGGTGTTCGCGGGCGTGGAGCGATTCCTGGTGGAGATCGTGCGCGCCAAGGACGACCGGCTGCTCGGGCCGTTCACCCTCGCGCAGCTCACGAGCGTGCTCCTGGTCGCGATCGGCGCGACGATGCTCGCCCGCTGGAGGGAGGGACCCCCGCTCGCGCCGGGCCCCTACCTCGCTCCGGTTGGGAAGGATTCGACGCCGTCAAAAACTTTGGCGGCAGCGTAAGCTCCTCGGGCACAACGACTTGGGCCGAAAGAACAGGATTTGTCGAGAAATTTGACAGGCCGAACGGTCAGGCGGTCGATCGTAAGACCCTGTGTGTCAATGCATTACGATTTGTGACAAATGGCACTCGACTTGCTTTTCTTGCGCGCGTCGGGGGCGAAACGCCTCCCAGCAGGAAAGTGGCAGGTCGAAGAAGGGTAGGAGCGGACACTAAGGTCCGTCTCCATTAACTCAGGGGGCGATCTGCCACCTCTTGGTGCAAACGGTCCGCCGGCTTCGGCGGGCCGTTTGCGTTGCTACAGCCCGAACGCGCGCTTGAGCAGGGATACCTGCCCCAGGTGATACGCGTCGTGCTGGGGAACTCCGTGCAGCGTGACGTAGTACGTGATCCCGCGCCCCGGGTCGCGCGTCCGGCTGACCGGCTCGTCCAGCCTGCCTTCCGGCAGCCGCCGGAGCGCCGCGACCAGTCGGTCGTACGACTCGTCCATCCGCGCGCGGGTGCGGTCCCAGGCCGCGTCGCTGGTGTCGGTGACCGCCGGCCAGTCGCCCTCCTCCGGCTCGGCCGGCTCTCCCCCATCCACCCTGCGGGCCACCTCGTTCCGCCACGCGATGATGTGGAGCGCGAGTTCCCAGATGCTGTGCGCGCCGGGGATCGGACGCGCCGCGGCCGCGGCCGCCGTTACTCCCTCGAGCACCTGGCGCGCTGAAGGGCCGTGCCACGGGTCCGCCTGCTGGTCCCGGCGCAGCTCGTCGATGAGACGGTCGATCTCGGGCATCGGGTCACCTCCTTCAAACGACTACGGCCCGCCGAAGCGGGCCGTTTCGAGCGGGCGGCCGGGCGTCATGATCCCCGCCGGGCCGCCTCCTGGCGCTCCCGGAGCTGACTCCGCATCCGGTCCACCTCCGCCCTCAGCTCGGCCAGGTCCGCCTCCATCCGCTCGAGCGAGCGGAGGAGCTCGACCCGGGTGCCCGGCGCGATCGGCGCCGAGGCCGCGGCGCCCGGGACGCTCGCCGGCCGGCGCGACGACGCCGGCTCCGGCACCAGGACCGACGTCACCTTGAGCCGGCGCGGCTCGAGGACGAAGGTCCAGACCAGCGCGGCCAGGAGCAACACGAGCAGCACGCCCTGCGCGGCGAGCGATTCCACGGTCGGATAGATGCCCAGCGCGGGGATGCGCGGGGCCCAGGCGACGATGGTCGTGGGGAGGATGCGTCCCTCCTGGAGCTCCGCCACGCCCTTGCCGGCGAAGACGAACGCCATGTAGTAGAGGAAGGCGCTGGTGACGCCGAAGAAGGGCTTGAGCGGGAGCCGCACCCCGAACCGGCTGATCGCGACGTAGACGCCGACCATGACCACCGAGCCGAGCACGATGCCGGCGACGATCGCGCCGGTGGAGGCGCCGGTGCCGCCGGCCACGAACAGCGCCTTGTAGAACAGGACGGTCTCGAATCCCTCGCGGTAGACGGCGAGGAACGCGGCCGAAGCGAGCGCCAGGGCGGAGCCGCTCGTGACCGCATCCTGCACCTTGCCGCGCACGAACTGGTTCCACTTGGCCACCTCCATCTTGGAGAGCAGCCAGTAGCTCACGTAGAACAGCACGCCGGTGGCGACCACCATCGTCGCCCCCTCGAGCGCTTCGCGCTTCCCGGGCGTGAGGCGGAACACGGTCTCGAGCGCCAACGCCGTGAGGAGGCTCGCCGCCACCGCCGCGCCGACGCCCACATGGATGTCGCGCTTCCGGTTCGCGGCGCCGGTCTTCACCAGGAAGGCCATGAGCGCGCCGAGGACCAGGATCGCCTCCAGGCCCTCGCGCACCAGGATCACGAACGACTGGAAGAACAGATTGAGCGGCGAGAGCGTCTCGCCCAGCTCCCGCTCGGCGTTCTCCAGGTCCGCGGCGAGTCCGGCGCGGATCCCGTCCAGCTCCGCGGTCGT
>DASWAI010000277.1:0-2253 GCA_036391215.1 Gemmatimonadales bacterium
CGGGCCGCTCGCGCTCTGCGGGAGCGGCGCGTCGGCGCGGGTGAAGGTGAGGAACCGGGTCTGGTTCGAGGGATCGTCTTCGATCCGCTCGGCGAGCGGGGCGAGACCGTGCGCGTCCGCCGCGTGCCGGGCGGCGATTGCGGCGAGCCCGCGATTGCCCTCGCGTGCCACGATCTCCGCGCTGCCGGCGGTGTCCCAGGCGCTCACCAGCTCGACGTGCGGCAGATGCTTGGCGAGCCAGACCCGGCACTGCCCGAGCGCCACCGGATGGGAGAGGACCCGGCGGAGCCCGGCCAGGTCGGCGCCCGGCAGGCCCATCAGGGTGTGGTGCACCGGGAGCATGATCTCGTGCGTGAGCCGGAGCGTGCCGTCCCCGAAGGCCTCCTGGAGCAGGTCGTAGGTCGTGGTGACGGAGCCGATCAACGAATTCTCGATCGGCAGGATGCCGGCCTCCGCCTTCCCGTCGCGCACCGCGCCGACGACGTCCTGCACTTCCCGGCACGGGACGGGCTCGAGGTCCGGCCAGCGCCGCCGGGCCGCGGCCTCGCTGAAGGAGCCCACGGTGCCCTGGATCGCTACGCGCATACGACGACAGCTCCTCGCCAAGGGAAAACAAGAACGCCCCGCCGGCGATCCGGCGGGGCGTCGATGGGTCCGTTCTGGTCTGGCGTCAGTGCACGCTGGTACCGGAACCGGACGGCCGTCGAGCCGCGCCGGCGGGGGTAAAATAGAAGTACCAGAAGGCACGCTGCATGTTCATGCAGAGAGTTTACCTGTCGCGACGGGCTGCTGTCAAGGAGCGGGGGCAGAGACCGCGAGGGACTATCTTCCAGCGTCCGCCTGTCGGACCCATCGCTCCAAACCAAGGAGCCCGGCGTGTGCACTGACACCCCTGCGCGGCTGCCGGTCCTCGGCCGGGCCCCTCGCGGTCCCGCGGTAATGGGAGCCCTCCTGCTGGCGCTGGCCGCTGGCCCGGCGGCCGCCCAGGGACTCCCCGAGTATGCGCCCGTGAACCCGGTGGCCCGCTCCCGGAGCGGGCTCTACTTCCAACCGTACCGCGAGCCTGCGCCGGGACGCTTGCGCCTGGACGTCCGGCTCGACTACGGCAACGCGATCGAGTACGACCTGCCCCAGGCACGGCCGAGCTACCTGCTGGACGGCGAGTTTCTCCGCCTTCAGGTGGCGGCGGCGCGCGATCTGCGCCCCGATGTATTCGTGTTCGGGGAGGCGAGCGTGGAGGGGGCCTACGGCGGCTTTCTCGATGGCTTCATCAACTGGTACCACAACCTCTGGGGCTTCAAGCTGCCGGAGCGGGCTGCCCGGCCGAACGACGCCTTCGCCTACCAACTCGCGTTGGCCAACGGCACCACGCTGGTCCGCTCGCCCTCCGACCTCTTCCTGGGCGACGTTCGCCTGGGAGCCGGGTACCGATGGGTGCCAGGCCTGCAGACGGCGATCTCGCTTACGCTACCCACATCCACGGGCCCAGACGGCTACGGTCGCGGGACCATTTCCCTCAATGCGGTGAGCACCGCCCGCGTCCGGCTCGCGCCGCCCCTCACCTACGAGGCGAGCCTAGGCCTGGGTTGGACGCCGACGCACGGCGTCCTCGCCCCGTACCAGAAGGTGGTCTTCGTTTCCGCGACATCCGGACTTCGCTTCCGCTTCTGGGGCCGCCAATCGCTCTTCGCGAATCTGTTCTACCACTCGCCCTACTATCAGGGCACGGCCCTTCCGGCGTTGGATCGGCGGGACCTCGAATTGGACTTCGGCTGGTTGCTGGCAACCAGGAGCGGCAGGGAATGGCGCATCGGGATGACGGAAGATCTCGAGCCGAGCGGGCCGGCTATCGACATCATCTTCCGGGTCGGGGCGAGTTTTTGAGGATGGCGCTCAGGCCGTCCCGGCGCCGAACAGGAACTGGTCCATGTTGCTGAACAGGAACTCCTTGGCCTGCGGATCACGGAGGTTCAGGGCATAGTGATTGATCAGCTGCTGCTGGGTGCGCAGCCAGTCGGCCCAGCAAGCCCCGCAGATCTGGGCATAGACGCGTCGGCCAAGCTCGGTCGGGAACGGCTGGAACGCCATGGGCGCCCGGTCCTGCCCGCAACGCACGCAGTGGATCGTCGTTTGCATGGGAGGGTAAGATAGCGCGCTCCCGGGGGGTCATGGCATGAGCCGGCGGGACAGGCCTTCCCCGCGCCGGATCGCCCGGGCGCCGCTCGCCGTCCCGAGCCCGATGCCCAGACCGAA
>DASWAI010000278.1:0-11490 GCA_036391215.1 Gemmatimonadales bacterium
GCGCTGGGGCAGCACCTCTCCCGGCGCGCCGCGCGGCGGCTCGCGGCCGCCTGCTTCCGCGGGGAGCTCGGGGCCGGGGGGCCGGATCTCGAGGTGCGGATGGAGCGGCCCCTCTCCGTGAGCGCCATGCCGGACGGCAGCGCCTGCGCCTTCTACGGGGCCGCGTACGGCGAGCTGCTCCGCGGTCTCGTCGCCTTCGAGGGCACCATGATTCACGAGCGTTGCGAAGGCCGGGGGGACCAGGTCTGTCTCTGGCGCGCCCACCGGGCGGGGGATTACGAATGAGCCCGCTCCAGCAGCTGGATCGGGCGGCGCTCGCCGCCGCGCTCGACGAGGCCGGCGCCGACGCCTGGCTGCTCTACGATTTCCGCGGGGTGAATCCCGTCGCCGGCCGCGTGCTCGGCGTGGGCGGCATGGGCACGCGGCGCCTCTTCGTGCTGCTCCCGCGCGAGGGCGAGCCGGTGGCGGTGGCGCATCGCATCGAGCTGCAGGGCGTCGAGGGCTTTCCCGGCCGTATCGTGCCGTACGCCCGTTGGGAGGAGCTGCACGCCGCGCTCGGGCCGCTGGTGCAGGGACGCACCCTCGCGATGGAAGTCTCGCCCGAGGACGCGGTCCCGTATCTCGACCGCGTTCCGTTCGGCGTCGTGGAGCTCGTGCGCCGGCTCGGCGGGCGCGTCGTTCCCTCGGGACCCCTCGTCTCCCGCTTTGCCGCCCGCTGGAGCGCCGCGGAGACCGCCGGACACGTCGCCGCGGCGGAGGTGATCGCCGCCCTCGCGCGGGCGGAGCTTGCCCGCGCGGTGCGGGAACCGGGCACGACCGAATGCGCGGTGCAGGCGAGGGTGGTGCAGGGGCTTCGGGAGCACGGGCTCGCGTTCGACCATCCGCCGATCGTCGCCTTCGGCACGAACGCGGCCAACCCGCACTACGAGCCGATCGCGGGGCGCGACGCGACCCTCGCCGCGGGGCAGGTGGTGCTGCTGGACCTTTGGGGCGCGCCGGAGGCGGGAGTCTCCGCGGACCAGACCTGGATGGGCTTCGCCGGCGAGGATCCGCCGGCCCGGGTGCGGGCGGTGTGGGCCGCGGTGCGGGACGCCCGCGACGCGGCCGTCGCGATCATCCAGGACGCCGCCCGCGCCCGCCGGCCGATCGCGGGGTTCGAGGCGGACCGGGCCGCCCGCGGCGTGATCGAGGCCGCGGGGCTGGCACGGTGGTTCGTGCACCGCACGGGACATTCGATCGACCGCGACCTGCACGGCTCGGGGCCCCATCTGGACGACTACGAGACCCACGACGACCGCCGGCTCGGCCCCGGCATCGGTTTCTCCGTGGAGCCGGGAGTGTATCTGCCGGGAGAGTTCGGCGTTCGGAGCGAAGTGAACATGTACTGGGGACCGGAGGGACCCGCGGTCACACCCCGCGAGCCGCAGCGCGAGCTGATCACGGCGCGCGCCTGAGGTGATGCGGACGCTCCTCGCCGCCGCGGGGATAAGCTCCCGGCGCTGCACGCCGGTCGTGGCGGTGGACAGGGGGAAGGACGGAGGAGCGGAAAGCGGGGTTTCTGTTCGGCGAGTGAGCGAGCGGCGAGGAGGGGAGCTCCGCCTGCCGCGGGAGCCCGCCTCACTGCGCGCTGGTCACCGCCGCCAGTTGGACATCGCCTTCCCGAAATTGGTGCTGATACAGCCGGGCGTACAGCCCGCCCCGGGCGATCAGCTCGGCGTGGCTTCCTTCCTCGACGATGCGGCCGTGGTCCATCACGACCAGCCGGTCCGCCCGGCGCACCGTGCTCAGGCGATGCGCGATGATCAGGGTGGTGCGCCCGACAAGCAGGCGCTCCATCGCGTCCTCGATCAGCCGCTCGCTCTCGGTGTCCAGGCTGCTCGTGGCCTCGTCCAGCACCAGCACCGCCGGGTCCTTGAGGATCGCGCGCGCGATCGCCACCCGCTGCCGCTGGCCGCCGGACAGCTTGACCCCCCGCTCGCCCACCACGGTGTCGTATCCCTGTGACAGCCGCTCGACGAATTCGTGTGCGTGCGCCGCGCGGGCGGCCGCCTCCACGTCGTCCCGCGAGGCGCCGGGCCGGGCGTAGGCGATGTTCTCGCGGACCGTCCCGCTGAAGAGCGCCGGCTCCTGGGGCACGAGACCGATGGCGGCGCGCAGGTCCGCGAGCCGCAGGTCGCGGACGTCGATCCCGTCGAGCAGGATCCGGCCCTCCGCGACGTCCCAGAAGCGCGGCAGCAGCGAGACCAGCGTTGTCTTGCCGGCGCCCGAGGGACCCACGAGCGCCACGATCTCGCCCGGGGCCACGGTGAGCGCGATGTCGCGCAGCGTCCAGGGTGCGGCGGGATCGGGGAGGTAGCGGAAGGACACCCGGTCGAACGTTACCTCGCCCCGGACGGGACGGGGCAGGGGGTTGGGCATCGGCGGGTCGGCGATGGGCGACACCGTCTCGAGCAGCTCGAAGACCCGCTCCGCCGCGCCTACGGCTTCCTGGTAGCTGCTGAAGAACGAGGCGAGCGCACCGATCGCCGCCGCGATCGTCACGGTGTAGAGCAGGAACGAGACCAGGGCCCCGGGCGTGAGCTTCCCGTCCAACACCAGCACGCCGCCCTGCCAGAGGACGAAGACGATGCCGCCAAAGGTGGTGAAGGTGAGCACGCCGAAGAAGATGCCGCGGACCTCCGCCCGGACCAGGGCCGCCTTCACGCTCGCGAGCACGCGCTCGCCGTAGCGCTCGCGCTCGGCCGGCTCCTGCACGAAGCTCTGCACCGTGCGGATCTGGCTCAGCGCCTCCTCGGCGACCCCGGTGGCCTCGGCCACCCGGTCCTGCACCCCCACCGTCATCCGCTTGAGCCTGCGGCCGAAGTAGAACGCCGATCCGACCACGAGCGGGACCACGCCGACCGCCGTGAAGGTCAGCCGGGGCTGCATGAGGGTGAGCAGCACCACGCCGCCCACCAGCGCGAGCAGCTGGCGGGAGAACTCCGCGATCTGGTGGCTCATCACGCTCTGTAGCAGACCGATATCGGTGGTGAGCCGGCTGGTCAGCTCCCCGGTGCGGTGCTCGGCGAAGAAGCCCGGCGGCATCGTGAGGAGCTTCTCGAACAGCTCGCGGCGGAGGCCGGCGACCGCCCGCTCGCCCGTGGCGCTCAGGTAGTAGGTCTGGACGTAGTTGAGCACCGCCTGCACGGCGAACATGCCGAACAGCACGAGGCCGATCCGGTCGAGCAGGGCGCGGTCGTGCCGCAGGAATGCGGCGTCGAGCAGATACCGGACGATCTGGGGGAACGCGAGTCCGATCCCCGCGCTCAGGAGCAGTGAGACGATCGCGAGCGACAGGCCGGCGCGATACGGGCGAACGCGCGGCCAGAGTCGGGCCAGCGGGCCGGGCGACGGAAGGCGCCGGCGGCCGCCGGGAGCGGTAGCAGGGGTGGAGGTCATTGCCTCGAAGCTAACCGGCCCGGCGTAACTGCGGGGGCCGGCCCTGCGGGGAAGGGGCTACGGATGGTATGTGGCCGGCGCCGACGCTTCCTGGTTCGGGTTGCTCAGGATCAGGACGCCGCTCGGCGCGGCCGTCACGCCCGGCAGGTTGCGGTCGATGCCCATGGCGACGAAAAGCAGCGCCAGGTAGAGCAGCGAATAGCGATAGAGCTTCCAGGCCGTGGCCGTCACCCCCGGCTCCCGGAGCAGCCGGATGCAGTACCAGAGGAGCGGCGCACCGAGCAGTACCGCGGACGCGGCGTAGAGGGCGCCGAAGGCCCCGAACAGCACCGGCATGAGGGTGAGCGGGAGCAGCATCAGGGTGTAGACCAGCATCTCGAACTTCGTGCGGCGCTCACCCCGGACCACCGGCATCATGGGAATCCCCGCCCGGGCGTACTCGCCCCGCTTGATGAGCGCGAGGGCCCAGAAGTGGGGCGGAGTCCAGTAGAAGATGATCGCGAAGAGATAGATCGCGGCGAGGTCGATCCGGTTCGTCATCGCGGCCCAGCCCACGAGCGGGGGAAACGCGCCCGCCGCACCTCCGATGACGATGTTCTGCGGGCTCGACCGCTTGAGCCACACGGTGTAGATGAAGACGTAGAACAGGAGCCCGCCCAGCGCCAGCCAGGCGCTCAGCGGGTTGACCAGCTGCCAGAACAGCTCGAACGCGATGACCGCGAGCCCGATCCCGAAGGCGAGCGCCACCGTGGGCGCCAGCCGCCCGGCGGGAATCGGCCGGAGCCGGGTGCGGGACATCTTGTCGTCGATGTCCCGGTCGAACCACATGTTGATCGCGTTGGCCCCGCCGGCCATGAGATACCCGGCGATGATCACGACGAAGACCAGCTGCGCCGACGGCAGGCCCTGCCCGGTCATGAACATCGGGGCGATGGTCGTGACGAGGAGGAGCGAGATGATGCGCGGCTTGGTAAGCGTCACCAGGTCGGCCGCCAGCGAGGGCCGGCGGACGTCCACGGCCTGGGAAGGAGCCTCCACGAACCTGCCTCCGGGGTGAGCGGGCGAGAGCGGGTAAAGAAGGCCTCCGGGTTGCCCTTGTCAAGCGGATCGGGGCGGCCGATTATGCTCGGAGCGGCGCCCGCCGCAAGTCGTTTCCGCCTCCACGCCTAAGGACTCCCATGGACGCTGCCCCCGACGTCTGGGGCGAGCGACTGCCGCGCCGCCTCGGACTGGGCAGCGCCGTGGCGGTCCTGGTCGGGAGCACCATCGGCAGCGGCATCTTCCGGGTTCCCGCCGGCGTTGCCGGCACGCTGGGCGTGCCGGGGCCCGTGATCGTCGCCTGGGTGCTGGGCGGGCTGGTGGCGCTCGCCGGGGCTCTCGCCATCGCGGAGCTGGCCGCCGCGCTGCCCCGCTCGGGCGGGGTCTTCACCTTCCTGCTGGAGGCGTTCGGACCGCTGCCGGCCTTTCTCTTCGGCTGGTCCGAGCTGACCGTCATCCGGGCCTCCGCGCTCGGCGCCATCGCCACGATCTTCGCCGAGTACCTCGGCTACTTCCTCCATCTCGACCCGCCGACCGTGCGCCGGGTCGCGGCCGCTGCCATCATCGTGATCGGCGGCCTCAACTATGCGGGCGTCCGCGCCGCGTCCGCCGTGATGAACGTGGTCACGGTCGCCAAGTTCGCCGCGGTCGCACTGCTCGGCCTGCTGGCGTTCACGGCCTCCGAGGGGAGCGCGGCTCACTTCACGCCGCTCTGGACGGGCGGCCTGCCGCTCTCGCTCGTCGCCACCGCTCTGGTCCCCATCATGTGGACCTACGACGGCTGGGCCGACCTCGCCTTCCTGGGCGGGGAGGTGCGCGATCCCGGCCGGACCCTGCCGCGCGCGCTGATCCTCGGCACGGCGGCGATCGTCGGGGTCTACCTCCTGCTCAACGCGGCGTACATCTACCTCGTCCCGCTGCCGGAGATGGCGGCCTCCAAGCTGGTCGCGGCCACTGCGGCGGAGCGGATTCCGCTGCTAGGTGGCGCGGGCGGCGCGGTGGTGTCGGCGCTCGTCATGGTGTCCTGCTTCGGGACGCTCAACGGCTCGATGATGACGGGGCCGCGGATCTTCTTCGCCATGGCCGACCGCGGGCTCTTCTTCCCCGCGATCGCACGGGTGTCGCCCCGGTTCCAGAGCCCGTCCGTCGCCATCGGGCTGGCCACCGCGCTGGGCGTGGTCTACGTGCTGTTCAATGATTTCCAGCAGCTGGCCGACAAGTTCGTCCTGGGCATCTGGCCATTCTACGCGCTGGCGGTCGCCGGCGTCTACGTGCTCCGCCGGACGCGTCCCGGCCTGCCGCGCCCCTACCGTACGCTGGGATATCCGGTGACGCCGGCGATCTTCCTGGTCGCCTCGGTGGGCATGGTGGCGAACGCCCTGGCCACCGACCCGGTGAACACGGGCGTGACCTTCGCGATCGTCCTGGCGGGGGTGCCGGTGTATGCGGTGTGGCGGGGAGCGAGAAGTAAGAAGTAAGAGGTGAGAGGTAGGAGGGCTGTCCTCTCACCTCGCACCTCTCACTGCACTTCCAGCCCTATATCCGCCGCCTTCACGCTGTGGGTGAGTGCGCCGACGGAGATGAAATCCACCCCGGCCAGCGCGTAGGCCCGCACGTTCTCGAGCGTGATGCCGCCGGTTGCCTCGACCTCGATCCCCGGCGCCAGCCCCCGCGCCGCCGCGGCCCAGCGCCGCACCGTCTCGGGCGACTGGTTGTCCAGCAGCAGCCGGGTCGCGCCCGCCTCGCACGCCGCCTCAAGCTGTGCTTCCGACTCGACCTCCACGTGGAGCGCGTCCGCCCCCAGCGCCCGGGCCTCAGCGAGCGCGGAGCGGAGGGGCTTCCCCTGGGCCGCGAGCGCGCGCCAATGGTTGTCCTTCACCATGACCGCGTGGGCCAGGTCGAGCCGGTGGAGCTCCCCGCCGCCGGCGAGCACGCCGCAGACGTCCAGCAGCCGCAGGCCGGGCGCGGTCTTTCGGGTGTGGAGGATGCGGGCGACGGTGCCGGTGACCGCGCCGACGTAGGCGTGGGTGAGGCTGGCGATGCCCGAGGCGCGCTGGAGCAGGTTCAGGAGCGGGCGCTCCGCCCGGAGGAGCGGCCCGAGCGGGCCGCGGACGCTGCCCACGACCGTGTGCCGCACGACGTGCTGCCCCTCGGCGGCATCCCAGTCGACCTCGCATCCGCACACGCGCGCCACGGCTGCGGCGTACGCTCTGCCCGCGAGCACGCCGACGCTGCGGAACTCGAGCCGGGCCGAGGCGCGCGCCGCCGGCGCCACGGTCACGTCGCTGGTGAGGTCGCGGTGGCCGTCCTCCGCGAGGGCGAGCGCCGCGACCCGGTCGGCGTCCGCCCCGAAGTCGGGGGTCACTTGCCCAGGCTCACCATGCGGTCGAGCGAGAGCCGGGCGCGGCGGGCGATGTCCTCGGGGACGGTGATCTCGTAGCGGTCCAGCCGGAGCGCGTCCCGGACGTTGGTGAGGGTGATCGTCTTCATGAACGCACAGACCGCCTCCGGGTCGGCGGGATAGAACTGTTTGCCGGGCGCGACCTGGCGCATGCGGTGGAGGATTCCCGTCTCGGTGGCCACGATGAACGCCGGCGCGGGACGCTCCTTCGCCAGTCGGATCATCCCCTCGGTGGACGCGATGTGCAGCCCCTCAGCCGGAATCGTGCCGCAGCCCATCTCGTAGATGAGCTGGCCCGCGCAGCCGCACTCGGGATGCACCAGCACCTCCGCCTCCGGGTGCGCCTGCCGCTGGGCCTCGAGGGTCACCGGACTGATCCCCTTGTGCACGTGACACTCGCCCAGCCAGACCTCCACTTTCCGGTCGGGTCGGGTGCGCCGGATGTGGGCGCCCAGGAAGAAATCGGGCAGGAAGAGGATACCCTTCTCCGCGGGAATCGCGTCGATCACCTCGATCACGTTGCCGCTGGTGCACGCGTAGTCGAGCTCCGCCTTCACCTCCGCCGTGGTGTTGACGTAGCCCACTACCACGTAGTCCGGGAACTCTGCCTTCCACTTCCGCACCTGCTCGGCCGTGACCGTGGCCGCGAGCGAGCAACCCGCCCGCAGGTCGGGCAACAGCACCCGCTTCGTGGGCGAGAGGATCTTGGCCGTTTCCGCCATGAAGTGGACGCCGCAGAAGACGATGACCCGGGCGTCGGTCCGGGCGGCCTGGCGCGAGAGGCCGAGGGAGTCGCCCACGAAATCGGCGATATCCTGGACCTCGGGACGCTGGTAGTTGTGCGCGAGGATGACCGCGTTGCGCTCTCGCGCGAGGTGGCGGATATCGGCCTGAAGCGCCGCCACCGTGGCCGGCGTGAGATCGACTTCTTCGATGGGGGGAAGCGGCAGGGCCATCAGACGGCTTCGGACTTCCGGGCCTTCGGGGGGTAGTCGAGCCGCCGGTGGCCGCCCCTGCTTTCGCGGCGGCGGCGGGCGGCCTGGGTGATCAAGGTCGCCACGAGCAGCTGGTTCTCGGTGCGCCAGTCGCCCGGCGGCACCCGGCGCCCGAGCGCCGCGAGCGCCTGCTCGGCGTGGAGCAGCGAGCGCTCGCTTCGCTGAAGCCCGACATCGGCCGTCATCACGGCGCGCATCTCCGCGCGGACCGCTTCGCTCTCGTTCGTGGGCAGAACGTCCGCCGCGCCCTCCCCGGGCACCGGCCCGGCCGGCTCCGGGACGGGCGTGCCGCGGGGCGGCAGGGCTCGCGCCACCCGGTCCGCGAAGACCAGACCCTCGAGCAGCGAGTTGGAGGCGAGGCGGTTGGCCCCATGCACGCCGGTGCAGGCGCACTCGCCCACGGCCCAGAGGCCCGGCAGGCTCGCGTGGCCGTCGAGGTCGGTGCGGATGCCGCCCATCGCGTAGTGGAGGGCGGGCGCCACCGGGAGCAGGTCCCGGGACGGGTCCAGGCCGTGGGTCGCCAGCATCTGCGAAATCCCGGGGAACTGGCGGACGAAGTCGGGGACGTGGCGCGCGTCGAGCCAGGCGCCGCCCGCCGCGTCCGCCGCGGCCACGGCCCGGGCCAGCACGTCCCGCGGGGCCAGCTCTCCCCGGGGATCGGCGTCGAGCGCGAAGCGGCGTCCGGCACGGTCCACCAGCCACGCGCCGGCGCCGCGGACCGCCTCGGAGACGAGGGGCGCCGGGTTCACGCCCGGCAGCTTGAGCGCGGTCGGGTGGAACTGGAGGAACTCGAGGTTGATGAGCTCCGCGCCGGCATTGTGCGCCATTGCCCAGCCGTCCGCCGTGGCCACCCTGGGGTTGGTGGTGACGGCATACAACTGGCCCACGCCCCCGGTGGCCAGCACCACGGCGGAGGCCCGGACGGCGAAGGCCGGCCGGGCCGGCTGGACCAGGAGCGCCCCGGTCATCCGCCCGCCCTCGACGATCAGCGCGCGGGCCTCGGTGTGCTCCAGGATCTCGATCAGGGTGTGGTCGCGGATGACGCTGGTAAGGAAGGCGACCAGCGCGGCGCCGGTCCGGTCGCCGCCGGCGTGGATGATGCGCGGGCGCGTATGGGCCGCCTCGAGGCCGAACCGGAGCCGCCCGTCGGGCGCCCGGTCGAACGTCGCTCCCATCGCCAGCAGCTCGCGGATCCGGTCGGGCCCCTCGTTGGTGAGCACCCGGACCGCTTCGGGATCGGAGAGCCCGTCGCCCGCCGCGAGCGTATCGGCCGCGTGCTGCACCGGGTTGTCCCCGGGGCCGAGCGCCACGGCGATGCCTCCCTGGGCCCAGGCGCTGGCGCTGTCGGCCAGGGCCTCCTTGGTGACCAGGCGGGCGCTCCTGCCTTCCGCCGCCAGCCGCCAGGCGGTCCAGAGGCCGGCGATGCCGGAACCGATGATGAGCGGAGCGGCGTCGTCCATGCTGGGAATATAGCGCGCGCCCGGGCGCTTACGTCCGCACCCGCGCCAGCAGCACCAGCCCGACCAGCAGGAAGATCCCGTTCGGGAGCCACGCCGCCACCGTCGGATCGATCAGCCCGCCCGCCCCGACCGCCTTCGCGATCTGCATCAGGAGCAGGAAGAAGACCGTGGTGCCCAGGCTGATGGCGATACCGAAGGCCATGCCGGCCCGCGGCGAGGTGATCGCGAGCGGCGCCCCGAAGATCACGATGATCAGGCAGGTGGCGGGTATGGCCAGCTTGAGGGCGCGCTCGACGATCAGCTTGTTGGCGTCGTTGCCCGAGCGCTCCAGCGCCTCGATGTAGCGTCCCAGCTCGGCGTAGCGCATCTCGTCCGGGGCCTTGGGCTCCGCGAGGAGGTCGGCCGGCGTCTGGGTGAAGCTCCGGAGCACGAGGGAGCGGAACGTGAAGGAGGCCTCCTGGTCGGGCGCCGCGATCACCCGGCTCGAGCCGTGCCAGACGCGCCAGACCCGGCGGTCCGCGTCATAGGTCGCGCTGTCGGCCGTCACGACCAGGCCGGGGTAGGAGATCCCGGTGCCCTGCCGCTCGAACAGGAGGCCCTTGAGCTTCCGGGTGGCGAGCTCGAGCGAGCGGACCGTATAGACCCAGCCCTGGTCGCCCCGATAGACGAAGTTGAATCGCGCGGAGGAGGGCACGTCGGGCTGCGCCTTCTGGATCTTGAGCTCCTTGGCCGTGGAGCCGGGGGCCAGCTCGCCCACGACCAGCGCGAGCCCGGTCGCGAACACGGACGCGAGGATCAACGGAAAGACGAGCCGCCGGAAGCTCTGGCCGCCGGCCTTGGCCGCGGTGAGCTCCGAGTGCCGGGCCAGGCTTCCCACCGTGAACACGGTCGCGAACAGCACCGCCGCCGGCAGCACGAGGAACATGTTCTCGGGCACGGAGTACACGTAGCTCACGACGATCTGCCGCACCGTGAGCCCGCGGTCGAGCAGCTTGTTGAGCGAGTCGGTGAGGTTGATCAGGATCGAGACGATCGGGAAGCCCAGCACCGTGAGGGCGAAGATCCGGAGCCAGAGCCCCAGGACATACCGGTCGAGCAGGCGGGGGATCACGGCCGGGTCCGGCGGAGGCGGTAGCGGATGGCGTCGAGGAACTCGCGGAAGTCGCCGCCGCGGTTCAGGCCCGGCTGCCGGTTCACGAGCACGAGCCCGGCCAGCCCCGCCAGCGTGAGAACGATGTTGGGCAGCCACATGGAAAGCGCCGGCGAGAGGAGCCCGCGGTCGGCGAGCGTCTCGCCCGCCGTGAGCCCCACGTAGTAGATCGAGAACGCAGCGAGCCCGCCGCCGATCACGAGACCCATGCCCCCGCGGGGGAACCGGAGCGCCATCGCCAGGCCCACCAGCACGAACGAGGCGCAGGCGAGGCTGATCGCCCACTTCTTGTGGATCTCGACCATGTAGCGGTCGCGCTGGAGCTGCGCATCGCCCACGCGGGCCGCGACCAGCCCGACCTCGGCGTACGGGGAGAGCTGCGGCGGCTCGCCCGAGGCCGCGGTGTCCGGGGCCGCCCGGTACTGGGTCGCGGGACCCGGCGCCGCCGAGGCAGCGGGTGCGGGCCTCGCGGGGTCCGGGGTGGCGGCCGAGGCCTTCCCCGGGGCCTGGGCCGCGAGCTTCCCCGGCCGGAGCCGGGCGTCGACCGCGCGCCTGAGCCGGGCGAGCCAGACGCAGTAGTCGCTGGATATTCGCGGCGTCACCGTGTCCTTCGTGACGGGGGGCAGGCGCAGCAGCGCGCGGAGATCGCGCTCCACGAAGAACCGCCGATCTGCTTGCGCGCGCGCCCGGTCGCGGTCCGCGTCCCGGACCACGGCGAACATCTCGCAGCTCGACATCTCGCGATCGCCCCGGATCTGGTCCGAGGTGTTGCGCTCCAGCTCGTCGAAGACGTTCCGGACCCGAATCTCGTTGCTCCGGAACCCGGTGATCTCGAAGCGGTCGGGCTCGTCCGACTTGTACTGATGGATCAGGCCGTCATAGAGCTGGAGGGTCAGGTCCTTGCCGCCCGGCGCGTAGGCCATGAAACCGCTGTCGGCGTAGATCACCCGCCGCACGCGGTCGTCGCCCATGTCGTAGATGGTCACACCGCGGAGGCGCCCGGTGGCC
>DASWAI010000279.1:0-13470 GCA_036391215.1 Gemmatimonadales bacterium
CGGCCTGGATCACGTTCACCACCCGCTCCACGTCCTTGTACGCCGCGGGCGCCTCCTCCGCCAGCTCCGCGTTCGACGAGCAGCGCACCACGATGCCCAGCGCCTCCAGCTCGCGCCGCACCTCGTGTCCCGGCTGGATGCGTTTCGCGGCGCTCCGGCTCATCCTGCGGCCGGCGCCGTGGCACGTGCTGCCAAAGCTCCGCTGGCCGCTCTCGTCCGTGCCCACGAGCACGTACGACGCGGTGCCCATGCTGCCGGGGATGAACACGGGCTGCCCGGCCGCGCGATACGCCGTGGGCGTCTCCGGATGGCTCGGCCCGAACGCGCGCGTCGCTCCCTTCCGGTGCACGCACAGCCGCTCGCCGCCGTACTCCTCGACCTTCGCCATGTTGTGGGCGACGTCGTACACGAGACGCAGCTTGCCGGCCTCACCGAACGCGCGCTCGAATACGCGGCGCACCCCCTGCGTGATCATCTGGCGGTTGGCCCACGCGAAGTTGGCGGCCGCGCACATCGCGGCGAAGTACGCCTGGCCCTCGGGCGAGGCGAACGGCGCGCAGGCGAGCTGGCGGTCGGGCAGCGTGATGTGGTAGCGCCCCATGACCTCGTCCATGCGGCGCACGTAATCGGTGCACACCTGGTGGCCGAGACCGCGGGAGCCGGTGTGGATCAGGACGGTCACGCCCCCGCGCTCGAGCCCGCAGGCCCGCGCCGCAGCCGGGTCGAACACCTCGTCCACCGTCTGCACCTCCACGAAGTGATTCCCCGACCCGATCGTGCCCAGCTGGTCGTGGCCCCGGTGCTTGGCCCGGCTGGAGACCGCTCGCGGGTCCGCCGCGGCGAGATGCCCGCCGGCCTCCGTGTGGCACAGGTCCTCGTCGGTCGCGTAGCCCCGCCCGACCAGCCAGCGACTGCCCTCCGCCAGCACGCCGTCCAGATCGGCGGCGTCGAGCGCGAGCGGCGCCGACCGCCCGGGGCCGGACGGAATCGTGCGACTGAGGTCGTGCACCACGGCCTCGAGCTTGCTCCGCACCGTCGCGAGCGGGAGCGACGCCGCCAGGAGCCGCACCCCGCAGTTGATGTCGTAGCCCACCCCGCCCGGCGAGATGACACCGTCGGTGAGTCGTAGAGCGGCCACGCCGCCAACGGGGAAGCCGTACCCCTCGTGCACGTCGGGCATCGCGTACACACATTCCACCACGCCCGGCAGCGTCGCCACGTTGAGCAGCTGCTCCAGCGAGCGGTCCTGGCCGATCTGCTCCCACAGCTCGGCGTCGGCATAGACCCGCGCCGGGACCCGCATGCCGGCCCGGGCGGTGACCGGGATCTCCCGCAGCACCGGATTTCGCTCGATGGCGGCGGCGTACCCGGTCATCGCCGGGCCTCGCCGCCCGCCGGCAACGCTTCGGCGAACGGCACGGGACGGCCGACCGCGTACCCCTGCGCGAAGGCGATGCCGGCCTCGCGCACCCGCCGGAGGACCGCCCCGCTCTCGACGCACACGGCCACGCAGCGCGAGCCCATCAGGCGCCCGACCTCGTTGATGGCGCCCAGGAGCACGCGTTGCACCGGCTCCCGACCCGCGCCGCGCACCACCCGCCCCGAGATCTTGAGGTAGTCGATCGGGAGATCGCGCATGTGATCGAGAGCCGCGAGTCCATCGCAACACTGGTCCAGCGCGACCCGGCACCCGAGCCGGTGGAGCCGCTGCACCGTACGCCGTGCGCGCGGGAGGTCCGCGGCGGCCGCGGCCTCCGCGATCTCGAAACAGAGGCTCGCGGCCGGCAGGCCGGAGCGGCGGAGCAGCCGGCGCACGAGCGGCACCAGCCGATGGTCCGCGACCGACGCCGGACTCAGGTTGACTGAAAGGCCGGGGACGGGAGAGCCCGGGTGAGCGGCGTGCCAGCCGGCGAGCGCCCGCACCGCGTGCCGCAGCACCCACGCATCCACGTCCCAGGCGAGCCCGTACCGCTCTGCGATCGGCAGGAACGCGGCGGGCAGGGCGTTTCTTCCCGAGCGGTCCTGCAAGCGCACCAGCACCTCCCACCGGGTCGCCCGGGCACCCGCCCGGCGGGTGGGGCGGATCGGCTGCGCCAGGAGACGGAGCCCATCGCCCCGGAGGGCCGCCCGCAGGCGGGCCAGTCCCCCGGACTCCCCCAGCGGCCGATGGATGGCGTCCCCCGGCCGGGCCAGCCGCACCTGATTCCGGCCCCGCGCCTTGGCGAGATAGCAGGCGGAGTCGGCGATCCGGAAGACGTCCTCCACGGTGCCGATCTGCCCCATGAGCCGCACCAGGCCGATGCTCGCCCCGATGCGGAAAGTCCGGTTCCCCCACTCGAACGGAAAGCCGGCGACGGCGCGCCGCAGGTCGCTCGCGATCCGGCGGGCCTGGTCCGGAGGGCAGTGCTCCAGCAGCAACCCGAACTCGTCGCCTCCGATCCGGGCCAGCGTGTCGCGCTGCCGGATGTGGTCCCGGAGCACCTCGCTGATCCGGCGCAGCAGCTCGTCGCCGGCGCCGTGGCCGCACATGTCGTTGACCACCTTGAACCGGTCGAGGTCGATGTAGCAGAAGGCATGCTGCGCGCCGTCGTGCGCCGCGCTCGCCAGCGCGCGGCCGACCCGCCGCTCCAGCTCCGCCCGGTTCACCAGCCCGGTCAGCGGATCGTGGGAGGCCTCGTGAGCCAGCTGCAGCGCCAGCCGCCGCTGCAGGGTCACGTCCCGCAGGACCACCACCCATCCGAGAGGGCGCCCCTCCCGCCCGCCGATCGGCGCCGCGGACAGCTCGACCGCGAACTCGCCTCCGTCGCGCCGGATGAGCGCCGCGTCGGGGACGCTGTGCGCCGCACCGCCGGCCGCATCTATCACCCCCAGGGGTACGCCCGTGGCCGAGTCCCGCGCGTCCAGCACCTCCGCCAGCGCCAGACCGCGCGCCTCGGCGGTGCTCCAGCCCGTGAGCTCCTCGGCGACCGGGTTCAGGTACTCCACCGCCCCGGAGCCGTCGGTGGTCACGACGCCGTCCGCGATCGAGGCCAGCGTGACCTCCGCTTTCTCCTTGGCGGCGGCCAGCGCCTCCGCCAGCCGCACGCGATCCGTGACGTCCCGCACGATGGCGATGGTCAGCGGACCCTCGGCACCCGGCACCGGCGTCAGCGAGATCTCGACGGGGAACTCGCTCCCGTCCCCCCGAAGCGCCGTGAGCCCGGGACGCGTTCCCATCATCCGCACCGCCGGCGCGGCCGTGAACTTCTCTCGCATCGCTGCGTGCCGCTTCCGGAACCGCTCGGGCACGAGGCTCTCGATTGGGCGCCCCGCGAGATCCCGTGCAGAAATACGAAACAGCTCCGCGGCCCGCGCGTTCGCCTCCACGATGGTTCCCGTCCCGTCCACCGCGAGCACCGCGTCGGGCGACACCTCGAGCAAGGCCTGGAATTCCGTTCCTATCTGGAGCGCGAGCATGGCGGCGCCGTTTACGGTTGCTGCAACTTCGGGAAGATCCGCGGAAGGACCAATGAACTCCGGGGCAAGATTCCCTTAATCGGCTCAGGTGAACTTCATGCCCGCTTTATTTCGGGGCACATAGCTTCGGGCGGTACGCCGACGCTGCGGAGGGAAACGTCCGATGTCCGAACCCGTCAACGCACCGGCCCGGCACGAGCTGCGAGAGCACACCGGGGAGATCGTGCTCCGGGTGAGTGCTCCTTCGCTGAACGGCCTGTTCGTCGAGGCGGCCCGCGGGCTCGCGGAGCTTTCCCTTGGAGGCGCGCAGGCCAAGGCATCCGGCCGCCCGCGAACGCTCTCGCTCGAGGCGCGCGACCCGGCCGCCCTGCTCGTGGACTGGCTCAACGAGCTGATCTACCTCGCCGAGACCGAGCGCTGGGTGGCGCTCGCGTTCGAGGGAGTCGAAGCGACCTCCACGACCCTTCGCCTCCGGGCCAGGGGAGCGACGCTGGAACGGGCGCCGAGCCTGGTCAAGGCGGCGACGCTGCACGGCCTGCACCTCGTCCGGGAGAACGGACTGATGCAGGCCGATGTGGTCCTCGACGTCTAGGGCCGGGCGTGGGCCGCGGCACCCTCTGCGGCGAGCCGCCGCGCGACCCCGAGCAGCGAGTCGGGGTTGAGAGAGATCGAGTCGATGCCGATCCCGGCGAGGAACTCGGCGAACTCCGGGTAATCGCTGGGAGCCTGCCCGCAGATCCCCACCTTCCGCCCCCGGCGATGCGCCGCCTTGACGACCATGCGGATGAGCCGCGCGACGCCCGGGTCCCGCTCGTCGAAGAGCGGGGCGAGCAGCTTCGAGTCGCGGTCGATCCCGAGCGCGAGCTGGGTCAGGTCGTTCGAGCCGATCGAGAACCCGTCGAACAGCTCGGCGAACTGTTCCGCGAGCAGCACGTTGTTCGGGATCTCGCACATCATGTAGATCTCGAGTCCGTTGTGCCCCCGCATGAGCCCGTTCCCCTCCAGCTCGGCCAGCACCTTCCGTGCCTCGCCCAGCGTCCGGCAGAAGGGAATCATCACGAGCACGTTGGTGAGGCCCAGCTCCTCCCGCACCCGCCGGATCGCGGCGCACTCCAGCGCGAAGGCCTCGCGGTAGCGCTCGTGGTAGTAGCGTGATGCGCCACGGAAGCCGATCATCGGGTTCGCTTCGTGCGGCTCGAAATCCATGCCGCCCAGGAGCCCGGCGTACTCGTTGGTCTTGAAGTCGGAGAACCGGACGATCACCGGCCGCGGCCAGAAGGCAGCGGCGATCTGCGCGACGCCGGAGGCCAGCCGGCTGATGAAGAACTCCGTCGGCGGCTCGAAGCCATCCGTCCGCTCCTGGATCTTGGCCAGGATCCGGAGGTCGGTCACGCGATCGGGGTGCAGCAGCGCCATCGGATGGACGCCGATCCAGGACGAGACGATGAATTCGATGCGCGCGAGCCCCACGCCCGCGCTCGGCAGCTGGGCGAGGTGGAAGGCGCGGTCGGGCTCGCCGACATTCAGCATCAGCGGAATCGGCGACGTGGGCAGCGTCGCGGGATCGATCTCCTCATGCTCAAACGGCACGGCCCCGTCGTAGACCCGGCCCTCTTCGCCTTCCGCGCAGGAGATCGTGACCTCCATGCCGTCGGTCAGCATCCGGCTGGCGCGCTCCGTCCCGACCACGCACGGGATGCCGAGCTCCCGGGAGACGATCGCGGCGTGGCAACTGCGGCTGCCCTCGTCGGTCACCACCGCGGCCGCGCGCTTCAGCACCGGCTCCCAGTCCGGATCGGTCATCCGCGCCACCAGCACCTCGCCCGTGCGGAAGGCCGCCATCGCGGCCGGCGACGGGACGACGCGGGCCGCGCCGTGCGCGACACTGGTGCCAACGGCCCTGCCCGTGAGGAGGAGCCGTCCCTCACCCTGTCGGTGATACACCGAGAGCGTGGGCGACGCCTGGGAATGGACGGTCTCCGGCCGCGCCTGGAGAATGAACAGCTGGCCACTGGCGCCGTCCTTGGCCCACTCGAGATCCATGGGCGTCGGCCGGCCGGCCCGCTTCGAGTAGTGCTCCTCGACCAGGACCGCCCAGCGCGCGAGCTCGAGCACCTCGTCGTCGCTCAACACCAGGCGCCGGCGGTCCGGCGCCGGCACGGGCACCTCGCGCACCGTCTTCCCGGCCGCGTCGCCGTACACCAGCTTCACCAGCTTGGAACCGACCTCGCGCCGGATGATCGAGCGGAAGCCGAGCCTCGCGGTCGGCTTGTGCACCCAGAACTCATCGGGCCGCACCCGTCCCTGCACGACGGTCTCGCCCAGACCCCAGGACCCGCTGATCAGCACGACGTCCCGGAAACCGCTCTCCGTGTCGAGCGTGAAGATCACGCCGGCCGAGCCCAGATCGCTCCGGACCATCTTCTGGACGCCCACGGACAGCGCCACCGCGCGATGCGCGAAGCCATGCTCCGCCCGGTAGACGATGGCCCGGTCGGTGAAGAGCGAGGCGAGACATCCGCGGACGGCCGCGTCCAGCGCCGCGCGGCCGCGGACGTTGAGGAAGGTCTCCTGCTGCCCGGCGAAGGAGGCAGTGGGCAGATCCTCGGCCGTCGCGCTGGAGCGGACGGCGACGTCGGTCGCGTCATCGCCGTAGGCGAGCGACAACTCGGCATAGGCGTCGGCGACTTCCGCCGCGATGGCGAGCGGCAGCGGCGCTTCGGCGACCCGGCGGCGAATGGAGCGCCCGAGCGTGGCCAGCGCGGCGACGTCGCCCACGTCCAGGGCGTCGAGCTCGGCATAGATCTGCTCGGCCAGTCCGTTCTGCTCCAGATGGGCCCGGAAGGCCTCGGCCGTCAGCGCGAAGCCGTCGGGCACCCGGATTCCGGCCGGGCGCAGCGAGCGCACCAGTTCGCCCAGCGAGGCGTTCTTGCCCCCGACGTCGGGGACGTCCGCGAGCGTGAGATCGGCGAAGCGGCGGACGAACCGGCGCGAAACGGGACGCGGACTCGTCGGGGAGCCGGGCTCGCGGGTGATCGTGGGAGCGGTCATGGTCGCACCTCGTACGACGGATACCGCAAGCTCACACGCGGGCCATGAGAGAAGCGTGAAGAATGCCGGAAGACCCCGCCATTCGATGAAGGCATCTTGGCCGTCCCTTCACGCCCCGTTCATGGCCCCGCGCGCATCCTATGGACGTCCCTTTCGAGAAGGCCCCCGTGACGGAGCATGAGGTCATCGAAGCGATCGAAACGCCGGTGGAGCAGACCGAACCACTCGGCGCCTTGATCCGCCGTCTCAGCGACATCGCCCCCCGCCGCTATCGCGTGCTGTCCTGCTACCTCCGGCTCGAGCCGGGCGACCGGTTCCGCACGGCCTATCTGGTCGAGCTCAAGGACCGGGTGAAGGCCGTCAAGGCCGACCCGGTGATGCTCACCCTGGAGCGCGATGAGCGCCTGGCGGTGGAGCGCGACCTGGAGCGGATCGAGGCCCGGGTGGAGCGCCCGGCCAACCTTCCCCACACCTCCGGGCTCGCCATCTTCGCTTGCGAGGAGCTCGCCCTGTTCGCCGTCGTCCCGCTGCGCCGGGTCCATCGCACGCGGCTCGTGCTGGACGATACGCCCTGGATCCGGGAGCTGGTCGCCGCCGAGCGCGAATCCGAAAGCATGCTGACGGTACTGGTGGACCGGACCCATGCACGCTTCTTCGAGGTGACCGTCGGTGAGGCAGTGGAGCTGCCGTCTGTGATCACGCCGGCAGGACGGGGCGGGAAGTTCTTTCCCGACCGCGAGGACGCGCCGGGCGTTGGCGAAAAGCGCTACCACCAGCGGATCGAGGAGGAGCGCCACCGGCACTATGCGGACATCGTGGCGGAGCTCGAGCGCCTGGCGGCCCAACGGCCCGTCCGGGGCATCGTCATAGCGGGGCCGCAGGATCACACGGCGGCGCTCACTCGCTTCCTCCCCACCGATCTCGCCCAGCGCCTGCTCGGGACCGCCGCGCTCAACCCGACCGCGCTGAGCCCGAGCGAGGTGCAGGCGGCCTCCTTCAGGGTGGCCGAGGAGCATGACCGCGCAGCCACCGCGGTGCTGGTTGCCTCGATGGAGCATTCGGTCGGCACCGGCTGGGCCGTCAACGGCGCGCGGGAAACGCTCGCCGCGCTGGGGCGGGGCCAGGTCCGGACCCTGCTGATCCGGGAGGATCTCGAGGGCGCGGGATTCCGCTGCCGGGACACCGGCCGGCTGGTCCTCGCGAAAGGTGATTGCGCGGGCGAGGGCGCGCCCGAGCCGGTGCGCGATCTCGTGGATGAGGCGGTCGAGGAGGCACTGCGCCAGAGGATCCAGGTCGTCGTGATCCGCGATCCCGACGTGGCAGCGGCGGTGGACGGGCTCGCCGCGTTTCTCCGGTTCATCAGGTGAGGGGCGCGGCGCTCAGCGCGGCGTCCGCTGTGCCAGGTACTCCACCAGGCGGGTGAGCGTGCCGATCGAGGCGTAGTCGGTCTCGGGCACGGTCACGCCCAGACGCTCGCTCAGGCCGATGATGAAATTCAGATAGTCGAACGAATCGATGTCCACCTGGTCCCGGAGCGCCCGGTCCGGGTCGAGCGAGGCCGGATCCGTTTCCGGCGCCACGTCGGCGAGTGCCTGGAAAACCTGCTCCCGGATGGCCTCGGGGCTCACAGCTTCTCCGGCTCCTGGAGCAGGCGGTCGAGCGCCGCGAGGAAACGGCCGCCCCGATGGCCGTCGCTCACCCGGTGGTCCGCCGAAAGCGTGGCCGTGATCACCGGGCGGGCCTGCACGGCCCCCTCCACCACCCACGGCCGCTCCCCGATCCGCCCCAGCCCGACCAGGGCCACCTGGGGCGGAAAGATGACGCCCAGCACCTCCCGAACGCCCTGATCGCCGAGGCTCGAAACCGTCACCGTCGGATCGGCCAACTCGGAGCTGCGAATGGTGCCGGCTCGCACCCGGGCGATGAGATCGCGCAACGCGTCCATCAGCTCGGCCACCGTCCGGCGCCCGGCGTCGTGGATCGCCGGGGCGACGAGGCCGCCCTGGCGGAGGGAGATCGCGACGCCGAGGTGCACGACGTCGCTGGGGCGGAACGCGCCGTCGGTGAAGAAGCCGTTAAGCTCGGGCACGTCCATGAGCGCGAGCGCCACCGCCTTCAAGAGCGGCGCGGCGGGGAGCATCCGCCGGGCCACCGGCACGCCGGCATTATGGGTGGCCAGCCACGCGAGCATCCGGCTCAGCTCGATGTCGGTCGCGAGATAGTAGTGCGGGATCTCCCGCTTGGACCGGCTCATCGCAGCGCCAATCGCGCGGCGCATCGCGGCCTGCCGGTCGGCCTCCGTCGCTTTCTCCGTCCCTGTGCCCGCTCCCGCCGCCCCCCCTGCCCCGCTCGCCCCTGCGGCGGCGGCGGCCTCGACGTCGGCCACGGTGATCGTGCCGCCGGTGCCCGTCCCCGTCATCCGGCCCAAGTCGAGGCCGAGAGCTTCCGCGCGCTTCCGCGCCAGGGGCGACGCGCGGGTCCGGCCTGCCTCCGGCGCCGCCGGCGGCGGGGCCTTGGCCGCGGACGGCGCGGGAGCCGACGCGGCGGCAACTGCGGCTGCCGGCTCCCCCTTCCCCCGCACCACGGCGAGCGGCGTGCCCACCGGCACCTTGGTCCCGGGCTCCACCAGCAGCGAATCCACCACGCCGTCCTCGAAGATCTCCACCTCGATCGTGCCCTTGTCCGTCTCCACGACGGCCACGATCTGGCCCCGCGTCACGGCATCGCCCGGCTTGACGCGCCACTCCACCAGGGTGCCTTTCTCCATCTCGGCGCCCAGCGAGGGCATGCGAAACTCAGCCACGGGGCTTCACCAGCGATCGGGCCGCCGCGGCGATGGCATCGGCTTGTGGCACCGCCGCCTCCTCCAGGTGTCTGGGATACGGAATCGGCACCTCGGCGCTGCACACGCGGGCCACCGGTGCGTCCAGCTCGTAGAACGCCTGCTCCATGATGCGGGCCATGATCTCCGCCGAGAGGCTGCCGGTCCGCCAGCCCTCGTCCACGATCACCGCGCGATGCGTCTTCCGCACCGAACCCATGATCGTCGCGTCGTCGAGCGGCCTGAGCGTACGGAGGTCCACTACTTCGGCGCTGACGCCCTCGCCGGCAAGCCGGTCCGCGGCCTCGAGCGTGCGTCCCAGCATGCCGCCGTAGGTCACGAGCGAGACCTCGGTGCCCGGCCGCCGGACGGCGGCCCGGTCCAGATCCACCCGCCCCGCCCCGGGCGGCAGATCGCCCTCCACGCCGTAGAGGGTCGCGTGCTCGAAGATGAGCACCGGGTCGAGCTCGCGGAGTGCCGCGGCCAGCATCCAGCGCGCATCCTCGACGGTCGCGGGCGCGACCACCCGGATGCCGGGGATGTGCGCGTACCATCCCTCGAGGCTGTGCGAATGCTGCGCGGCCACCTGGCGGCCCGCGCCGGTCGCCATCCGGATGACCAGCGGAACGCTCACCTGGCCTCCGGACATGTGCCGCAGCGTGGCCGCGTTGTTGAGGATCTGGTCCAGCGCGAGGAGGCTGAAGTTGACCGTCATGATCTCGACGATCGGCCGCATCCCACCCAGCGCCGCCCCGACGCCGGCGCCGGTGAACGCCAGCTCCGACAGAGGGGCATCCCGGACCCGCTCCGGCCCGAACTCCTCGAGGAGCCCCTTGCTGGCAGCATACGTACCGCCGTAGCAGCCCACGTCTTCGCCCAGGAGAAAGACCCGGGGGTCGCTCGCCAGCGCCTCCCGGAGCGCCGTGCGGATCGCCTCGCGATACGTGGTCCGGCCAGCCGGGGCGGCGGTCACGCGGGCCTCGGGCTGTACACGTCCGTCAGCAGGTTTTCCGCCGGCTCCCAGGGCGACTCCTCGGCGAACCGGATCGCGTCGTCCAGCTCCGCCGCGATCCCGGCCTCGATGCGCTGCACGTCCGCATCGGTCAGGAGCCCGTCCCGCTTGAGGCTCTCGCCGTACGCCAGGATCGGATCCCGCTGCCGCCACTGCTCGACTTCCGCCTTGGTGCGATACAACTCGGGATCGTACATGGAGTGGGCCCGGAACCGGTACGTCCGGTACTCGAGGAACCGAGGTCCTCCACCCCCACGGATCGCCGCGACCGCGTCGTTCGTCGCCCGCGCCACCGCCAGGACGTCCATCCCGTCCACCGCTTCGGCGGGCACGCCCTGGGCCCGCGCCTTGAGGCACAAGTCGGTCTGCGCCTGGGCGCGGTGGAGGGCGGTGCCCATCGCATACAGGTTGTTCTCGCAGGCGAACAGGACCGGGAGCTGCCAGAGCGCGGCCAGATTCAGCGACTCCTGGAACACGCCTTCGGCGGTGGCGCCGTCGCCGAAGAAGCAGGCCGTCACCCGCGGCCGGCCCTGGAGCTTGTCCGCCAGCGCCAGGCCCACGGCCACGGGCAGTCCGCCGCCCACGATGGCGTTGCCGCCGTACAGCCGGAGGGCCGCGTCGAACAGATGCATCGAGCCGCCGCGCCCCCGGCTGCAGCCGGTGGCCTTGCCGTACATCTCGGCCATGATGGTGCGGACGGCCATGCCGCGCACCAGCGCGTGCCCGTGCTCGCGGTAGGTCGCCACGACGGCGTCGTCGGGTGTGAGGGCGCGGATCGCCCCGGCTGCGACGGCCTCCTCGCCGATGTAGAGATGGAGGAACCCCCGGATCTTGCCCGCGCTGTAGAGCTCGGCCGACTTCTCCTCCAGCCGCCGGATGAACAGCATGCTCCGGAGCAGGCCGACCGCCTCGTCGCGGTCCAGCGCGGCGGTCACGGCACGGCCTCGAGCGTGGAGACGTCGCCTTCGGGCAGCCCCAGCTCCCGGGCCTTGAGGACCCGCCGCATGATCTTGCCGCTGCGGGTGCGGGGAAGCGCCGCCAGGATCTCCACCTCCTTGGGCGCCACCGCGGCGCCCAGCCGCTTGCGCGCGTGGGCGAGGATGTCGCGGCGGAGGGCGTCGCTGGGGACGATGCCGGATTTGAGGGAGACGAACGCCTTCACCACTTCGCCGACCACCGGGTCGGGCTTGCCGATGACGCCGGCCTCGGCGACGGACGGGTGCTCCATCAGCGCGCTCTCGACTTCGAACGGCCCGATGAGATGGCCGGACGACTTGATGACGTCGTCCGCCCGGCCGACGAACCAGTAGTACCCGTCGGCGTCGCGCCGGGCGAGATCGCCGGTCAGGTACCAGCCGTCCGCGAAGCACTTCCGGTAGCGCTCGTCCTCGTGCAGGTACCCGCGGAACATCGACGGCCAGCCCGCGCGGAGCGCCAGTTCCCCCTGCTCGTCGGGCCGGGAGACGGGCTCGACATGCTCGCCGCCGGTCCGCCGCACGATCCCCGCCTCGATGCCGGGCAGCGGCTTGCCCATGGAGCCGGGCCTGATGTCCATCGCCGGATAGTTCGCGATCATGATGCCGCCGGTCTCGGTCTGCCACCAGTTGTCGTGGATCGGCAGCCCGAAGGCGTCCTCCCCCCAGAACACGGCCTCCGGGTTGAGCGGCTCGCCCACGCTGGCGATGAACCGGAGCGCGCCGAACGCGTGCCGCCGCGCGAGGTCCGCTCCCGCCTTCATCATCATCCGGACCGCGGTGGGCGCCGTGTACCAGACGCTCACCTGCTGATCGCCCAGGATCCGGTACCAGCGCTCGGCATCGAACTCGGCCTCGTCCACGACACAGGTGACGCCGTGCGTGAGCGGCGCGACGATCCCGTAGGAGGTCCCGGTGACCCAGCCCGGGTCGGCGGTGCACCAGAAGACGTCCCCGGGCTGAAGGTCCAGCGCCACCGTCCCGGTGACATGGTGGGCGAGCACCGCGTCATGGACGTGGAGCGCCCCCTTGGGCCGCCCGGTGGTGCCGCTGGTGAAGTGGACCAGCGCGGGCGTTTCCGGCGGGGTCGGCCCGATCTCGTATTCCGGGCCCGCCTGATCCATGAGGCGGGCGAAGTCGACCGCGCCGGGCAGGTCGCATGTCGCCCCCGGCTCGGGCACGAGCAGCACGTGCGCGAGCCGGGGCAACGCCGCCCGGATGCTCGCGACCTTCCGCTGGTAGAGGGAGGGGGTCGTGACCAGCACCCGCGCCCCGCCCAGCTCCAGCCGCGTGCGCAGGGGCTCCGGGCCGAACGCGGCGAACAGCGGGGTTACGACGCAACGGTGCTTGAGCGCCCCGAGCACGGCGAAGTACAGCTCGGGAATCCGGCCGGTGAGCACGAACACCGGATCGCCCGGCCCGAGCCCGAGCCGCTGGAGGACGTTGGCGAACCGGGACGTCGCGCGGGCGAGATCGAGGTAGGTGACGTCCCGCGAGCCGCCGTCCTTGCCGAGCCAGCGGAGGGCGACGGCCTCGGCGCGCGGCCCCCGGGCATGGCGGTCCACTGCTTCATGCGCGATGTTGAGGCCGCGGCCGCCGGGTAGCCCCTCGAGCCCAGCCCTCGCGGCCTCCCAGCTGAAGCCGGCGCGAAAGCCCTCGATGTCGGCGATGTTGGGGGGCCGGCGAAGCCGGCCTTCCTTCGAGATGACGGCGCTACGCATCCGGGCCGGGCTCGGTGGACAGGGTTGCCCCAATGTACCGCCCGGATTCGGGATGCATCGTGCAGAATGTGTGAAGCCACCTTCACACACGGCTCATCGAATCGAGGACGGCGGCCGGCAATCTTGATCCTGTCCCGCAACGCGAGGAGCACATGAGCGATCGCGACGTGCGCACCGAAGAGCACCGGGTCCGCGGAGAGCGGCTGGTCGCGAGAATCCGGGAGCTCGTCCACCAGGGCAATATCCGGCGGATCATCGTCAAGGACGACCGGGGACAGACCCTGATCGAGATACCCCTCACGCTCGGCGTGGTGGGGGCCGTGCTGCTGCCGGTGTGGGTGGCGCTCGGCGCGATGGCCGCGCTCGCGGCCGATTTCAACCTGGTCGTCGAGAAGGCGGCCGAGCCCATTGACGTCACGGTCGCGGAGCCGGCGG
>DASWAI010000280.1:0-18997 GCA_036391215.1 Gemmatimonadales bacterium
CGATCTCCAATCCGGGCTACTCGCCGGGCTCGTGCGGCATCTTCGTGGGCTCGACGTTCTCGGGGTCGGGGACCCCGGCGGCGGCCACCCAGGAAGGCATCCCGGTCTGTCCATGATGCGGGCGTAGGGCCGAGCCGGTACGCGTGCGAGAAGGGCGGGAGCCGAGGCTCCCGCCCTTCTCTATCTTCTCCCCTCTGTCCCGATCGCTGGATTCCACATAGGTTTAGAGAGCGTCAGCTCGAACGCCCCGCGGTCGGGGCAGCTCGCGGGTGGTTCCGCACCGTGCCGGAGGTGCCGTGCAGCGCTCCCGTTCGGCCGTACGCAATCCCGACGCCGGCCAGGCTACGGCCGAGTATGCCCTGTTGCTCGCGCTCGTCGCGGCGGGGCTGCTCGTGGCACTTCTGCTCTTCCGGACCTCGATCGGCGGGTCCTACGGGCGGGTCGTCAATCGGGTAGGAAACCCGGAGGGGACGCAGGAAACCGGGGCCATGCCTGCGGGGACGGGCGTCGGGGGCGGAGGGACGACCGGTGGAGTTCCGGGTCCTGGAGCCGGTGGCGGCGCCGGGCAGCCCGGTGGGCCTGGAAAGAATCACGGCTGCGGCAGTGGCCAGGGTGGCGGGCTTGGGCGGGGGGGTGGAGACGGCTGTGGGGGCGGGAAGGATCACTGACGAATGCCGCCCGGTCGCCCGCGGATGCACGCCCGGCTGCATTACCCGCCGAGCACCCGGCCGAGCCTGATTCTCGACAGCGGCTCCCTCAACGTCCTCGACCTCTCCGAGCGCGGGCTCCGGTATCGCCAGACCGATGGGCCGGAGCCCCCGGTCGGGACCAAGCTTGAGGGGATCCTCCGGCTCAGCAGCGGCGAGACGCTTCCCGTCCGGGGGACCGTGGTTCGGGTCGTCCGGCCCGCGAGCCCGGGCGAGCAAGGGGTGATCGAGGTCGCCGCCCACCTCACCGACGTTCCGATCCCGCGCCGGGTGATCGTGGCGGAGCGCCAGGCCATCCAAAGCGACGACAAGCCCTGAAGGCCCGCTGACCCCCCACCCCCTGGCGCCCGGCACCGACGCACCAGCCGGCCGGCGCGCGGCCCGCACGATCATCGTGGTCCCGTGCTACAACGAGGCCGCGCGCCTCGACGCGGATCGCTTCGCCGCCTGGGCCGCCGGCTCCGACGGGATCGGCCTCCTGTTCGTAGACGACGGAAGCACCGACGCGACATCCGACGTGCTCGCGGCCCTCGCCGACCGGGTGCCGGACCGGATCCGGGCGCTCCGGCTCGCCGCCAACCAGGGGAAGTCGGGGGCGGTGAGGGCCGGCGTGCTGGCGGCTCTCGCCTGGGGTCCCGAATTCGTCGGCTTCTGGGACGCCGACCTGGCGACCCCGCTATCGGCCATTCCGCGATTCGTCGCGATCCTGGAAGGGCGTCCCCGGCTCGTCGGAGCGATCGGCGCCCGGGTGAAGCTCCTGGGCACCACGATCGAGCGCTCGGCGGTGCGGCACTACCTCGGGCGCGTCTTCGCGACCGCCGCCTCCGTCGTACTCGGACTGGCGGTCTACGACACGCAGTGCGGGGCCAAGCTCTTTCGCGCGGGGCCGCTGCTCCGGGGCGCGTTCGCCGCGCCGTTCCGGAGCCGGTGGGCCTTCGACGTCGAGCTGCTGGCTCGTCTCGAGGAAGCCAGCCGGCGGGCGGGCGCCCCGCCGGTGGCGGAGACGGTCGTGGAGCTGGCGCTGGAGGAGTGGCGGGACGTGCGGGGCTCGAAACTGCACCCGCTCGGGATGGTGCGCGCGGGGCTGGACCTTGCCCTCATGCGGTTGTACGCGCGACGGGACGTGGGGCGGGTCGTCGCTCCGCCTCCGGCCCGCTGGCTCGGGCCCGCGCAGCCTTAGGTCGTGAGGACGTTCTCGAACCGGGCGAAATCGTCGAGGATCTTGCCGGTTCCGCGCACGACGCAGGTCAGCGGATCCGGGTCGCGCCGGACGTTGAGGCCGGTCTCCTCGCTCAGCAGTCGGTCGAGCCCGCGAATCAGCGCCCCGCCGCCGGTCAGCGTGATGCCGTGGTCGAGTATGTCGCTCGCGAGCTCCGGCGGGGTGGCCTCGAGGGCGCGCCGCACGGCGTTCACGATCTGGGAGATCGGTTCCTGCATCGCGTCACGGATCCCGGCGGAGTCCACTCGCACCGTCTTCGGGAGACCGGAGATCAGGTCCCGACCCTTGACCTCCATCTCGACCTCCGGGTCGAGCGGCGCCGCCGAGCCGATGGTGATCTTGACCGCCTCGGCGGTCGGCTCGCCGATGAGCAGGCTGTAGTTCTTGCGCATGTACTGCACGATCGACTGGTCCAGTTCGTCGCCACCGGTCCGGATCGACGCGTCGCACACGATGCCGGACAGGGCGATCACCGCCACGTTGGTCGTGCCGCCGCCGATGTCGATCACCATGTTGCCCGAGGGCGTGTCCACCGGGAGCCCGACGCCGATCGCCGCCGCCATCGGCTCGGCCACCATGAGGAGCCGCTTCACCCCCGCCGACTGCGCCGAGTCGCGCACGGCCCGGCGCTCGACCTCGGTGATGCCGGAGGGCACGCAGACGATGACCGTCGGCTTCACCCGGAGGATGCGGCGGTCGAGAACGGTGCGGAGAAAGTGGCGCAGCATCTTCTCCGCCACCTCGAAGTTGGCGATCACCCCGTCCTTCATCGGCCGGACGGCCAGGATGCCCTCGGGGGTGCGTCCGAGCATGCGCTTCGCCTCGAGGCCGATGCCCATGATCTCGCCGGACGCCTGCTCGACGGCCGCGACCGACGGCTCGTTCAGTACGACGCCTTCGCCCTTGACCAGGACGAGGGTGTTCGCGGTGCCGAGGTCCACGGCGATCTCGCTCGCCGGCCGCCAGGTCCGTTTCTGGTGGGCGGGGGTCCGATAGGCCGACTCGACGGAGGCCATCGGCTCGTCCGCCGGGACGGGCGCGCCGGCCGGCGTGGCGGGCTTCGACTTGGAGACCAGGCTCGATTCCAGGGCGGCGGTCACGGTGTGAGCGTCCTCGGGTCGGGTGGATGGCTTGCTCGACGGGGCCGGGTCGTGCGTTGCAGATGTCCCGGCTACTGGCGGAACACCGACGGGCCCGGTGGGCCGGTCCCCGGCCGGGGGCTCCCGACCGCATTATCGGCAAGATGTGATCCAAGGCATAGCCCGGGTCGGCCGGTGCTGCTGTCCTGGCCCGAACATATTGTGGCCCAAGGGGTTCGCCATTCGCAAGACCCTGGATTCCCCATGACCGTCACACTCTCCGCCCTCTACGTTCTCCTCGGTCTCGGCGCCTTGCTCCAGACGCCCGTAGAACGGGGGCGGCTCGCGCTCGTCGGACTGGCAGCCTACGCCGTCGCAATGGCATCCTACTCGGTGATCCCCGGCTCGCAGGATCCCCAGGTCATCGCCGCGGCTGCCCGAGCGTCGGGAGCCGCGTTCTTCGGGGTGAATACCGGGTTGCTGCTGCTGGGTGCGCTGCTGGCGGCTGCAGCCGCGGTCGGCGCGCTGCGGGAGCGGCCGCGCTCACCCCGCGCGATCGTGCTGCTGGCCGCGGCCGGGTTTGCGCTGTGGCGGCTGCATGGGCTCGTCGCGGCGAGCGGGGCTCTCCGGTCCGTGCTGGCCCTCGCGGCCGGGGCGGTGGGTGTGGCCTTGATCGGCATCGCTTTCCGCCGCCTCCGGCGATCCAGCCGGCCCAGCGGTCCCGCGCTTGACTGGGCCGTGCTCAGCGAGCGCCCGGCGATCTCGGCGGCCTTCATCGTGGGGGCGTTGGGCGTGGTGCTCGGGCCCCACACCGGGCTCGTGTTCGTCGGTCTCGTGGTAGCGGCCGCCGCCGACCATCTCGCGCGGCGGATCCGCGGGGACGCGGCCATCCCCTGGCTCCCGATCGCGACGCTGGCGCTCTTCCCGATCTGGTGGCTGCTGGCGACAATCGCCGGGCCGGCGGGCCTCGGGGTCGCGAGCCTGGCCGATGTACCCCTCAGCCCGCGTGCGGAGATCTTGCTGGCCCTGCCGTTGGCTCTCGTGGCGTGGAGCTGCCTCGGTCTCTGGCCGGCCCACCGGCTCTTCCGCGGCGGCCTGCTCGCGCCGCTGGGCGTCGCGCTCTGGCTTCGGGTAGCGCGTCCTGCCATGGCCGACGGCCTCGACCACTGGCAGCCGCTGCTGATGCCGCTCGGCGTGCTCGGCGTCTGGGGCGGCGCGATGACCGGCCTCAGCCCCGCCGCCTTGAACGCGCTCGCCTTCGTCGCGCTCGCAAGCGATGCCGGCGTCTCGCCCGCCGCCGCCCTCCTGTTCGCGGCGGCCGGCCTGGCGCTTGGGGCGAGCCGCGCCCCCGCGACGTCGGCGCCCGCGCGGCGACTCGGCGAGCCGCTCGCGTGGGCGATCGCCGTCCTGGCCTTGCCGCTTCTGCTGGAGGCCGGATTCCGACGACAGGTCACCTACACGCTCGCCGCGGCCGGCGGCGCGGCCGTCGCGGTCTGGCTCGGGTTCGGCCCGGGGCGGGATGACCGGAACGCCACGGGCACGGACGCTAGGGCGGTCGCGGCATGATCCGCCGCGCGCTCGGGCTCCTCGTCGCCGGCGCGATCCTGCTCGCCGCCGCGATCCTCTGGCGCGCCGGACGCTTCACCAGCCGGCAGCTCGTTCCGTTGCCGCCAGACCGGCTCGAGATCGACTCCGCCGCCGCCGTCGGGCGGCTCACGCTCGCGATCCGGCTGCCCACCGTTTCCGACGAGGATTCGACCCGACGGGACTCCCGGCCGCTGCTGGCCATGGACACCCTGCTCGACGGCGCTTTCCCCCGGGTACGCGCGATCCTCCGGCGCGAGGTCATCGGGCGGAGTCTGCTCTATACCTGGCCCGGCACGGACACGACTCTTCCGGCGCTGCTCCTCGCCGGCCATATGGACGTCGTGCCCGCGGACCCGACGACCTGGTCGCATCCTCCCTTTTCGGGGGCGATCGCGGACGGCTACGTCTGGGGGCGCGGCGCGCTCGACGACAAGGTCGGGGTGCTCGGGGTGCTCGAGGCAGTGGAGGCGCTGCTCGGGGACGGGTTTCATCCGACGCGCACGGTCTACCTAGCGTTCGGGCACGACGAGGAGATCGGTGGCGCGCAGGGTGCGGCCGCGATCGCCGCGCTGCTCGCCCGGCGGAGTGTCAGGCTGGAGGCGGTCATCGACGAAGGCGGAGCGATTGTCCAAGGGGTCGTGCCGGGGGTCCCGGCGCCGGTGGCGACGGTCGGCATCGCCGAGAAGGGCAGCGTGTCGCTGGCGCTGGTGGCCCGGGCGCCCGCAGGGCACTCCTCGATGCCTCCGTCGCGCACCGCGATCGGACTTCTCGCCCGGGCGATCGACCGCCTGGAGCGGCATCAGTTCCCGGGCTCGCTCCGCGCCAGCCGGGGACTGTTCGAGGCGGTGGGGCCAGAGATGGCGTGGCCGTACCGGGTCCTCTTCGCCAATCTCTGGCTGTTCGAGCCGCTCGTGGTGCGCCGGCTGCTGGCCGAGCCGGCGACAGCGGCGGCCGTCCGCACGACGATCGCGCCCGCCATCATCGGGGGCGGCACCAAGGACAACGTGCTGCCGGGCAGCGCGCGGGCGGTCGTGAATCTGCGGATTCTGCCGGGCGAGACGGTGCAGAGCACCGTAGCCCGGGTGCGGGAGGTGGTCGCCGACCCGGGCATCGCGATTTCGGCGATGGGACCGGGCGACGCCCCGTCCGCGGTCTCCCCGGCCGGCGTCCCCGAGTTCCGTGCGCTGGCCGCCGCCATCCGGCAGATCCATCCCGACGCGGTCGTGGCGCCCTATCTGGTGCTCGGAGCCACCGACGCGCGCCACTATGCGTCGCTCACGCCCAACGTGTACCGCTTTCTTCCGGTACGGCTCGCGAGCCGGGACCTCGAACGGCTGCACGGCGTGGACGAGCGGATCGCGGTGGCCGACTACCTCGACGCGGTACGGGTGTACGCGCAGATCATCCGCAACCTCGCCCGGTCCCGCGCGGACGTTGACCGGGTTTCGCGGGGGGTCCATATTGCGCCGGCAACGAAACGGGACCTGGTTGGTCGGTAAAACGCCGTCCGCAGAGGAGTCTCTCCCATGACCTTCACGCTTCCCCCGCTCCCCTACGCCTACAACGCGCTGGAGCCGCACATCGACGAGCAGACGATGCGGATCCATCACGATAAGCATCATGCCGCCTACGTGAACAACCTCAACGCCGCGCTCGAGGGGCACGCGGAGCTGCAGCAGAAGTCGCTGGAGGATCTGCTCCGCGGCATCGGCTCGGTCCCCGAGGCGATCCGCACCGCCGTCCGGAACAACGCGGGTGGGCACCACAATCACACGCTGTTCTGGGAGCTGATGCAGCCGGGCGGGGCCCCGGAGCCGAGCGGCGCGCTCGCCGACGCGATCGCCAAGACGTTCGGGGGCCTGGCGCAGTTCAAGGAGCAGTTCACCAAGGCCTGCCTCGGGCGCTTCGGCAGCGGCTGGGGCTGGCTCATCCGGGACGCGAGCGGGAAGCTGGCGATCGAGAGCAGCGCGAACCAGGACAGCCCGGTGATGGACGGGAAGATGCCGGTGCTGGGATGCGACGTGTGGGAGCACGCCTACTATCTCAAGTACCAGAACCGCCGCCCGGACTACGTGACCGCGTGGTGGAACGTGGTCAACTGGACCGAGGTCGGGCGCCGCTTCGGCGCGCGGTGACGGCCGTGGCCGCGCTGCCCGCCGTGGGCTTGCCGGCGCCCGACTTCACGCTCCCGTCCACGGCGGGGACCGACGTGACGCTCTCGAAGCTGCGGGGGCGGAACGTGCTGCTGGCGTTCTTTCCGCTCGCCTTTACCAAGGTCTGCACTGTCGAGATGTGCGCGTTCTCCGCCGACTACGGCCGGTTCCGCACCGCGAACACCGACGTCCTGCCGATCAGCGTGGACTCGGTCGCCACGCTCAAGGAGTTCAAGGCCAAGGAGCGGCTGACGGTGGACCTGCTCAGCGACTTCAAGCGGGACGTGAGCCGGGCGTACGGCACGCTGAACGAGGAGAAGTTCTTCTCGAACCGGGCGTATGTGCTGATCGACGCCGGGGGGGTCGTGCGATGGACCTTTCTGGAGCCGACGCCGGGAACGCGGCGGGAGAACGACGAACTGCTGGCGGAGCTGGCCAAGCTCCGGTAGACCATGCGCCGCGGTAGCGGACATCCCCGGCCGCTCATCGAAGTATCTTCCTTCCAACGCGTCCCCTAGGAGCCCCATGTTCCGTCCGCGCACCGCGGCGGTCGCGTGCGCACTGCTCGCCGCCGCCTGCCGGATCGAGGATCACACGCCCACCGGGTCCCGGACCGACGACGAAGCCATCCAGCACGTGCTCGTGGAGTACACCCGGGCGCTGTCCGCCCGCGACTGGCCCTGCCTCCGGGAGCTGTTCTGGGGTGAGGCGACCTACGAGTTGGCCCTGCCGACGCGAAACCTGGTGCTACCGATCGATTCCGCCCGCCCACGGCTTCTGCCCCCGAACGACTCCGGGGTCGCCGGCTCGTTCGACGTACGGATCCTCCGGAGCGACACCCGGCAGGAGGGAGACCTCGCGGCGGCATGGCTCCTGAGCCGGCGCCGGCTGGCCTCGCCCGCCGGGGTCGTGCGCGAGTCGGACTACACCGAGCACCTCGTGCTGCGCCGGGTCGGCGGGGAATGGCGCATTCTCTCGATCGCGCTCGCGGGTGGCCCCCGCCGCCGCTCGTGACGCCGTCCGCCCGGCCCCCGGCGGCCCAGGACCCCCCGGGCGACCCCTCGCTCGCGCTGCTCGGCGCCGTCGCGCGGCTCCTCAACGGGGGCCTCGGCTTCGACGCGACCGCCAACGCGGTCGTCGAGGCCGTTCGGCGGGGGCTGCCCGCGTCCCGGGTCACGCTGTGGCTCCGCGATCCGAGTGCCGTCGCCTTCCGCGCGGTGAGCTCCCCGCCCCGCGCAGCGGAGTCGGTCCCGGCGCTCGAGCAGCTGCCGGCTCCGGAGGCGGGCACGCTGCGGGTCCCGCTGGTGCAGGAGGGTGAGTGCGTCGGGCTGCTGGAGGCCGCCGCCGCTGCGACCGAGGACCCGGGGGTCCTCGGTGTGCTCGCCGACTTCCTGGCGCCGTTCGTGGCGTCGGCGGAGCTGTCGGCCGACCTCGCCCACGAAGTAGCGGTGCAGTCCCGCGAGATCGACGAGCAGCGCCGGTTCCTCAGCCTCATCGTCGACAGCCTCCCGGTGGGCCTCTACGTCGTGGACCGGGAGTACCGGATCCAGGCCTGGAACCGCAAGCGGGAGACGGGAACGCAGGGACTGCGACGGGACGAGGTCCTGGGGCGGAGCGTCTTCGACGTGCTGAGCCGGCAGCCCCGCGCCGCGCTCCGTACCGCGTTCGACCGGGTCTTCGACGCTGGCGCCATCGCAGAGGAGGACTTCGAGGTGGGCGCGGGCGGGGAGCGGCGGGTCTATCGCATCACCCGGATTCCGATGCGGCTCGAGGGCGACGCCATCACCCACGTGATCACGGTGGGTGAGGACGTCACCGAGGAGCGGCTCACGCAGCAGCGCATCCTCCAGAGCGAGAAGCTCGCGGCGATCGGTCACCTGGCCGCCGGGGTCATGCACGAGATCAACAATCCGCTGGCCACGATCGGGGCCTGCGTCGCGGCCATGGAGGGGCGGCTGGACGAGCTGCCGGGCGCGGCTCAGGGCGCCGTTCGGGAATACCTCCAGATCATGGACAAGGAGGTCGAGCGGTGCACCGAGATCGTGAGCGGCCTGCTGGATTTCAGCCGGCCCAAGGGCAAGGCCAAGCAGCTGGTGCAGCTGAACGCCGTAGTCGAGGACGCCCTCTTCCTCCTCAAGCATCACAAGGCGTTCGGGCAGCTCGCGGTGACCCGGGAGCTGGATCCCGGCCTGCCGCGCACCATGGCCAGCGCGGAGCAGCTCATCCAGGTGCTGATGGCGCTCATGCTGAACGCGCTGGACGCTATGGAGGGCGGCGGACGGCTCACGCTCCGCACGGGCCGGAGCCGGGTGCACGTCGACGAGCTCTTCGTCGAGGTGGCGGACACGGGCGCCGGGATCCCGCGCGCCCAGCTCTCGCAGATCTTCGAGCCGTTCTTCACGACCAAGCCGCCGGGCCGCGGCACCGGCCTGGGGCTCTCGATCAGCTACGGGATCGTCCGGGAGCACGGCGGACGGATCGAGGTCGAGAGCCAGCCGGGGCAGGGCTCGCTCTTCCGGGTCGTGCTGCCGGCCACGGAGCGCGCGGAGTGAAGATCCTCGTCATCGAGGACGATCGGACCGTGGGGGAGTACGTGAAGCGGGGGCTCGACGAGCACCTCTATCACGCCGATCTGGTGAGCGACGGACTCGAGGGCCTGCGGCTGGCGTCGGGCGGCAACTACGACTTGATCGTGCTGGACCTGCGGCTGCCCGGCATGACCGGGCTGGAGGTCTTGCGCACGCTGCGCGACCGCGGCACCACGACGCCGATCCTCGTGCTCACCGCGCAGGACGCGGTGGACTTCAAGGTCCAGGCGCTCCGCATGGGCGCGGACGACTACGTGACCAAGCCGTTCGCCTTCGAGGAGCTGCTGGCCCGGGTCGAAGCCCTCGGGCGCCGGCCCAAGGAGCTGCGGACGCCCGTGCTCCGCGTGGCGGATCTCGAGCTGGACACCGGCACCCGCGAGGTGCACCGCGCCGGCCAGACGATCGACCTCACGCCCAAGGAGTACACGGTGCTCGAGTACCTGATGCGGCACGCGGGACGGGTGATGTCCCGGACGCTCATCACCGAGTACGCGTGGGACTATCATTTCGATCCCGGCACCAACATCGTGGACGTGGTCATCAACCGCCTGCGCAAGAAGGTGGACTCGGGCTTCGACCAGAAGCTGGTGCACACGGTGCGCGGTGTGGGCTACGTCGTGAAGGGCTGACGTGGCGACGATCCGCCGCCGGCTCGCCTTCTGGTACACCGTCGCGCTCGGGATCACCGTCGTCGCGTTCGGAGCCGCGCTCTATCTCGAGCGGCGCCAGTCGAGCCTGCGGGAGCTCGACCGCCGGGTCTCGCTCGAGAGCGACTTGGCCAATCGCTGGCTGGTGGAGTCCTATCAGGTCCTGGGGCGGTTGGTGAGCCAGGCCCCGAGCCCGTCGCTGGACCCCGGCATCAGCGCCTACCTCGAAGCCTTCCGCGACTATCTCGTGGTCGCGGACACCGCCCACAACGTGGTGGCGCTGTCGGGCGTCACCCGCACGCTGAGCGCCGGCGACCTCGAGGTGCTCTCCGCGCCGCTCCGGTCCCTCGGGCAACGGCGCGTGACCGGCGCCCTCGACCTCCCCGGGGGGGGAGGGGCCGTCCGCTACGTCGCGACCCGCGTGGACTCCGCCGGGCCCGGCATCGGCGGGCTCCTGGTGGCCACGCCGACCCGGGACGTGGTCTACGGCCCCGCGGCGCTGCTCCAGTCCATGCTGCTGATCGCGCCCATCGTCCTGCTCTGCTCGGCGGCCCTGGGCTGGTGGCTCGCCGGCACGAGCCTCAGGCCGCTGCTCCGGATCACGGACGAGCTGGAGGCGATCAGCGACGGGCGCAGCCTCCACCGCCGGCTCGCGGTGCCGCTGTCCGGCGACGAGATCTCCCGTCTCGTCGTCACGCTCAACGGCATGCTCGCCCGGCTGGAGCAGAGCTTCGCGGGGCTCCGCCGGTTCACCGCCGATGCGAGCCACGAGCTCAAGACGCCGCTCATGGTGCTGCGGGCCGGCGTCGAGCGCGGCCTCACCCATCCCAAGACCCCGCAGGAGGTGCTCCAGGCGCTGGACGAGACGCTGGACCAGATCAACCAGATGACGGAGATGGTGGACAACCTCCTCACCCTGGCGCGCGCCGACGAGGGGCGGGCGCCCCTGGCGGTGGAGCAGACGGACCTGCGCGAGCTGGTCGCCGACATCTCCGAGACCGCCGGCATGCTGGGCGAGGACGCGCAGATCCGGGTCAAGACCGACATCCCGGCAGGTCCGGTCCGCCTCGCGGTGGACCGCCACCGGATCCGGGAGCTGCTGCTCAACCTCGTTACCAACGCGATCAAGTACACGCCCGCGGGCGGCCTGGTCGGCCTGAGCCTGACCGAGGGGACCGACGCGGTGACGCTCACGGTCAGCGACACGGGCGTCGGGATCGCGCCCGGTGACCTCCCGCACATCTTCGACCGGTTCTGGCGCGCGGACCCGGCGCGGTCCCGGACCGGGGAGCGGGCGGGGACCGGGCTTGGGCTCGCGATCACGAAGTGGATCGCCGAGGCGCACGGGGGCACCATCACGGTGCAGAGCCGCCCGGGCCGCGGGACGCTGTTCACCGTCCGGCTGCCGCGGAACGGGAGGGTGGCTCCGCCGGCCGAGGGCTAATCCGCTTGTCATCGAATTGTCATCTTCGGTCAACTGGCGCGCCATCGACCGCGGCGTATCTTCTCCGCCTCCAGAACCATGCGTAGGGAGGCCGGCGCGTGTTCGAGAATCTGCTGGAATCCAAGGCAAAAAAGCAGCGCACCTTCGGGCAGACCCTCATGTCCGTGGGGCTGCACGGGCTGATCATCTTTGCCGCGGTCAAGGCGACCCAGAGCGCCGCCGAGAGCGTCAAGGACAAGCCCATCGACACCACCATGGTGTTCCTGAAGCCCCCCGAGGCGCCGCCGCCGCCCCCGCCGCCGGAGCAGGTGGTGGTCGCGAACCCGCCGCCGAAGGGGTTCCAGACGGTGGTGGCGCCGACCGACATCCCCAAGGACATCCCGCCCATCGATCTCAAGCAGAAGGCCTTCGACCCGAAGGACTTCACCGGCAAGGGCATCGAGGGCGGCGTCTCGACGGGCGTGGTCGGGGGCACTGGCCCCGTGGACGTGAAGGCGGAGGTGTTCACCGAGGCGGAGCTGGACGACCCGGTGTCGCCCATCTCCATCCCGACGCCGCGCTACCCGCCGGTGCTCCAGAGCGCCGGGATCGCGGGCTCGGTGGACGTGCAGTACATCGTGGACACGACGGGGCATGCGGAGCCGTCGTCGTTCAAGGTGCTCAAGTCTACGCACCAGGCGTTCGAAGAGCCCGCGCGCGAAGCGATCATGAAGGCGGTCTTCAAGCCGGCGAAATTCCGCGGCAAGGTAGTCCGCCAGCTCGTGCAGCAGCGCATCTCATTCAAGATCGGCCAGTAGCCAGGTTCACTTCCGAGGAGGCTTTGCGCAATGAGTGTTGATCTTTGGCACCTGTGGGGCACGATGGGCATGTTCGCCAAGGGCATCGTGTTCATCATGGCGATCATGTCGGTGTACTCGCTCACCATCGTGCTCACCAAGCTGATCCAGATCAAGCGGAGCGAGTCTGAGACCCGGAAGTTCGCGCCCCAGTTCTCCCGCGCGATCCAGGAGGAGAACCTGGATCAGGCGATCACGCTGGCGGAGAAGAACAAGAAGAGCCACGTGTCCCGCGTGCTGGGCGAGGCGCTGGCCGAGGTGAAGCCCCTCCTGCGCGACCGCGCGACCATCACCGCGGCCGACATCAACTCGGCCGAGCGGGCGGTGGAGCGGCAGATGCTCATCACACTCGCGGACTTCAAGCGGGGTCTGGGCGTGCTCGGCACAGTCGGCTCGACCGCGCCGTTCGTCGGCCTCCTCGGGACGACGATGGGCATCGTGAACGCGTTCGTGGGTATGGCGCAGCAGGGCGCGTCGGGCGGCCTGGCGGGCATCTCCGCCGGTATCGCCGAGGCCCTGATCACGACGGCCTTCGGCCTGATGGTCGCCATCCCGGCGGTGTGGGCGTACAACTACTTCACCACCAAAATCGAGAACCTGACGGTCGAGATGACCTACACCTCGAAGGAGCTCATCGACTACCTCATCAAGAGCGTCGGGAGCGAGTTCGGGCGGTCGATCTTCACCAAGGAATTCCAGGCCCAGAAGACGGTGAGCGGCAGTGGCCATATCCACGGGTAAGTCCGGCGGCGGCGTCACGTCGGTCAAGTCGGACATCAACGTCACGCCGATGATCGACGTGATGCTGGTGCTCCTGATCATCTTCATGATCGTGACGCCCCTCATCGCGGCGGGCTTCAAGGCCACGCTGCCGAAGGGCAAGAACCTCGATCCGCGCCCCGAGGGCGACAACGAGGTGATCCTCGGGATCGACGAGTACGGCAAGTACTTCCTCAACGGCCGGCCGATCGCGGATGCGACGCTGCAGGACCAGCTGCGCTCGATCTACACCGCCCGGACCGAGGACAAGATCCTGTACTTCAAGGCGGACAACAAGCTGAAGTACGCCAAGATTCAGGAGGCGGTGGAAATCGCGCGCCAGTCGGGCGTTCGGGTGATGGCGGCGATCACGGAGCCGGTCAACACCGGCCTCTTCCAGCCGGGCGACCAGAAGGAGAAGAAGTAGATGGCGATGAGCGCAGGCAACTCGGGAGGGGTGCAGTCGGACATCAACGTCACCCCGATGATCGACGTGCTCCTGGTGCTGCTGATCATCTTCATGATCACCCAGCCGTTGTCGCGGAAGGCGCTGGACATCCAGGTCCCGCCACCCAACTCCACGACGCAGAGCACGGCCGCCAGCAATCAGATCGTGCTGGAGCTGACCGACAACGGCGGCTATGCGATCAACTCGCAGCCGGTGCCGAAGGACCAGTTGGACACGCAGATCCACGCCGTGTTCGACAACCGGCCCGCCAAGCTCCTGTTCATCAAGGCGGCGCCCAGCCGGATCTACCAGGATGTGATCGACGCCATGGATGTGGCCCGGGGCGCCGGGGTGCAGATCATCGGTTTCACCCCGAAGGAAGCGAAGTAGGCAGGATCGACGTTTCGCGATGCCGACGGCCGCCCGGACCCGGGCGGCCGTCGGTGTAATTTCCCCCGACAATGCGACCGCCGGTCTCTCCCAGGGTCGTGATACCCGTGCCGCGCCGCCGGACGGCCTGGGCGTTCGCGCTCGCGCTCGCCCTGCATCTGGGCCTCGCGGCGTTCCTCGTCTCGGACACCGGGCGAGCCTGGGTGCGGGCCCTTGCGCCGGGCGCGGTCACGCTGGCCCAGCGCGGCGGGGGCGGCGGCGGCGGTGGCAGGGAGCAAGGCGTCGCGTATATTTCCCTGCCCGACGCGCCGGCTCTCCGGCCGGTCGCATCTCCCAAGCGTTCCCAAGTCGTCCCCCGTCCCGAGCCTGCGGCGCCGGTGCCCCCGCCCGTCGTCCCGCCGGCCACAGACACGGCGCGTATCGAGGCGCCGGCGGCCGCCGCCGCGGGTGAGACCGCGGGCGCGGGGGCGGGTGAGGGCGCAGGAGCGGGGCCCGGCGCCGGCGGTGGCGAAGGGGGCGGGACTGGCGGCGATATCGGGGCGGGCAAGGGGCCCGGCGCGGCTGGGGGAGGTGGCGGGGAGACGGCGCCGGAGCCGCGACAGCTGGTGCTTCCCCCCGCCGATTATCCGAAGGACATGCGTGGGCGCCGGGTCGAAGTGACCTTCTATGTCGCCGCCGACGGCCGGGTCGAGCGCATCGGCGTCGCCCCCGAGATCCGGGACGGCGGCTTCGCGCGGAAGTTCGAGGAAGCGATGCGGAACTACCGGTTCCGGCCCGCCCGCTCGCCCGAGGGCACGCCGGTGCCGGGGATCACGACGGTCACCGTCTTCTTCTAGCCCGGCAAGGGTTCATGGCATCCCTCTTCGTCCGTAAGTCGATCCAGGATTGCGAGAACGACATCCGGGAGCGCGGCGGCCTGTCCCGCTCCCTCAACAAGTGGCACCTCACCGCGCTCGGCGTGGGCGCGACCATCGGGGCCGGCATCTTCGCCGCCACCGGGACCGCCATCGTCGGCGACGCGGCCCGTCCCGGCGCCGGACCGGCGATCGTCCTGTCGTTCCTGCTCACCGCGGTCGCCTGCGGGTTCGCCGCCCTGTGCTACGCGGAGTTCGCGGCGATGGTGCCGATCGCGGGCTCCGCCTACACCTACGCCTACGCCTCGCTCGGGGAGTTCGTCGCCTGGATCATCGGCTGGGACCTGATTGTCGAGTACGCGGTGGGCAATATCGGCGTGGCCATCGGGTGGTCGGGGTACTTCCGTGAGCTGGTGAGCCATTTCGGCGTCACCGTGCCGGCCTGGCTCGGCACCGACTTCCGGTCCGCCCATGACGCGGCCGCCGCCGTCGCGGCCGGCACGACCGATCCCACCCAGACGTACCTGGCCTCCGCCCTGGTCGACGCCCCTCGAATTCTCGGTGTCCCGCTCATCGTCAACCTCCCCGCGTTCCTGGTCGTCTGCGCGATCACCATCATTCTCGTGCGGGGCGTGCGGGAGTCGGCGAACTCGAACAACGCGATGGTGCTGCTCAAGATCGGGATCATCCTGTTCTTCATCGCGGTGGGCGTGTTCCTGATCAAGCCGCACAACTGGACCAACCCGGCGACCGGCGGCTTCGCCCCCAACGGCTTCGCCGGCATCAGCGCGGGCGCGGCGATCATCTTCTTCAGCTATATCGGGTTCGATGCGGTTTCGACGGCCGCGGAGGAATCCAAGGACCCCAAGCGGGACATGCCGTTCGGGATCATCATGAGCCTGGTCGTCTGCACCGTGCTCTACATCGGGCTCTCGGCGGTGATGACCGGGATGGCGCCGTGGAAGTCGCTGGGCACCGCGGAGCCCATGATCACGGCACTCCAGTACACGGATGGTCCCCCGGCGCTGCTCAAGGCTTCGCGCCTCATCATCTCGCTGGGCGCGGTGATCGCGATGGGCAGCGTGCTGCTCGTCTTTCAGCTGGGCCAGCCCCGCATCTTCTTCTCGATGGCGCGGGACGGCTTGCTCCCGCCGTTCATCGCCAAGGTGCATCCGCGCTACAAGACCCCCTGGGTCGGCACGATCATCACGGGTTGCTTCGTCGGTACGTTCGCCGCTTTCGCGAATATCGCGGAGGTGGTGGACCTGACCAACATCGGCACCCTCTTCGCGTTCGTGCTCGTGTCTCTGGGCGTCATCGCGCTGCGGTACACCGATCCCGACCGCAATCGCCCCTTCCGGGCGCCGTGGGTACCCGTTACGCCGCTCATCTCGGTCGCGGCCTGCCTCTACCTCATGCTCCAGCTTCCCGCGATCACCTGGAAGCGATTCGTGATCTGGCTGGTGCTCGGGCTGGTCCTGTATTTCCTGTACGGGGCGCGGCACAGCCGGCTCCGGAATCCCGAGCGCGCGCGGCAGGCGGTCGGCTAGACCTTTCCCGCGAGGGCGAGGGCGCCGAGGGCGGAGTCCACCGGGCCCTCCATCAGAGCCAGCCCTTCCTGATCGGCGAGCTTCTGCAGCACGATCCTGCGCAGCACGCTGTCCGGCTCCAGCAGCCCGCCGGTCAGCGCCACCCGCAGGCGCTCCCCCTCGGCGCCGACCAGGGGCACCAGGCAGACCGCGAGTTGGGACAGCTCCCGGGCCGCGTAGTCGGCGATGCCCCGGGCGACCACGTCGCCTGCCGCCGCCACCCCGAGCACGTGCGGAGCCAGCGCGGCGACCTCGGCGGCGCTCGCGGTTGCCGCCCAGCGGACCAGCTCATCGAAGTCGCCGCTCCGGGTGGCGGCCAGGAGGGTCTGCTGAAGCGGGGTCTCCGGGCTTCGCCCGTCGCGCGCGCGGCTGACCGCGCCCAACGCCGCCCGCCCGATCGCGTAGCCGCTCCCCTCGTCGCCCATCTGCCAGCCGTAGCCCCCCATCCGGTGCAGCGTCCCGCTCCGGTCGCGCCCCACCGCGATGCTGCCCGTTCCCGCACTCACCACGATGCCCGGACCCTCGCCGAACGCGGCGATCAGCGCGATCTCGATGTCGGTGGTTACCGTCACGCGCTCCGCGACCCCTTCGCCCCGGAGCGCGCGGGCGAGCTCGTCGCGCTCGGGACGGCGGCCGGCGCCGGCGGCGCCCACCACGAGGGTATCCCCGCGGGTCCGGCCGATGCTCGCGAGCGCGCGCCGCACGACCTCGGCGATGGTCGCGGCGGATTGGAGGGCGCGGCCGGGGCGCACCGCGCCGCCGGCCCCCTCGGCCCGAGCGACCACGTCGGAGCCCTCGGCCACCACCACGGCGGTCTTGGTGCCGCCCACGTCCGCGCCGATCAGGATTGGAGTCATGGCTGGGGAGACAAGATCGCGGGACGCCTCACGCCTGTCCATCCGCCGCCCCGCGGCGCAGGAACCCCGAGACCACGCCGCCGGCGACGGCGAGCAGGGTGCCGAGCGGCACGTACCAGGGCCAGGCCAGCCGGGCCGCCGGCGCGAGCCATCCGAGGCCGGGTTGCTCCGCCAGCGGCCGCGCGAAGAAGACGCCCAGCATGACCGCGAGCGAAACCACCGCTCCCGCGACCACGTCCCGGCCGGTCGCCCGCGACCAGCGTCCGGCCAGCAGGTACGTCCCGAGCAGGCTGCCGTAGGCGATGGACGCGACGGAGAGCGCGAGCACGACCACGGGCGTCTTCCCCTCGCGGTCGTAGGCCAGGAAGAGCAACGCCCCCGCCATCAGGGCCAGGCCCCAGAGCGCGGAGAACACCCGGCCGACCCGCAGCAGGTGCGCCGGGTCGCGGCGGCCGGTCCAGCCGGCGTAGAAGTCGTGCGTGAGCGAAGACGCGAGGGCGTTGATGGCGGAGCTGTGGGTACCCATCGCGGCGGCCAGGATGCCGGCCACGACGAGCCCCGCGAGCCCCGTCGGCAGATGCGCGAGCACGAATCCGGGGAAGATTTGATCCGACGGCATCGCGGCAGGGACCAGGCCGGTGGCCCAGATGGCGATGCCGACCAGCAGGAACAGCAGGAACTGCAGGAACACGACGAAGCCGGACCCCACCAGGGCGACCTGCGCATCGCGGAGCGAGCGGCTGGCCAGCAGGCGCTGGACGATCAGGTGGTCGGTGCCGTGGGAGGCGGCGGAGAGCATCGCGCCGCCGACCAGTCCCCCGAGCAGCGTGTAGGTCGTGGTGAAGCTCAAGGTGGGGTTCAGCAGGTGGAGCTTGCCGGCGCCCCGCGCCGCGGCGAGGGCGGCGTCGGCGCCGCCGGCCAGCGAGAGCGCCACGCAGAGGGTGACGATGCCACCCGCGATGTACACGCCGAGCTGGAACACGTCCGCCCAGACCACCGCCTTGAAGCCGCCGAACCAGGTGTACACCATCGTGACGACGCCGATCACGGCGATGGACACCGGCGCGCTCCAGCCGGTCACCAGCGCCAGCGGAATGGCGCTGGCGAAGACCCGGACCCCATCGCCCAGGAACCGGGTCACGAGAAAGATGGCGGACATGAGCCGGCGGATACGGGGGCCGAAGCGGGACTCGAGCCGAGCGTAGGCGGTGTCCTGCTCTCCACGGAAGTAGCCGGGCAGGAGCCAGACCGCGACGGCGGTGCGCCCCACGATGAAGCCCAGGACGAGCTGGAGGAAGGCGAGGTCCCCGCGGGCGCCGGTGCCGGGGATCGAGATGACCGTGATGGCCGACGTCTCGGTGGCGACGATCGAGAGGAGGATGGCCCACGCCGGCAGGTCACGGGCACCGAGAAAGTAGTCGCCGACGGTCCGCTGGCGGCGCGCGACCCAGAGCCCTACGCCGAGGGACGCCGCGCAATACAGCAGGACGACGGCGAGGTCGAGGCGGGTCAGGGAAGGTGGTAGGTAAGGGGTGAGAGGTGAGAGGCGAGGGGTGGGAGGGAGGCCCAAAGCGAAAGGGGGACCCCGATCAACATCGGAATCCCCCTGTCACTTCTCACTTCTCACCTCTTACGCGGTGAAGCTGGTGCCGCACCCGCAGCCGCCGGTGGCGTTCGGGTTGTGGAAGGTGAACCCCGACCCCTGCATCGACGTCACGTAGTCGATCGTGACCCCGTTGAGATACTGGGCGCTGAAGCCGTCCACGAAGACCCGCACGCCGGTGATGTCGGCGACGAGGTCATCGTCGAGCGGGCGCTCCTCGATGTTGAGACTGTACTT
>DASWAI010000281.1:0-6154 GCA_036391215.1 Gemmatimonadales bacterium
AACAAGGAGACGCTGGTGATGGCCGGCGACCTCGTGACGGCGGCGGCCCGGGCCGGCGGCGGGGAGATCGTGCCGGTGGACTCGGAGCATAGTGCCGTGCTCCAGTGCATCACCGGCCGGACCCCGGCCGTGGCCCGGCTCATCCTCACCGCATCGGGCGGGCCGTTCCGCGAATGGGGAGCCGAGCGCCTCTCGGCGGCCACCGTGAGCGAGGCGCTCAACCATCCGACCTGGCAGATGGGGAAGAAGATCACGGTGGACAGCGCCACGCTCGCGAACAAGGCGCTGGAGGTCATCGAGGCCCACCACCTGTTCGGCCTGACCTACGACGCCCTGGAGGTGGTGGTCCACCCCCAGAGCATCGTGCACGCCTTCGTCGAGTTCTGCGACGGAAGCGTGATCGCGCAGCTCGCGTTTCCCTCCATGGAGCTGCCGATCCTGTACGCCCTGACCCATCCCGCGCGTCTCCCGGACGTTGGCGTGCGCCGCTTCGACCCGGTGGCCGCGGGCCCGCTCACCTTCGAGCCGGTCCGGGCGGACACATTCCGGGCGTTCGGGGCTGGGGTCGCCGCGGGGCGGGCGGGCGGCACGGCCCCTGCGGTCTTCAACGCCGCCAACGAGGTGGCGGTGGCCGCGTTCCTCGAAGGCTGCATTCCCTTCGGCCGGATCAGCGACGTGATCGAGCGGGTGCTCGCCGATCACCGACGCGAGCCGGCCGCCGATGTCGAGACCGTTCGGGCCGCGGACCGCTGGGCGCGGGGACGGGCCCGTGAATTCGTGAGGTGAGCGTGCTGACAACGATCCTGGCTCTCGCCGTGGTGCTGGGCGTGCTGATCTTCGTGCACGAGGCCGGCCATTTCCTCGCCGCCAAGTGGGCGGGGATCTACGTGCACCGGTTCTCCCTCGGGCTGGGGTCGCCGATCAAGGCCCTCACGTTCCGCCGGGGCGAAACCGAGTACTCGATCTCCTGGCTCCCCCTCGGCGGGTACGTGAAGATGGCGAGCCGGGAAGAGGATGCCGCGAGCGCCATGCTGGAGGGCGGCGCGGGGACGCCGGTCCCGCCGGACCGGGTGTTCGAGGCCCAGCCGGTGTGGAAGCGCATGGTGGTGATCCTCGCGGGCGTGACCATGAACGTCCTGTTCGCCTGGCTCGTCTTCATCGGCCTCGCCTTCAAGAACGGGCGTGAGGTCGACCCGACGACGGTGGTGGGCCGGGTTGCCGACTCGCTCCCGGCCGGAGCCGAGGCCCTCCGGTCCATCCACCCGGGCGCGCGCATCGTGGCGATCTCCGGGCGGCCGGTCCACACCTGGGACGAGGTGCAGGATCTCATCGCCAACGATCCCTCGGCGCAGGTGACGCTTCGGTTCGCGGACAGCTCCACCGTGGTGCTGCCGATCCACCCGGACGCTCTGGCCGACCGGCTGCGGGCGTCGCAGGCGCTGATCCCGCTCCGCGCCCCGGTCGTGGGGCGGGTGCTCGCGGGCAAGCCCGCGGCCCGCGCGGGCGTCCTGCCCGGCGATACCGTGGTGAGCGCCGCCGGGCAGCCGATCGGGCAGTGGGCGGATCTCCTGCGCGTGATCGAGGCGAGCGGGGGTCGCCCGATCGACCTCGCGGTGCACCGGAACGGGAAGACGCTCGCCTTCACGCTCACGCCGGAGACGGACACGGCCCTCGACGAAGCCGGCAAGGCCCGGGCGGTCGGCAAGATCGGGATCGGGCTCAAGACCGACACCCGGTTCGAGCCTTACACGTTCACCCAGGCCGTGGCCGCAGGCAGCGCGATGACGCTCGAGTCCGCCACCCAGGTCGTGCGGACGGTGCGCGGACTGGCGAGCGGCCGGGTCGCGACCCGGGAGGTCGGCGGCCCGATCTTCATCGGCCAGATGGCCGGCGAGACCGCCCGGCTCGGGATCGATCCCTTCCTCGGCTTCATGGCGATCATCTCCGTGAACCTGGCGATCCTGAATCTGCTGCCCGTGCCGGTGCTGGACGGAGGCCAGTTCCTCCTCCTGTTCGCCGAGGCGGTGCTGCGCCGCCCGATCCCGCCGAAGCTCAGGGAGGGGCTCACGGCGCTGGGGCTGGTGCTGGTGGTGCTCTTGATGGGGCTCGCCTTCTCGAACGACATTCGGCGGATTTTCGGGGGCTGAAGCGGACCCGCGGGTGGCGGTCTCCGGCGAGCGCCAACCCTTGTCACCCTCGATGGCCTAGGTTATTTTGCCGTGCTAACATAGATCGTAACGTGAATCGTCCCGAGGAACTCCGCAGCATGCCTTTCGACAAGCAGACCGTGGTCGTCAAGCATCGCCGGCACGACGCCGACACCGGCTCGACCAGGGTCCAGGTCGCGCTCCTCACGGAGCGGATCAACTCGCTCACCGACCACTTCCGCACCCACCCCAAGGACCACCATGGTCGCCGGGGGCTGCTCAAGATGGTCGGCACGCGTCGCCGTCTCCTCCAGTATCTCAAGCGCAGCGACTTGCCCACGTATCGCGCGCTCATCGAGGAGCTCGGGCTCCGTCACTAAGGCCCGCGGGTTCGCGAGGGCGCCCCGAACGAGCACAGCGGGGCGCCCTCGCTGCATTGGTGTGCTCTGAATTGGAATCCCACGTGACCGTACATCGGATCGAACAGGATTTTGCCGGGCGCCGTCTCATGATCGAGACCGGCCGCCTCGCGAAGCAGGCCGCGGGCTCCGCGCTCGTGCAGTTCGGCGATACCATGCTGCTCGCCGCCGTCACCGTCTCCCCGAACATTTCCACGCTGCCGTTCTTCCCCCTCACCGTCGAATACCGCGAGAAGACCTACGCTGCCGGGAAGATCCCGGGCGGGTTCCTCAAGCGCGAGGGCCGGCCCTCCGACAAGGAGATCCTGGCCAGCCGGCTCATCGACCGCAGCATCCGGCCGCTTTTCCCCGAGGGCTTCAAGAACGAGGTCCAGGTCTTCGTCACGGTGCTGTCGGCGGACCAGGAGAACGACGCCGACATCCTCGGCGCGGTGGCCGCGTCGGTGGCCCTGAGCGTCTCGACGGTGCCGTGGAACGGCCCGCTCGCGGCGGTGCGGGTGGGCAAGGTCGAGGGCAAGTGGATCCTCAACCCCACCTTCCAGCAGCTGGAGTTCTCGACCATCGATCTGGTGGTGAGCGGCTCCGCCGACGCCATCTACATGGTCGAGGGCGGCTCGCTGGAGATCTCCGAGGCGGAGATGCTGGAGGCGCTGAAGGTGGCCCAGAAGGGCATCAAGGACGTGATCGCGCTCGAGCGGAAGGTCATCGACGGCGTGCCCCGCCGGAAGCTCGCGTGGGAGCGGCCGGAGCCCGACGCGGCGCTGGTGGCGCGGGTGCGGGAGCTGGCCGAGAAGGCGATGGCCTCCGCCATCAACGCCAAGGACAAGGCGGCCCGGGCCGGAGGCGTGAAGGAGCTGCGCCAGAGCGTGCAGACCCAGCTCTCGGCCGAGTTCCCCGAGAAGCCGAAGGACATCGCGGCCGAGCTGGACGAAATCGAGTACCGGGTGATGCGGGCGCAGGTGCTGGAGAAGGGGGAGCGGGTCGACGGTCGCGACCTCGACACCATCCGCCCGATCACGATCGAGGCGGGACTGCTCCCGCGGGCGCACGGCTCGGCCCTGTTCCAGCGGGGCGAGACCCAGGCGCTGGCGTCGGTCACGCTCGGCACCGCCGACGACGAGCAGCGGATCGACAGCATCGACGTCTTGGGCGAGACCACCAAGTCGTTCATGCTGCACTACAACTTCCCGCCCTACTCGACCGGCGAGGTCAAGATGATCCGCGGCACCAGCCGGCGCGAGATCGGGCATGGAGCGCTGGCGGAGCGGGCGCTGCAGCCGCTGCTGCCGCACTACGAGGGCTTCCCCTACACGCTGCGCGTGGTCTCGGAGGTGCTGGAGTCCAACGGGTCCTCGTCCATGGCCACCGTCTGCTCCGGGTCGCTCGCGCTGCTCGACGCCGGGGTGCCGATGAAGGCGTCCTGCGCCGGCGTCGCGATGGGCTTGGTGAAGGAAGGCGACAAGATCGCCGTCCTGACCGACATCCTCGGCTCCGAGGACGCGCTGGGCGACATGGACTTCAAAGTCGCGGGCACGGCCAACGGCATCACCTCGATCCAGATGGACATCAAGATCGAGGGGCTCACGCTCGACATCATGAAGGAAGCGCTCGAGCGGGCGCGGAAGGGCCGGCTTCACATCCTGAAGGAGATGGAGAAGGTCCTGTCGAAGCCGCGGCCGGAGCTGTCCAAGTACGCGCCCCGGATCATCACCATTCAGATCAAGCCGGAGAAGATCGGCGACGTCATCGGTCCCAAGGGCAAGACGATCCGCGGGATCCAGGACGCAACGGGCGCCAAGATCAACGTGGACGACAGCGGCCTCATCACCATCGCCGCGGTCGGCGGCGAGGCGGGCGAGAAGGCCCGCGAGATGGTCGCCGCGATCGTGGCCGAGCCCGAGGTGGGACGGGTGTACGAGGGGCCGGTCAAGAGCACGACGCCGTTCGGCGCGTTCGTGGAGATCATTCCGGGCGTCGAGGGGCTGCTCCACATCAGCGAGCTCCAGCACGGCCGCACCGAGAAGACCGAGGACGTGGTCAAGAAGGGCGACATCGTCCAGGTCAAGCTGCTCGAGGTGGACGAGCGCGGCCGCATGAAGCTGTCACGGAAAGCGCTGCTCCCCAAGGAGTAGCGGCCGTGGACACGGTCCTCCTGGACACGGGGCTCCGGCGCACCGATGCGCCCTCGGGCCTCGTGGTCCTGTCCGAGGCAATGCCGAGCGTGCGCTCCGCCGCGCTCGGCGTTTTCGTGCGCAGCGCCAGCGCGCACGAGCCCCGCGGGAAGATGGGCGTGTCCCATCTCCTCGAGCACATGGTGTTCAAGGGCACCGAGCGGCGGACCGCCAAGCAGCTCGCCCTCGAGCTCGAGGTCCGGGGCGGCGCGCTCGACGCCTTCACCGGCCGCGACTTCACCAGCTACCAGGCCCACGTCCTGGACGAAGACCTCCCGCTCGCGATCGACATCCTCACCGACCTGGTCCGGCGTCCGCTGCTCGCCGAGCGCGACCTGGTCCCCGAGCGGAACGTGATCCTGGAAGAGATCAACGGGGTGCGCGATACGCCGGACGATCTCGTCCACGAGCTGCAGGCCGAGACACTCTGGCCCGCACACCCCTACGGCTACTCGATTCTGGGGACCCCGGAGACGGTCAGCGCTCTCGGGGCGCGCGACCTCCGCGGGCTGCACGACTCCGCCTACCACCCCGGCAACTGCGTGGTCGCCGCCGCGGGGAGCGTCGATCACGACCGCCTGCTCGAGGCGCTCGCGCGCGAGGGCTGGCTCGAGGCGAACGGTGCCGGCGGGCGCCGCGCCGCGGTGGCGCCCGTCGCCGCCGCGCGCGGCGTCGAGCGGAGCGAGGTGCGCGAGTCGGCCCAGACGCACATCGTGTTCGGCACCGATACATTCCCCCTGCGCGACCCCCGCCGCTTCCCGCTCGCGATCCTGGTGAACGCCTTTGGCGGCGGCATGTCGAGCCGGCTGTTCCAGCGGGTGCGGGAAGAGCTGGGCCTCGCCTACGCCATCTTCGCTTTCAAGCAGTTCTACCAGAGCACCGGCCAGCTCGGCGTCTATGTCGGGACCCAGCCGGCCACGGCGGACCGGGCAGTGGACGCGATCCGCGGGGAGTACGACCGGCTCGCCCGGGAGGGCCTGCCGGCGCCGGAGCTGCTCGACGGCAAGCAGCAGCTCAAGGGCCAGGTCGTCCTGTCTCTGGAAAGCCCGGGCGCCCGGATGCAGCGGCTCGCCGGGTTCGAGCTGCACGGCGACCGGTATCGCTCTCTCGGCCAGATGCTCGCGGAGATCGACGCGGTGACGGCGGACGCGATCAGCGGCGTGGCCGGCGAGTTCTTCCCCGCGGAGCGGCAGACCGTGGTGCGGCTGGGACCGGAGGAGGGTGGGAAGTGAGACGTGAGACGTGAGAAGTGGGCAGGGGACATCACTCCCGACTTCTCACTCCTCTCTTCCCCCGTCTCACTTAACCTGAGGATCTCGCATGCACATCGGCGTCCCGAAGGAGATCAAGACCAACGAGAACCGCGTGGCGCTGGTGCCCGCGGGGGCCGAGGCGCTCGCGGCCCAGGGGCACACCG
>DASWAI010000282.1:0-14794 GCA_036391215.1 Gemmatimonadales bacterium
TCGCCCCTCGCCCCGGCGGACCGGGATGTCGCCGGCGAGACGCATGAGCCAGCCGAGGACCGGGATCCGGAACAACTCGGCCTTGGAGAGCCACTTCATCTCCCAGGGCAGATGGCTGATGAGAAGGATGTCGGCGAAGGACTCGTGGTTCGAGACGACGACGTAGGGGCGGCGCGGGTCGGCCGGCGGGGTGCCCGAGGTGCGGAAGCGCCAGAGCGGATTGAGCGTCGCCATGACGGGCCCGATCCTTCGGAACACGTAACCCACGGCGTAGCGGCCCGGGTCGGACAGCGTCGCCAGGCGGAGCAGTCCCATGACGGGGAGCCAGAGGACCAGGGCGGCGCCCAGCACGAGCCACGCCCAGACGGACATGAGGGTTTGCCAGAGCTGCGCCATGCCGCCGTTATTCCAAAGGGGTCGACCGGGCCGTAACCTTAGCGGGGCCGCCAAGACCTAGACAAGGGCCGATCGTGGACACGTCACCACCTCCTTCACTGCTGGGCAGCCGGCTCTTCCGGCCGTCGGTCGCGCTCACCGGGCTCTTCGTGCTGGCGCTCTTCTTCGCCCTGCATGAAGGGCGGGCGTTCTTCCTCCCGATCGTGCTGGTCCTGCTGCTCCACTTCCTGCTGAGTCCGGTCATCCGCGCGCTCAAGGCGGCGCGAGTCCCGGAGTCGTTGGGCGCGGCGGCAGTGCTGGGCGGGCTTCTCTTGGCGCTGAGCCTGGCCGGGTACTATCTGGCCGGGCCGACCCGGGAGTGGCTGGCGCAGGCACCCGCGAGCGTGGCCCAGACCCAGACCCGGCTCCGCCGCCTCCTCCGGCCGGTGGCGCAGGTCACCCGGACCGCGGAGCAGGTGGCGCAGGCCACGGACGTCGGCACCGGGCACACGCCCCAGGTCGTCATCAAGGGCCCGAGCCTGGGGCAGCGGCTGTTCGGCACGACGGAGAGCCTCGTGGCCGGCGTCGTGATGGTGATCGTCCTGCTCTACTTTCTGCTGGCGTCGGGAGACCTGTTTCTCCAAAAGGTCATCCGGGGCCTGCCCCAGCTCGAGGACAAGAAGCGCGCCGTCACGATCGCGCGCGAGGCGGAGGCGTCCGTGTCCCGCTACTTGATCACGATGACGGTGATCAACGCGGGCCAGGGGCTCCTCGTCGCCGGAGCGATGGCCCTGCTCGGCGTGCCGAACCCGCTGCTCTGGGGCGCCCTGGCCGCGCTGCTGGCGTGGATACCCTACGTCGGCGCCCTGGCCATGATCACGGTGCTCGCCGTGCTCGGGTTTCGGATGTTCGACGCGCTGGGGCAGGCGCTGCTCGTGCCCGGCGCCTTCGTCGCCATCAACCTCGTCATAGCGAACTTCGTGACGCCCAACGTGCTCGGGCGGCGGCTCAAGCTGAACCGGGTGGCGATTCTGCTCGGGCTGTTCTTCTGGTCCTGGATCTGGGGGGTGCCCGGCGCGTTCGTCGCCGTGCCCCTGCTCGCGACGTTCAAGATCCTGTGCGACCATATCGACGCACTCAGGCCGGTGGGAGAATTCCTCGGTGAGTGAACCGGAGCGCCGCGAGGTGAGAGGCGGGCGCGACCCCCGTGTCACGGCCGGCGAGGCGGCCGCCCTAAGCGGGTTGCCGCTGCCGGTGGACGTTGCCCGCGTCAGGCTCCATCGGGGCGCCGGCGGGCCGGCCGGCCGAGCGCTCCGCACCTTGGTGCTCGGACTCACCCGCGGCCGGGCGATCGCGTTGGGCAACCATGTGTTCCTGCCGGACTCCTGCTGCCGGTCCCTGCCGGTGCTGGCGCACGAGCTCACGCACTGCGGCCAGTACCAGGCTTGGGGCGCGGTGCGCTACTACGCCCGCGGCCTCGGCGACCGGGTGCGCGAGCTCCGTCACCGGAGCGGGCTCGGCCCGAGCCCGTACAACTACGCCGGCGGTGCGCCGCGGCCCTTTGCCGCCTATGGCATGGAGCAGCAGGGCCAGATCGTCGAGGACTGGATCCGGGGTTGTCCCGCGGCGGCCGCGCTCCTCACGGCTCCGGCAGCCGATCCTCCCACAGAGCGAAGACGTTCCCGTCGGGGTCCGCGATCATCGCCATGATGCCCCAGGCCTGCTGGCGGGGCTCCGCGAGTACCGGGACGCCTCGGTCGTGCAGCCGCGCGCAGAAGTCGAGCAGGTCCGGCACGTGGAACGTGACGCCGGTGTGGCGGCCTACCAGCGCCTTCGCGTCCTGGTGGACCGCCGGGTGCACGCCGAGGTGCGGCTCCTGCTCCAGGAACTCTGCGCCGAACGAACCCTGCTTGGTCAGGGTCAGGCCGAGGTCGTCCCGATAGAACGCGATCGCGCGATCGATATCGGTGACGAAGACGGCTACGCTGTACATCGCCCGGATCACGCGGCCTCCAGCGCCTGGGCCAGATCGGCGATCAGGTCGTCGGGATGCTCCAGCCCTACGGACATGCGCAGTAGCCCCTCGGGCGCGCGGGTGTGAACGCCCTCCACGGACGCGCGATGCTCGATCAGCGTCTCGGGCCCGCCCAGGCTGGTGGCCCGCGTTATCAGTCGGAGCCGGGCGGCCATCCCCATGGCTTCGGCGCGCCCGCCCCGCATCTCCAGCGACAGCATCCCGCCGAAGTCCGCCATCTGACGCGCGGCCACGGCGTGGGCCGGGTGCGAGTCGAGCCCCGGGTAGTGAACCCGGGCCACGGCCGGGTGGGACTCGAGGAAACGGGCCACGGTCATTGCGTGCTCCGAGTGTCCCCGCATCCGATACGGCAGAGACCGGATTCCCCGGAGCAGCAGCCAGCAGTCGAACGGCGACGCGACGGCCCCGCCCGCGACCTGTACGGTGCGGATCCGTTGGAACAGGTCGTCGTCGGCCCGGGTGACGACGGCCCCGCTCAGGACGTCGCTGTGCCCGCCGAGGTATTTCGTGGTCGAGTGCATGACGAGGTCGGCGCCAAGCTCGAGCGGGCGGGTCAGCACGGGGGAGGCCCAGGTGTTGTCGCATACGACCCGGACGCCCGCCTTCCGGGCCACGGCGACGATCGCGGCGATGTCCGTCACCCGCATGAGCGGATTCGAGGGGGTCTCCACCCAGATGATCTTCGTGGCCGGCTGAATCGCCGCCGCGACCGCCGCCGGGTCGGTCATGTCCACGGCGGCGTGCTGCAATCCCCAGCGGCCGTACACCTCGCCCAGGAGCTTCCGCGTGACGTAGTAGGAATCGTCCGGGACGACCACGTGGTCGCCGGGCCCAAGCGACTGGAAGATCGCCGCCGTAGCCGCCATCCCGGACGAGAAGGCGGCTGCCACGGCGCCGCCCTCGAGCTCCGCGAGGCAGCGCTCCAGCGCGCTGCGGTTCGGATTCGCGTCGCGGGCGTAGATGTAGCCGCTCGGGAAGCTCCCGTCTCGCGCCCGCTCGAAGGTGGTAGAGAGGTGGATCGGGGGCGTCACCGCTCCGGTGACCGGGTCGGGCTGGTGGCCGGCGTGCACGGCGAGCGTCTCGAAGCGCATCGGGGGCTCAGGTGTGAGTTGGCAGAGTGAACAGGAGCTTGATCAGGAGGATCGCGGCGACGACCGAAACCAGCGCGGTGCCGGCGAGCAGGACGAGCACGGCGAGAAGAAGCCGGCGGCTGGCCCGATGCACCACGTCCGGTTGTTCCAGGTGCCGGCGCAGAAGGGCCACGTTCTTCGCGTCCGACTTCCACACGAAATCGAACAGGTCGCCGGCGCCGGGGACGGCGCCGACGAGCGTGTCGACCGCGATGTTGTAGAGCATCCGCGTCAACACGATGCGCGAGGCCCCGAGCCGCGCGGCCTCCACGACGATCCAGGCCGACGCCAGGGCGCCGAGCGCGTCACCCAGTCCCGGCAACAGACCGAGGAGCGGGTCGAGGCCGATGCGGAACCGGGTCCCGGGGATGGGGATCGCGTTGTCCAGCAGGGTCGCGAGGCGCTCGACCCGCTCGAGCCGATGGCGCTCGGCCTCGGTGAGCCGCGCGGCAACGGAGTCCGTGGATGGAGCGGCGCTCACGCGGTCTCGCCGGCCGGCTCGAGGGTCATCGCCATCACGTCGTCGTCCTGGACCTGAGAGCCGAGGTGGAAGGTCGTCGTGCCGGCGAGGCGGAAGCCTGCTTTGCGGTAGAACGCGATCGCCCGGGGATTCTCCTGCCAGACCGCCAGCCAGAGCGTGCGACCGCCCCGGCGGCGGGCTTCCGCGACGCACGCGTCCATGAGATGCTGCGCGACTCCCCGTCCGTGCCAGTCGCTTACGACGTAGAACCGGACCAGCTCCACCGGCGCATCCATCGGGATGCCGCGGGGCGAGCGGTCGGCGATGACATAAGCGAATCCAACCAGTCGGCCGTCGAGCTCGGCCAGGAGATAGGTCGCGGCCGGGTCGGCAAGCTCCTCCGCCTGCCTTGCCTCGCCGTACTTCGCGGCGAGGTGCGCGGCCATGTCGTCGGGGTCGTTGTAGGCCGCGTACGTCTCGGCGAAGGTACGCGCGGCGAGCTCGGCCAGGGGGGCCGCGTCGGTGCGGCCCGCGCGACGGATCGACGGGATCACCCGGACCGGGGCCGCGAAGCGAAGGCCGCCCGCAGGTTGCGCCGCATGCCCGCGAGGCCCGGCCGGGCGAACGGGGTGTCGCCGAAGCGAGCCGCGAAGCCGGCCTCATCCATCGAATCGAAGAAATCCGGCGATGCACCGCGCAGCAGGTCCAGGGGCTTGAGATCGGGCGACGTCGCCTCTGCCGCAAAGCGGGTGTTCCACGGGCACGCGTCCTGGCACGCGTCGCAGCCGAAGGCCCAACCGTCCAGCGCGGGGATGAAGGCCTCCGGGATGGGCCCGCGGTGCTCGATGGTCAGGTACGAGATGCATTTCGTCGCGTCCAGTACGCGGGGGGCGGCGAACGCATCCGTGGGACAAGCCTCCAGGCACCGGGTGCAGCTGCCGCAGCGATCGAGCTGGAAGGGTGGGTCCACGGCGAGCGGAAGATCGGTGAACACGGTCCCGATGAAGCAGAACGAGCCGGTCTCCGGCCGGATGAGAAGCGAGTTCTTGCCGATCCAGCCGAGGCCCGCGCGCTGCGCGAGTTCGCGCTCGGGAACGGGGCCGGCATCGGTGTATGGCCGGGCGACTTTCGCGCCATTCTGGCGGAGAAAATCTGCCAGTTGGTCCAGGCGCCGGAGCATTGTTCTGTGATAGTCCTCCCCCCGGGCGTACTTCGCCACGCGCGGCGCCTCGAGATCCACCGGGCCATCCTGCGAGTAATAGTTCTCGAGCACTACTACTACTCGCGCCGCCTCCCGGTCGATCCGTTGGGGCTCCTTCCGCTTCTTGGCCTGGCGATGGAGATAGCGCATCGTCCCCGCGTACCCCCGCGCGAGCCATTCGTCCAACTCCGCCGCGTGGGCCGTCGGGCTCAGGTCGGTGATGCCGCTGGCCAGGAAGCCAAGCCGCGCGGCCTCGGCTTTCACTTTGTGGGCGGTGAGGCCGGTCGCCATGGGTCGGTGATCAGCCGGGCCCCGCGCTGGTATGTCGCGTAGGCCCAGGCCCATTCGAGGAGCACGATGACGCGGTTCCGGAATCCGATCAGGAAGAAGATGTGGATGAAGATCCAGAGGAGCCACGCGACGAAGCCGCCGAAGTGGAGCCGCCCGATATCGGCGACCGCCTGGCCCCGGCCGATCACGGCGAGCTGGCCCTTGTCCCAGTAGCTGAAGGGCTCGCGGGGCCGGCCGGCCAGATCGCTTTGGATGGCGCGCGCGGCGTGCTGCCCCATCTGGATCGCCACGGGGCAGATGCCGGGCAGGGTCCTGCCCTCCTCCACGAAGGCCGCCGCATCACCCAACACGAACACTTCGGCGTGCCCGGGAATGGAGCAGTCGGCCTGCACCACGGCCCGGCCCTGCCCATCGAGGGGTGTCCCGAGGGTCTTGAGCAACGGGCTGGCCACGTTGCCGGCGGCCCAGATGACCGTGTTGGTGGGAATGGTCCAGCCGGCGGCCTGCACCGCGCCGGCCTTGATGTCCGTCACGAAGGTCTCGGTGCGCACGTCGACTCCCAGCGTCCGCAGTTCGCGCTTGGCTTCGGCGCTGAGCGACTCGGGATACGACGAGAGAATGCGGGTTCCGCCCTCGAGCAGCATGACGGTGGCGTCGCGCGGATCGATGTGCCGGAAGTCCCGCTTGAGGGCGAAGCTCCGGATCTCCGCCACGGCGCCGGCCATCTCGACCCCGGTGGGGCCGCCACCGACAACCACGAACGTGAGATGAGCGTGCCGCTTCACCGGATCGGGCTCGCGCTCCGCCCGCTCGAACGCGGTGAGCACCCGGCGGCGGATCTCGAGCGCGTCCTCCAGGCTCTTGAGCCCCGGAGCGAACGGCTCCCAATCGTCGTGTCCGAAGTAGCTGTGCCGCGCGCCGGTGCAGAGGAGCAGGTAGTCGTAGGTCAGGCTGGCGCCGTCGGCCAGCCGGAGCGCGCGGGCCGCGGCGTCGACCGCAACGACCTCGCCGAGCATCACCTCCACATTCTTCTGCCGGCGCACGATCGACCGGATCGGCGCGGTGATGTCGGCCGGGTTGAGGCCCGCGGTCGCCACCTGGTAGAGCATCGGCTGGAAGAGGTGGTGATTCTTCCGGTCGACGAGGGTGATGCGCACCCTCGTGCGCCTGAGCGCGCGCGCGGCGTAGATGCCGGCGAAGCCGCCGCCGACGATCACGACATGGGGCGACGCCTGTTTGCCGGGGGCGGCGGTCACAAGCCCATCGTTTCCCGGCGCCACCGGGCGAAGCGGATCACGTCGTCGGCCGGCGGCACCGCGTTCTCGTCGGCGTAGGCGGTGTACATCCGCCACCGGAGATACGTGCGGTCGGGCAGCGGGAGGAACGGGAACCGGCGCCACCAGTCGCGCCGGCGAAAGGCCCACGCGGCGGCAAGGAGGTCGCGCGCGAGCCTCGGATTGACCAGGGCCCGCCCGCCGAGGCGGACCGCGAGCGTGAGCCAGGAGGCTGCCATTGGCGTAAGATAATTCCGGTCGCGGGGATATATTCCCCGGGCTATGACCGCCGCACCGGTTTGGGCGCCGCCCCGGCGGCAGGTTCGGGACGAGTTCCCGATCTTCCGTTACGCGGTCTATCTCAACAGCTGCTCCCTCGGTGCCCTCTCGTCCCGGTCGCGCGCGCGGGTGAACGAGTACCTCGATCTCTGGGAGCGGCGCGGGGCCGCCGCGTGGTACGACGTCTGGTGGGGCGCCCTGGCCGAACTGCGCGATCGCTACGCGCGGGTGATCGGCGCTGGGGCCGCCGACGTGGCCCTCCACTCGAACATCTCCACCGCGCTGGCCGCCGTGGCCGAGTCGCTCGATTACCGCCGGCGCCCCAGGGTCGTCGTCACGAGCCTCGACTTCCCGACGATCGCCTATCAGTGGCTGGCGAAGGCGGGCGAGGGCGTCGAAGTCGAGATCGTGGAGAGCCCGGATGGCATCCACGTGCCGCTGGAGCGCTTCGAGCGGGCCGTAGACGACCGTACCGCCCTCGTGGCGACGAGCCATGTCTTCTTCACCTCCGGCGCGATCCAGGACGTCGCCGCGCTGGCCGGCATCGCGCACCGGAAGGGGGCGCTGCTCCTCGTCGACGGCTATCAGGCGGCCGGGCAGCTGCCGGTGGACGTGCGCCGGCTCGACCCGGACTTCTATTGCGCCGGCGGGCTCAAGTGGCTGCTTGGCGGCTCGGGGATCGCGTTCCTGTACGTGCGCCCAGGGCTCGCCGGCGAGCTCGAGCCCCGGACGACCGGGTGGTTCGCACACCGGGAGCAGTTCCGGTTCGACCCCCACGAGCTGGCACGGCACGACGACGCGCGCCGCTTCGAGGCCGGGACGCCCGGCATGGCCGCGGTGTACGCACAGCTCGGAGGTCTGGACGTGCTCGACCAGCTGGGCCCCGACGAGGTGCGGCGCACGACGATGGCGCTGACGGAAGACCTGATCGAGCGGGCCCGTGGCGCGGGGCTCGCGCCCAGGGTCGCGGCGACCCGGGAGGCCCGCTCGGGCATTGTCATGCTGCCCAGCGCCGAGCCGGCGCAGCACGTCCGGCGCCTCGCCGAGGCCGGGGTCATCGTGGACGCCCGACCCGGCCACGTGCGTGTCTCGCCCTATTTCTACAACGTACCCGACGATCACCTCGCGCTGCTGGAGCTCCTGAAGCCGTGACCGACGCCTATTCCCGCGGCCCCATTCGGCCCACCGAGCCGAAGCCGCTCACCGAAGACGAGGTTCTGCTCGAAAGCCGGCCTCCCCGGGAGGCTGTGGACCTCCACAAGGCATCGGACTCGTGGCGGGCGCTGCGGATCCTGGGCGAGTTCGTCTGGGGGTTCGAGAACCTGGCCGACGTGAGCGGCGGCGTGTCGATCTTCGGTTCGGCCCGGACCCGGCCCGAAGACCCGGAGTACGAGTCGGCCACCGAAACCGCCCGGCTGCTGGCCAAGGCCGGCATCCCGGTGATCACCGGGGGCGGTCCGGGGATCATGGAGGCCGCGAACCGCGGCGCCTACGAGGCGGGGGGCCTCTCGATCGGCTGCAATATCGAGCTGCCGTTCGAGCAGGGAACGAACGCCTACGTCACCCGGAGCCTGATGTTCAAGTTCTTCTTCGTGCGCAAGATGATGTTCGTGAAGTACGCCGGCGCGTTCATCGTTTTCCCGGGCGGTTACGGCACGCTGGACGAGTTGTTCGAGGCCCTGACGCTGATCCAGACCGGCAAGGTGAAGCATTTCCCGGTGATCCTGTTCGGCCGGCGGTACTGGAGCGGAATGGTGGATTGGCTGCGGGAAACGGTGGCCGCCGAGCGGAAGATCAACCCCGAGGACCTCGATCTCTTCCGGCTGACGGACGATCCGGCCGAGGCGGTTCAGATCGTGATCGCGGCCCGCGACGGACAGCCGCTCAGGAAAAGGAAGGAGCAGCCCAGGCCATGACCCGCCCTTCGGCCGCGTACCTGCGGGGGCAGCGGATCGACCCCAAGGCCGTCACCGGCCGGGAGACCGCCGCGGACCTGATCGACAACGCCTTCCTGGCCTACAACGCCGGACGCCTGCGCGAGGGGTGCGCGCTCTTCACCCAGCGGATGCTGGCGGCCGACGTGACGGTCGGGATGAGCCTCACGGGCGCAATGACGCCCGCCGGGCTCGGCATGAGCTGCCTCATCCCGCTGATGGAGGCGGGGTTCGTGGACTGGCTCATCTCGACCGGCGCGAATCTCTACCACGACGCGCACTTCGGCCTCGGACTGGCGATGCACCGGGGCACGCCCCACGCCGACGACGTGGAGCTGAGAGACAAGGGCGTCGTGCGGATCTACGACATCTTCTTCGACTACGGCGTGCTGCTCTCGACCGACGCCTTCGTCCGGGAGATCTCCGCGCGGGAGGAGTTCCAGCGGCCGATGAGCTCGGCCGAGTATCACTGGCTTCTTGGTGGATATCTGATGGAGCGGGAGCGGGCGCTGGGCCTCACGCGCCGCTCGGTGCTGGCCGCCGCCCACCAGCTCGACGTGCCCATCTACACCAGCTCGCCCGGCGACAGCTCGATCGGGATGAACGTGGCGGAGCAGGCGCTGGCGGGAAGCAAGCTCCGGTTCGACGTGAGCGCCGACGTGAACGAGACGGCGGCGATCGTGCTGGAGGCGAAGCGGTCAGGCGGCAAGAGCGGCTGCCTCATCGTCGGCGGCGGGAGCCCGAAGAACTTCATGCTCCAGACCGAGCCCCAGATCCAGGAGGTGCTGGGGATCGACGAGCGCGGGCACGACTACTTCCTCCAGATGACCGACGCGCGGCCGGACACGGGGGGCCTGTCCGGGGCCACGCCGGCGGAGGCGGTGAGCTGGGGCAAGATCGACCCGGACCAGCTGCCGGGGACGGTGGTCGTGTATGGCGACAACTCGATCGCCCTCCCGCTGCTCACGGCGCACGCACTGGCGCGACACGAGCCGCGGCCGCTCAAGCGCCTCTACCGGAGGCGGGAGGCGATGCTCGGCCGGCTGGTCGACGAGTATCGCGCCGCCCTTGCCTCCCGCGACCGGCGCGCCCAAGCATCGGTCGCCGCATCGGGGCCGGCCGGGGGGGCCGAGACGGTCGGCCGGTGACGGGAACCGGCGACGGGGCCCCCGCCGGCCGAAGCCTTCCGACTGCCTACCGGTGGTACGCGCTGGGCCTGCTGGCCTTCATCAATCTCCTCAACTACCTCGACCGGAACGTCATCTTCGCGCTGTTCGAGCCGATCAAGCGCGACCTCGCTCTGACCGACACCCAGCTGGGCTGGCTCGGGTCCGCCTACATCCTCGTGTTCTCGGTCGCGGCGCTGCCTTTCGGCGTGATCAGCGATCTCCGCTCCCGCCGCGCCGTCATCGCGGCGGGCGTAGCGGTCTGGAGTGCCTTCACCGTGCTGGGCGGCGCCGTCCGGAACTTCGGGCAGCTGTTCACCTGCCGAGCCGCCGTCGGGATCGGCGAGGCGGCGTTCGGCCCGGCGTCCGCCTCGCTGGTGGCAGACTACTTCCCCGGCAAGGCACGTGCGGCGGCCATGGGCATTCTCTCGTCCGGCATCGCGCTCGGCGGCGTGCTCGGCATCGGCCTGGGGGGAGTGCTGGAGAAGCACTACGGGTGGCGCGTCGCGTTTCTCGTGGTGGGCGTGCCCGGCTTCCTCTGCGCCATGGCGGCGGCGCGGCTGGTGGACCCGACCCGCCGCCCGTCCGCAGTCACGCTCCGTGCTCACCTGGCCGGGTTGGAGGGCGGACTCGCCGCGCTGCGGCGCCAGTTCGTCGGCACGCTCGTCGGGGCGGCGGCCGGGCTCGGCGCGGCGATCGCGCTCGGCCAGGTGTACGGCGCCGATTCGAAGCTCGACATCGCGGTGTTCGGCGCGGCGGTGGGACTGGGCCTCGCGGGCGACATCCTTCGGTGGGTTCGGCTCATCCGGCGGGGTGATGCCGCCGCGACGCCCCTGGGCGGGGAGATGGGCACGGCCCTCGATGACATCGGACGGGCGGTGAACCGCGTGCTCGGCACGCCGACCCTGATGTACGTGTTCGTGGCCGGCGCGATGATTTCCTTCGGGATGAACGGCATCGTCGGATGGGGACCGACGTTCATCGCGCGCGAGCTCGGGCTCACGTCGTCCCAGGCGGCCACGCTGCTGGGGAAATGGGGTCTCGTGGCGGGGACGGCCGGTACGCTGTTCGGCGGTGCGCTGGCCGACTGGCTTCGCCGCTACACCGACCGGGGCCGGGTGATCACCGTGGCCCTCGGGCTTCTGATCGGCGCGCCCGCGGCGATCTGGCTCCTCACGGTTCGCGACCAGGCCGTCTTCATCCCCGTGTTCTTCGGCGCGTTCTTCTTCCTGTCGTGGTACAACGGCCCGCTTACCGCGCTGATCTTCGACGTCGCGCCGGCGCGGGTGGGCGCCACCGTGGCGGGCGCCTATCTGCTCTTCATCCACCTGGCCGGCGACGCGATCGCCTTCCCGCTGGTCGGCGCGCTCTCCGACCGGTTCGGCATCGACCGGGCGGTGTTCGTGCTGCCGTCCGTCGCGTTGGTGGGTGGTCTGGTGATCCTCGGCGCGATGCGCACGGTGGGCTCGGACATGATGCGGGTCGCGGAGTAGCCGGCCGCGCCGAACCCCTTGTCGGCGGCTACCTCGCGGTCCGGTAGACCAGATCGAGCAGCTCTTCGTACATGGCCTCGGCGCTCGCCGGGTCGCCCGAGCGGATCGCCTCGGTGGCGCAGTGGCGGAGGTGATTGTCGAGGAGGGCCCGGCCGGCGCTCCGGAGCGCCTCCTGAACCGACGCCACCTGCATGAGCACGTCCGTGCAGTACCGCTCCTCCTCGACCATCTTCTGGAGCCCTCGCATCTGCCCCTCGATCCGGCGGAGCCGGGTGAGCAGCGCCTGCTTGGTCTCCGGGTCGAGCGCCACCGCGTGGACGCCGTCCCCGGGCCGGAGGCAGGGACACGCGGCCGCGGTCGTGGGATGGTCGCCGCTCATGCGCGTCGGAGCCTCAGGCTGTTGGTGACCACGCTGACGCTGCTCACGGCCATCGCCGCGGCGCCCAGCGCGGGGGTGAGCAGGATCCCGAACGCCGGGTAGAGCGCGCCCGCGGCAATCGGGATGCCGATCACGTTGTAGACGAAGGCCCAGAACAGGTTCTGGCGGATCACCCGCATCGTGCGGCGGGCCAGGCCGATCGCCCGCACCACGCCAAGCAGATCGCCCCGCATCAGCGTGATGCTGCCCGTCTCCATGGCCACGTCGGTGCCGGTACCGATGGCGATTCCCACGTCTGCCTGGGCCAGCGCCGGCGCGTCGTTCAACCCGTCGCCCACCATCGCCACGACCTTCCCCTGTTGCTGAATGCGCTTCACCTCGTCCAGCTTCCGGTTGGGCAGAACCTCCGCCACGACCCGCTCGATCCCGACTGCGCGCGCCACGCTCTCCGCGGTGCGGCGGTCGTCGCCGGTGAGCATGACCACCTCCAGGCCCAGCCTCCGGAGGGCCGCCACCGCCTCCCGGCTCGTGGGCTTCACCGGATCGGCGACGCCGACCACGCCGGCGGCACGTCCATCCACGGCGACGTAGACCGGCGTCGCGGCCTCCGCCGCAAGCGTGTCCGCGGTGCGGGTGAGTGCGGCGAGGTCGATTGCCCGCTCCAGCATCAGTGCCCGGTTGCCAACCACGACGTCCCGCCCTCCGATCCGTCCCACGATGCCCTTGCCCGGATACGCGGCGAAGGTCTCGGGGTCCTCGAGCGGGAGGCCCCGATCGTGCGCGGCGGCGGCGATGGCCTCGCCGAGCGGATGCTCGCTCAGCCGCTCGAGCGACGCGGCCAGCCGGAGCGATTCGTCGTCGAGGTCGTTGCGGGTGACGGCCGGCCGGCCTTCCGTGAGCGTGCCGGTCTTGTCGAGGACCACGGTGTCCAGCTCCGCCGCCCGCTGGAGTGCGTCGCCACCCTTGACCAGCACGCCCAGCTCGGCGCCCCTCCCCGTGGCGACCATCACGGCAGTCGGCGTGGCGAGTCCCATGGCGCAGGGGCACGCGATGATGAGCACGGTGACGGCCGAGACCAGGGCGTGGAGATAGCGGGGCTCCGGGCCGAGCGCGTACCACAGCCCGAAGGTCACCAGGGCGATGGCGATGACCGCCGGCACGAACACGGCGGAGATCCGGTCCGCGAGCCGCTGGATGGGTGCCTTGGCCCCCTGCGCGCCGCGCACCAGAGCGATGATCCGGGAGAGCGTGGTGTCGCGCCCGACCCGCGTCGCGCGGACCCGCAGCGATCCATTTCGGTTGAGCGTGGCGCCGACGACCTCGTCGCCCGCGGCCTTCGCCACCGGCACCGGCTCGCCGGTAAGCATGGACTCGTCCACGCTGCTCGAGCCCTGGACCACGACCCCGTCGACGGGAATCTTCTCGCCGGGCCGCACGACCAGCACGTCACCGACCCGCACCTGCACGAAGGGGACGCTGATCTCGACCCCGTCGCGCAGCAGCTGCGCCGTGTCGGGCCGGAGCCCGATCAGCCGGCGCACCGCGCCCGAGGTCCGACCCTTGGCGCGGGCCTCGAGCACGTTCCCCAGCAGGACCAGCGCGATGATCGACGCGACGGCTTCGTAGTAGACCTGGGGCATTACGCCCCGCGCGGCGACCCAGCCCGCGGCGACGGTCATGAAGACGCTGAACCCGAACGCGGCGCCCGTGCCGACCGCGATCAGCGTGTTCATGTCGGCCCCGCGGTGGCGCAGGGCGGTCCAGGCGCGGACGTAGAAGTGCCGGCCGCTCCAGAGGACCACCGGGAGCGTGACTCCGAGCTCCAGCCAGCGCATCGCGTCGGTGTGAGGGTGTCCCAGCGCCATCATCAGGGCCGCCGGCACGACGGCGACCCAGAACTTCCGCCACAGAACCCCGGCCTCGACGCTTCGTTCCTCGTCCTGCGACTCGAACGCAGCTTCGGCCGTCGCGTCTGCGCGGGGGAGGTCGGCGCCGTATCCCGTCTCCCGGATCACGGCCACGAGCCGCTCGGGCGCGACCGTCGCCGGATCGAAATCCACGGTCGCCTCGCCGGTCATCAGATTGACCGACGCCGCCGCGACGCCCGGTGTCTTCTCGAGCGAGCGCTGTACCCGGCCGCTGCAGGCGGCACACGTCATCCCGGAGACCGGGATGGTGCAGCTCTCGAGCACCGCCGTCATGGGCGGATCGTGGCCCGGTAGCCGGCGTTTCCAATCGCCGCCTCCAGCTGAGCGGGGCTGGTGACGGCCTCGTCGAAGCGGACATCCGCCCGGCCGATCGCGATGGAGTCGATCTCGACCCCAGGCAGCGCGGAAAGCGCGCGGTTCACGGCGTTGAGGCAGTGGCTGCAGCTCATGCCTTCGATGTCGAGCGTGACGGGTTGCATGATTGCGTCCAATATAGGGGCAGGGGGTATGCCAACATAGCCTCGTAACATTGCTTGCGCCACATGGGTTCCGGGTGCAGAGGAGGTGCAAAACGCCGCGCTCCGGCCCCCGGCCGCCAACGAGCAGGGCTAGCCGGCTTGGCTTTCACGGGGTAAGCGGCCATTCGACAGCGGGTTAGCGATGACCCGTCAAGAGGCATGTCTCCTGCTCCTACGGTCAGCATGACGAGCGCATCCGACCGGAAACCCCTGCCGCTGATCCCGATCCTGCGGGCGGCCGACGGTGTGCCCGATCGTGACGACCTTGCCACCTGGCACGAGGCGCTCGCCGAGGCCGTCGGGGTCGAGATCCCTCACGACCTGTTCGCCC
>DASWAI010000283.1:0-6851 GCA_036391215.1 Gemmatimonadales bacterium
TATGCCAATGGCCATCACTGGTACGGCGATTTCCTGGCCGGGCGCGGACGGCTGGCCGAAAGCATGGCGGAGATGAGCCGGGCCCACCAGTTGGATCCCCTGGCGCAGCAGATCGGCATCGAGTGGGGCTGGGTGTCCTACCTCATGCATCGGAACGACGAGGCGGAGGCGCGCATCCGCCAGGTCCTCGAGCTCAATCCGAACTATGCCCAGGCGCACTGGCGGCTCGGCGTGGTACAGATCCAGCAGCGCCGCTACCCCGAGGCCATCGCATCGATTCGGCGCGCGATCGACCTGGGCGTGTTCCAGCCCTATGCCGCGGCAGGCCTCGGGTACGCCTACGCCGCCTCGGGTGACCGGGACGCCGCCCTCGAGGTGGTGGACGATCTGAAGCGGCGCTCGGACCGGGAGCTGATCCCGCCGTTTTCCATCGCCGCGGTATACGCGGGTCTGGGCGACCTGACCCAGGGAATCGAATGGCTCAACCGGGGTATCGACCGGAAGGACATCTACATCCCGGAGAACTTCTTCGAGCCGCTGTTGGATCCGCTGCGGAGCGACCCGAGGTTCGCGCAGGTGCTGACGCGGATGGGGCTCGAGCCGCCCCTGCGCGATTCCTCTCCGGCCGTTGTGCCGCCCCCGCCCCGCCCCTAGCTCGCTAGCGCGGCCGGCACCCGCGCCTTCAACGCCGCCCGGATCTTGGCCAGGTGGTGGTAGCTGTGCCGCACGGCGTGATCCTCGAGCACGAACTGGCACGTGAGCGGGGCGTCGGCGTAGAGCGATACCGGCGCGGCCCGATCCAGCTCCGCGTCGCCGAGGGCCCGGATCGCGGCCGCGGCCGCCGCGCTGTTCCGCCGGAGCAGCTCCAGCGTCGCATCCTTGGTGGCGCCGTCGTGCTCCTTGGCGTGCCCGGCGTTCATGTCGTCAATGTCCTTCGGGGTGACGCCCGTCACCGGCTTGCCGCCCGCCACCGTCTGGGCCAGCTGGATCTCGATCGGGTACACGCTGGCCACGTGGTGCACCACGACGCCGATCTTGCGCCCGTCCTTCGGAATCCGGGTGTTCCACTCGGCGTCCGTGAGGGCGTTCGCCAGGTCGGCGAGCGCGCGGGCTCCCTGCTCGAGGCGGTCGGCGAGAGCGTCGGAACGATGGCTCATTGCTTGATCTCCGGTATAGGGTGTGGCGGGCGCCGGGCGCCCGCTGGTGTCGGCCAGGGTCAGGCGACCCGCGCCTGAACGTCGAGGTATTCGCCCGCCACCGTCGTGGTGCCGTCGGTGGCCCGGTTCGCCTCCTCGAACAGGCGGGTCAGCTCGCTCCGGAGCCGGCTCGCGCCCGCGGGATCGGCGGCGCGGAGCGTCATGACCGTGGGCCCGTAGCATGTGGCGAACAGCTCGGTCACGGCCGCGGGCGGAAACGGGAAGGACAGGTCGAGGGTCCGCCGGGTGCAGCTCACCGAGGCGGCGCCGGCGCCGAAGCGCTCGCGCACCACGGCCTCCTTGCCCCACTCCAGCGAGCTCGGCACGCCGGGGGGCGGCGGCACGACCGCGGTGTGGGCGCGCAGCATCCGCCCCACGAATCCCTCGGGCGTCCAGTTCGCCATGGCCACGCGGCCCCCCGAGCGGGTCACCCGCAGCAGCTCCGCCGCCGCCCGCTCCGGCCGATAGGCGAACATCGCGCCGAACATGGTCACGGCGGTGTCGAACTGACCGTCGAGGTAGGGCAGCGACTCGGCGTCGCCCACGTCGAAGGTCACGGCGCAACCCGCGGCGCGCGCCTCCTGCCGGGCCTCGGCGATCAGATTGGGCGCGATGTCGATGCCCGTGACGCGCGCGCCGGTCCGCGCCGCCGGGATGGCGAGGTTGCCGGTGCCGCACGCGACGTCGAGCACCGCCTCGCCCGGACGGAGCGCGAGCCGGGTGATGAACTCCGCCGCGCCGGCCGCGAAGCTGCGCGCGATCGGGAGAAAGTCGCCCGCGGTCCAGACCGACCGGGCCCGGGCGGTGAGCGGGTCTTCGGACCAGGCGGGGACCTCGCTGGTCGCGGTGCCGGCGCCTCCGCCGGGGGAAACGCTTTCGGATGACATGCCAACGCCTCCGTCAGTCAATGGGGTCGGGCGCGCCCTCGTGCGCGCGGGCTGCATTGTGCAGGAGGCGGGCGTCGCCGCCAATGACCGGGCGTCCCGATCTTCTGCTCCCGCGTATCCGGTGCGGCGCATCTTGTCCGGGAGTCCGGCGAGCTTGCCCGATCGTCTCGATCGGGCAGGCCGAAGAGGGGACTACGGGCGGGGAGTGCGGCGGGTTTCGCGCCAGGCGCCGGGGGCGAGCCCCGTTGCCTTCTTGAACGCGCGGCTGAACGCGGCCTCGGATTCGTAGCCGACTTCCTCTCCGATCGCGGCCACCTTGGCGCCGCTCTGGGCCAGGCGCGTGGCGGCGACCTGCATGCGCCATTGGGTCAGGTACTGCATCGGCGGCTGGCCGACCAGCTCCCCGAACCGCTTGGCCACGACGGAGCGGGACGACGCGGCCTCGCGGGCCAGCTCGGGCAGGGTCCAGGCATGCCCGGGCCGCGCGTGCAGCAGCGTCAGCACCCGGCCAACCACTTCATCCCGGAGGCCGGCCAGCCAGCCGGTCTGTCCCGGTGGCAGCTCCTCGAGGTAGCGGCGCAGGACCTCGATGAACATCAGCTCGGCCAGCCGGGTGAGGACGGTGTCCGCCCCGGGCCGGCCCACGCGGGATTCCTCGGTCAGCTGGCGGGTGAAGGCGCCGAACCAGGCGCTCGACATGCCCCGCATGTGCAGCCGGCGCGGAAGCGCCGCGAGCAGGGGATTGAACGGGCGGCGGTCGCAGCCGAGGAAGCCGCAGAGGAACGACGTGACGCGCGGTCCCTGGTCGCCGAGCAGGACCGTGTGGGGGTAGCGCGCGGGCGCGCTGCTGTGCACGTCGGGACCGATCCGGACGCCGCGGCCGCTCGACATCACGTGCGGGTCGCCATGGGGGAAGACGATGACGTCGCCCGGGAGGAGCTCCACCTGCTCCTCGCCCACCACGCCGCCGTAGCAGCGGCCCTGAATCAGGATGTGGTACGAGATCAGGTGCTCCGCGGCGGGCAGGATCCGGGGCGAGAGATCCTTGGCGGCCACCGCCTCCACGCTCCACGGCTCCGCCGCCTCGACCGCATAGAAGAATGCGCCGTCGAGCCGAACCACGCGCAGCACGTCCGAGAGCGGGTCCATGGCCGGGGAAGGTAGCGTCCGGCCGCGGGCGGCGGGAGTTGGTGCATCCCGAGCCTGTGCCGGCTGCGCGAGCAGCGGGTCGAGGCGGCCTTGGGGCGGCGCTGATACCGCCCGGACGCGTGTCCCCGGCCAGGGCGGGGGAGGATCCCGTTGCTCCCGACGCCCCGGAATGCCAGGTTACCTTCGCACCGGCTGGACGATCGCGCCCCGGGCGCACAGCTTGACGATCGCGGTCAGGACGCTGTCCGCCACCTACACGGCCGCCGGAGCCTGAGCCGCTTCGCCCGTCGAGACGTTCCCATGATTCCTGCAGAGCTCACCCGCGCCCCCGATCCCCGCGGCGGAGCGGACGCGTGACCGACGCGGACGAGCCCCGAGCCGAGCTTCGTGCCGCGCTGGAGCGCGAGCGGCAGGCCCGGGAAAGACTGCGGGTTGCCGAAGGCCGCCTGGCGGAGGTGCAGAGCCTGGCGAAGATCGGGTCGTGGGAGCTCGATCCGTCTACCAACGCGCTGTGGTGGTCGGACGAGATCTACCGGATGTTCGAGATCGACCCGGCATCGGGCGCCTCCTACGACGCCTTCCTGCGGGTGGTCCATCCAGACGACCGCGATGCCGTCCTCCGCGCTTACGCCGAGTCCGTCGCCGCGAAGACGGTCTACGACATCGTGCACCGTCTGCTCATGCCCGACGGCCGGATCAAGTACGTGCGCGAGCTCGCGCGTACGACCTACGACCATGACGGACGCCCCCTGCGCTCGGCCGGCAGCGTGCAGGACATCACCGAGCGACAGCGGGCGGACGCGGCCCTGCGCGAGAGCGAGGAGCGGCTGCGCCAGGCCGTCCGGGTGTCACACATCGGCATCTTCGACCATGACCACCTGACCGGCACCATCTACTGGTCGCCCCGCCAGCGGGAGATCTACGGCTGGGACGCCGAGGCGCCGGTCACGCTCCAGGACTTCCTCGGACTCGTTCATCCCGAGGACGCCCCGCGCATCGGCGAGGCCGTGCGGCGCGCCCACGACCCGTCGGGGGACGGAGTCTGGGACGTGGAGCATCGGATCATCCGTCGCGACGGCGCCGTGCGGTGGGTGCTCGCGCGGTCGCAGACCTTCTTCGACGGGGAGGGCCCCGCCCGGCCCGCGCGCACCGTCGGAGCGGTCGTCGATATCACGGAGGCCCGGCTGGCCGAGCAGGCGCTCCGCCTCAAGGACCAGGCGATCGCGACGTCGCTCAACGGCGTCGGCATCGCGGACCCGGAGGGCCGGATCGTCTACGTGAACCCGGCCTTCCTGCGCCTCTTCGGCCATGCGTCCGACGCGGACGTGCTCGGCAAGACGCCGGCGGACTTCGCGGACCCCGAAGCGACGCGCCGCTTCCTGGAGGAGTTGCGGGCGCGTGGGGCGTATCAGGGAGAGCTCGTAGCCCGCCGACAGGACGGCACGACATTCGACGTGCTGGTCTCGGCCAATACCGTGCGCGACGCCGACGGCGAGATCGTGAACCTGATGGCCTCGTTTCTCGACGTCAGCGAGGCGAAGCGGCTGCAGGCCCAGCTGCTCCATGCCCAGAAGATGGAGTCCGTCGGCCGGCTGGCGGGCGGAGTCGCGCACGACTTCAACAACCTGCTCACGGTCATCAAGGGCTACCTGGAGCTGGCGCTCTCGGGCCTCCTGCCCCTCGACCCGCTGTATCACGATCTCTCCGAGGCGAATACAGCGGCCGATTCGGCGGCCGCGCTCACGCAGCAGCTGCTCGCGTTCTCCCGCAAGCAGATCATCAACCCGCAGGTCCTGAACCTCAACGAGGTCATCGCGCGGGTGCGCGGGATGCTGCCGCGCCTCCTCGGCGAGGACATCGAGCTGCGGACGTTCCTCGCGCCCGACCTCGGCCAGGTCCGGTTCGATCCCGGCCAGAGCGAGCAGGTCCTGGTCAACCTTGCGGTCAACGCGCGAGATGCGATGCCGAGGGGCGGCAAGCTGACGATCGAGACCGCTAACACGTCGTTGGATCTCACCTATGCCCACGATCACCCCGACGTCCGCCCCGGCGACTACGTGTTGCTCGCCGTGTCCGACACGGGCTCCGGCATGAGCGACGACGTCAAGGCGCATCTCTTCGAGCCATTCTTCACCACCAAGGGGCCGGGGCGCGGGACCGGCCTCGGCCTGGCCATGATCTTCGGGGCCGTGTCCCAGAACGGCGGCCGGATCGAGGTCTACTCGGAGCCCGGGCACGGCACGACGTTCAAGATCTATCTGCCGCGCGTGCAGGAGGCCGCCATCCAGGCCTGGCCGGAGCCGCGCGCGGCCCGGTGGCACGGGACCGAGACGATCCTCCTGGTGGAGGACGACGAAGCCGTGCGGTCGCTGGCCGCCCGGGTTCTCGTGCAGCACGGATACGCGGTTCACGCCTTCCGCGACGGCACGTCGGCGATGCACGCCGTCGGCGGGATGACCGAGCCGCTGCATCTCCTCATCACCGACGTCGTCATGCCGGAGATGAACGGCCCCGCGATGGCGCAGCGGATCCGGGCGCTTCGGCCGGCGATCAAGGTACTCTTCACCTCGGGGTACACGGAGAACGTCATCGTGCACCACGGGGTCCTGGCCGAGGGGGTCGACTTCCTCCCCAAGCCGTATTCCCCCGAATCGCTGGCGCGGCGCGTGCGGGAAGTGTTGGACGCGCCGGGGCACTGAGGGCAGGGTGAGCCGGGCGGTGCTGCGGCAGCTCGCGTCATGGTCGAGGAGCTCCTGATCCTCGCCGGCCGCATCACGGCCTACGTCGTGACCCGAAGGACAGCTAGGCGGGAGGACCCCGTGCGCGGCCGCATCGTACAGCTGCACGCCAAGCCCAGGGAAGGCCGCGCTCGCGGGCTCCCCAAGCGAGCCGTGCCCTCGCTCACGATCACGCCCGCCGGAGTCGAGGGCGACTTCAATCGCTGGCGGACCGAGGAAGCCAACGGCGACCCCGACCAGGCGGTCCTCCTCCTGAGCGCGGAGATCCTGGCCGATCTCAGGGCCGAGGGTTGGCCGGTTGAGCCCGGCGAGCTGGGCGAGAACCTGACCGTGGCGGGGCTCCCGCCGGGTGCCTTGCAGCGGGGAGCGAGGGTGTGCCTGGGCGAGGTCGTTCTGGAGCTGAGCAAGCCCTGCGATCCGTGCATCGTCCTCTACTCGCTCCCCTACGTCGGTGTCGAGCGAGGACCCGCCTTTCTCCGGACCCTCCAGGGACGGCGGGGCTGGTTCGCCCGGGTCGTGCGGGGCGGGACGGTCCGCCCGGACATGGCGGTCGAGGTGAGGAGTCCGAGCTGATGCGGTATGAACCCTTCTTCTCCGTCGCGGCGGGGCTGGCGCTGTTCGCCGGGCCGGCGCCGTCCGGAGGCCCGTCCCCGTCCCGGGAGGCACCCATGGCCCTCGCGCTCGTCTCGCCCGCGTTTTCGCCCAACGGGAGCATCCCGAAGGAATACACCTGCGACGGCGACGACCTGGCTCCTCCCCTCGAGTGGACCGGGGCGCCGGCCGGCACGAAGAGCTTCGCTCTCATCGTCGACGATCCCGACGCGCCCGACCCCAAGGCGCCCAAGACGACCTGGGTGCACTGGGTCCTGTACGACATCCCC
>DASWAI010000284.1:0-14082 GCA_036391215.1 Gemmatimonadales bacterium
CCCCTTGCCGCCGAATCCGGCCAGCGTGACGCCCGGCGGGAAGGTCACTGCCCGCTTCCACGCGCCGTCCGTTCCGTAGACGTCGTAGACGGCGTCGGCGTCCTCCTGCGCTGGGGAACGCCGGAGCCAGACCTCGCCCCCGGGACTGCCCATGCCGGTCTCGAAGGGCGGCTTGTTCTCGGCGAAGGGCCACTCGAGCGGCAGGGTGTCCGGCAGTCCCCGCCCCTTGCCCTGCTGCCGGATCTTGGCGATGACGCGTTGCTTGTCGGCGTCGGTGACCGGAACCGGCTTGAACTCGTGCGGCTTGCCCCGCACCCATACGCCGCCCGGCCCGCGCCAGTCCACGCGGTTCTCCCGGGCGCGCGCCACCCACAGGCGACCGTCGGGCAGCACCCCGAACACGTCGTTGGGGCCGAAGATCTTCGCGACCTGCTGGACCTGCTCGCCGAACTTGGCGGCCCCGTACTCCGGAGCCACCAGCTCGGCGACGGTATCCACCCGGCCGGTGGCCAGCTCGAAACGCAGCACGCTCATGCTGTCCGGCAGCACGCGATGGCCCGGCTCGGCGCCTCCGAGGATTCCCTGGTAGTCGGTCTTGTAGCCGAACCCGTCCTGGTCGTAGGCCAGCACGGGCGTGGCGCCGCCTGCCGGCGGCATGGGCAGCACCCGGATCGGCTGTCCCGATTCGGTCCAGAGCGTCGTCCTGACCGCGGCAAAGTCCACCAGGGCCAGGGTATCACCTGCAAGGTGGGCCACCCAGCCGGGGAACTTGTAGACCGAGGCCGCGGCGCCGTTGGGCAGCGTATCTACCCGCGTGCCGATCGTGTCCACCTTGCCGGTCCCCAAGTCGGCCCGGAGGAACAGCCGCTGCCGGGTATCCGCGAACGCGATCCGGCCGTCGGTGAGCTCCACCACGTTGCTCAACTGCGCGAACGTGGCCGGCAGCTTCGCCTCGATCTTCAGATCCGGCCTGGCCGCGGCGCGGGAATCGGCACAGGCGGCCGCGGCGGCGATCAGCACGGGCCAGCACGACCTTACCACGTCCATCATGACGCTCCTTGGGGAACGAGTGGTGGCACAGCAATCTCGAAGATGTGCAGGCCGGCGCTGTCGGACTGGATCGCGAGCGCCGACCCCGCCGCCGCTGCCAAGATACGGCCGAAACCCCTGAGGCGGATCTCGCGGACCAGGCGGCCCTGCCGGTCCACGACGTGCCACCTGCCGGAGGAATCGACGACCGACCGGCTCTTCTGGAGCCACACCATGCCGTCGGCCGAGGTGAAGGCGGCCTCGAAGGGCGGCTTCACCGGCGCGAAGGGAAGCCGCTCGGCCGTGCCGCGAAGCTCCGGCGGGAACGTGCGAACGAACAGCTCGCGGTCCGCCCGGGTGACCTCGAGCACGCGGTCGGGCAGCGGCTCGCCCTTGGTCCACCGACCTGCGGGGTCCCGCCAGTCTACCCGGTTCTGATACACCCGGGCCACCCAGAACGAGCCGTCCGGGAGCGCGCCCCATCGGTCCGCCCCGCTGAACACGCGCGGCTCGAACCGGCGCCCGGCGTCGCTCAGCACCTCGGCGATGTCGAGCGGAGCGAGCCGGGCCAGCGTGTCGACCCGCGAGAAGTCCGGCGTGGCCCGCACGACCGCCGCGGAGTCGCGGTTGCCGCCGCCGTCGCGGCCGGCGGGCGCCGGCATCGGCACGTAAAACCGGCCGGCGTCGTCCCGGAGTCGGGGGAGCGCGCCGCGGGTGATGTCCGGCGCCGGCACGCTCCGTCCGAGCCGGCCCTCCAGGCTCCAGACCGTGAGGCGGCGAAGCCCCCAGTCGGCCACCCAAAGGGAGTCGCCCGAACGGAAGAGGGCGAACGGATTCTTGAGCTCCGTCGTCCCCGGCCCGCCGAGCGGGGTCACCCGGCGGCCGGGGAAGTCCACGATCCCGACGACGCCGCTCCCGTCCGACACGATCGCCCAACGACCCGTGCCGAGCCACACCGCACCGGCAGCGTCGTGAAACGGGGCCTGGAGACTGTCGGTCGGTGGGGCGAGGTCGAGCGGAGGAGCGGCCGGCTTGGGAGAGCCGCAGGCGGCGCACAGAAGCGCGACTCCCACGCCGCCCGCCCGCGCGACGGTGGGATGTCGGGGGACCGGCATGGGCGGGAATGTAAGCCCCCCTACGGCCTCCACCAATACGAGACTTTCACCAGGAAGACGTTGTTCGCCGCGGCGGAGAACAACCGCTCGAGCCCGCTGCCGACGCGGAACTCCCCGTCGGTGATCGTGTCCGAGCGGTTTTGCGTCCAAACGACGAAGATCGTCGACCCGGGGCGGTACTCCCAGCGGAGCACCGCGTTCCCGCGGAGCGATGCCAGCGAGAAATCGGGGTTGTCGAACTCGAGCTGAGCCAGTCCCGCGGTGGCCGGTGTCACCATGAGGCGGGTGGTGTCGCCCGGGGCGGTCCGGGCGGGGCCGGTGGCGAGAAACTCGTAGCTGCTCGGCCGGGCCAGCTCCTTGTAGTTCCGGTACCGGCCCGAGGAGAGCAGCGGCTGCGCGTAGATCTCGAGGCTCAGGCGGGGGTTGAAGATCCAGTTGAGTCGCACGCTGGCCGAGAGCTGCATCTCCTGCAGCTCGGCGAAGAGATAGCGGTGGCCGAAGGTCGCGGTGGCCGCCGGATCGTCGAAGGTGTCGACATACTGGGCCGTGGTGTGGAGCTTGTCGAGCCGCGGCCCGACCTGAACCAGCGCGCGCGAGCTCGGGTGCCACTCGAGCGTCGGGGCGATCGACCAGCTGTGCTGGCGGTCGCGCGCGAACTCGTCGCCCTGGAGGCTGAGCCCGGCAATCCACCGGCGCCGCGGGTCCGACGTGAACGTCATGGACCAGTCCACACCCGGGGGATTGACGGTCAGCGGGCCGCCGCGTGTCCGGCGGGCGTTGAGGCTCTGCGGATCGTATTCCACCGACCACTGCCAATGGGAGAAGTTGCGGAGGTCGAACATCCCCATGGCGAAGTAGCCCACGCCGGTGAGGTCGCCGCCGAAGTCCCAGGTGCGGAAGGTCGCCAGGTTGAGCTGCGCGCTCTGGAACAGCCGGCTGGGGCGGGTCCAGCGGCGGCCGGCCATGACGTGGGCGTTGACCTGATCCGCCCAGGTCTGGAAGCCGAGGTCGTTCACCTCGAAGCCGGGGTCGATCGCCCCGGCGGCCGCGTTGAACATCCAGTCGCCCTTCTGCTTGTTGAGCGTCACCCTGCCGGCCCAGCCCGAGAGCGCGGTGGCCCCGGAGTCCACCCGGAGGTAGCCGGCATCGGGGCGCTGGAAGTAGTGGACCGAGCCCGTCTGGAGATCGGTCATCCGCCCCGCTGTGCCGGCCACCCGGCTGGCCCCCGTCCACCCGGTCAGCACCCACACGCCGGCGCGGTCGAGCGTAACCCACCCGTCCATGCCGAGGCCGAACGCCGTTCGCGAGAGCTGGGTCCGGAGGCTGTCGTCGTCGAGCCGGCGCGCCGTGCCGGTGCCGATCACTCCGAAGCCGTAGCGCCCCTGTCCGAGCTCCTTCTGCGCGCGGTAGACGCCGTACCAGGTCAGCGGCTCGACCTCGCTCCGCCACCGGACGGGCCCGAGTGCCAGGTCGGCGAACTCCCGGTTGGTGAGAGCATTGAGGGCGCCCAGGCTCCAGGTGCCCGCCTTGCCGCTCAGCTTGGCCGCGCCGAGGATGTGCGTGCCCGCGGGCTCGGAGGAGAAGTCGGCCGTGGGCAGCGCCAGCTGGGGCGCGCGGCCGATGCGGCGGGTGTACAGGAAGTCCGCCCCGCCGCCCCAGTTGAAACTCCAGAAGTCGTTCGCCCCACCGGACCCGAAGTTGAAGATGCTGGCGCCCTCGATGAAGAAGGGGCGCTTCTCAGGGTAAAAGGTCTCGACGTCGGTGAGGTTGACGACGGCCGGATCCACCTCCACCTGGCCGAAGTCGGGATTCACCGTGCCGTCGAGCGTGAGATTGCCGCCGATGCCGACCTTCGCGTCGAGACCGGCACCCGGCCGGGCCCGTGCCCCGGTGATGAAGGGGTCGCCCGGCTCGTGGTCCAGGAACTCGGCCCGGCCGGTGACGTACGGCATGACCTCGATGCGGGGGCGGGGCGACACCCGCTCGATGCCCACCAGGTCCACGAAACGCGAGACGAAGCCGCTGCCGTTCGTGGGTCGCACGACGAGGTAGTCCTGCTCATTCCGCCGCGCGATCTCCCGCTCGAAATTGACGCCCCACACGTAGACGTCCTTCCGCTGGAAGCGCAACTGGGAATACGGGATTCGGAGCTCGGCCGTCCAGCCGAGCGAATCGCGGGCCGCCCGGCCCTCCCACACCCCGTCCCAGGTGTCGTCGTTCCAGTCGTCGTTGTAGAGCGTGCCGTCGTACAGGGTGCCCGCGGCGTTGATGCCGAAGTAGAAGCCGGACCGATGGTCGTGGTAGGGGTCGAGGAACACCAGGAACCGGTCGGCGCTCACGGTGCGGTCCCGGCGGGCGAGCACCGCCGTCACGGAGTCGGGGGCGGCGTCGTAGAGGCGTGCGGCGACGTAGACGGCATCATCGTCGAAGAGCACGCGGATCTCGGTGCGCTCCGAGGGCGCCGCGCCCTCCCGCGGCATCCGCTGGGTGAGGCCGCCGATCGGCAGGGCCGCGGACCAGGCGGGCTCGTCGGGCCGGCCGTCGATGCTGATCGGCCCGCTCGCCCGCACCGCGCGCACCGCGGCCGCGGCGCCCCCCGTGACCGTCCCGGGGCGGGGTGGGGGATGGCCCACGGCCGCGTCGAGCTGGACGGCCGGGACCGCGAGCGCGAGCAGGAGCAGGTTCGGCAGCATGTGCCGCCTTAGACAGGATGGCGCGGAAAACCGTTGCCGCGCCGGTCCCGGCTCACTGTTCGAGAATCTGCTGGAGGACGTCCGCCACCCGCGGATCGTCCATCTGCCCGAGCCAGAAGAGCGCCTTCTTCCGGAGCTCGCGGTCGGGGTCGCCCTTGGCGATCTCGAACAGCTTGTCCGCCGCGGCCTTGTCGCCCCGCTGCGAGAGGACGAAGACGAGCTGCTCCCGCATCGCGCGGTCCTGGCTCGACCCATAGAGCGCGGCGAACTCGCTCGTCGGTACCTCGCACTGCTCGGCCCAGAACAGCGCCTGCTTGCGGAGCTCGGGGCTTTCCTGGGGGTTCCGGGCCACCTGCACCAGCCAGCGGCCGCCCTCCCGAGTGTCCATCTGGGAGATCGACAGCAGGACCTGCTTCTTGAGCTCCACGCCCTGCAGCCGCCCGTACAACTGTTCCAGGAAGGCCTCGTTGTCCGGCGCGCCGGTCTGGCTCAGCCAGAAGATGGCCTTCCCCCGCGCGTCCTCGGCCACGTCGGTCCGCAGGGCGTAGGCCCTGAGCGCCTGGTTCGCGCGGGGGCCGCCCTGCTGCGACAACGCGAAAACCGCCTTCTCCCGGATGTCGGGATCGGTCGTCGTCCGCAGAATGGAATCGAGCGCTGCCACGGAGCGCTCGGTCCCGGCCTGCGCGAGCCAGAAGACCGCCTGCTCCCGGACCTCGGCATCGGGGTCGCTGCGCGCCGCCTCCAGTAGCATTTCCTCGGCCCCTTCCGGCTGCAGCTGCGGGACCAGGAACACCGCCTTCCGCCGCAGGCAGACCGAGCCGGGGTCGCGCCGGCTGAGCACCTTGCGGAGGATCGGCGCGGCCCGCTCCGGGTCCATCTGCTGGAGGGCGTTGAGCGCGGCGACCTTGATGTCGTCGTCGCTTTCTCCGCACCCGCTGTCGGGGACCACGACCACGACACGAGTCGACGCTCCCGGAGGGCTCGGCGGCGCGGGCGGCGCTGGTGGGGCGGGCGGGACCGGGGGGGCGGGCGGGGCCGCGATCAGGGCGGCCTCCGCCGCGATGGCCGCGGCCGCGTCGGGATCGCCCCGGCGCGCCAATTCCCCCTGGATCCGGCGCTCGAGCGCGGCAGCGTCCCCCCGCGTCGCCGCCTTCGGGTATCGGTTCCGCTGAGCCCTGAGCGAGGCCAGCGCGCGGCGCAGGCTCGCGTCCCGTCCCTCCCGATACAATGCGAACGCCTGCCAGTAGAGCGCGTCCTGTGCGTACCGGGACTTTGCGAAACGGCTCTCGATGGCGGCGAACAACTCCGAGGCTCCCCGGTATTCGCGCCGAGCGAGCGCGGCCCGGGCCGCACGGTAAAGCGAGTCCGCCGGGTCGCCCTGCGCCGTGGGCGCGGGGCGCATTTGATCCGGGCGGTCACCGCCGGCCCGAACCGGGGCGGGGCCCGATGCCGCCATCGCCGCCGTCGCCAGGGTCGCCCACCACATCGCATGCCAGGACATCACAGCACTCCTCTCCGGAGCACCGCTCCGGTGCCGGCGGGTACGGCGGCCCGCAAGCGGACGAGCATTCCGTCCCGCTCCAGGCCGTCGGTGATGAGCTTGAGGTCCTCGTGCCGGCGCTCGGGCGCGAGCTGCGCGATCTCGGCAAGCACCAGCTCCAGGTCCTGCAGCAGGAACCGAAGCCGCGGGTCGGCGGCCGCCGGGGAATCGAGCAGGAGCCGGTTCGTGGCGAGGAGCTGGCGCGCCGCGGCCGGGGCCAGGCGCTCGCGGTGGCCTTCGCGGACCGAGGCCCGGAAGAGCGTGAGAAAGGCTTCGGCCTGGCCGAGGTGTTCGGCGGCCGCCAGCCGATAGGCGGCGTCGTCCCTCGCAGGCGCCGCGGCGGCCGGGCTGGGGGCTTGGGGTAGAGGAGCGGGAGCGGCGGCGACCGGCGTCGAGTCGGCCCGGAGCGGGGGGCGCACGTGCACGCTCAGGCGGCCGATGCCGACGCCGAGCGCCAGCAACGCGGCGATGCCGGCGCCCCAGACGAGGAAGCGGGGGGAACGGGTGGCCTCGCGGGCGGCGGGCGGATCCGCGGGCGCGGCGCTCGGCTCGGCGGCTCGCCGCAGCTGGATCCGCGTCCACAGCGCCTCCCGGGGCACCGCCGGCGGCTCGTGGTACGCGCGCGCGGCGTCTCGAAGCTCGGGATCGAGCGGTTCGTCGTCCTCACCCGTCATTGTCATCCCCTCGCAAAGTCAGCCAGCGCGCGGCGCAGCCTGGCCCGTGCACGGCTCAGCTGAGCCTTCGACGTGCCGGTCTGCACGCCGAGCGTACGGCCGATCTCCTCGTGCGTGTACCCCTCGACGTCGTGCATCAGGAAGACCACGCGATATCCCTCGGGAAGGGCGTCGATGGCTCGCGCGAGCCGGTCGCGGAGATCCGGCTCCGCCGCCCGGTCCGCTGTGGCGGCGGTGGCCGCCTCGTCCAGCGCCACCTCGCGGGTCCTGAGCCGCTTCCCGCGCCGGAGCCCGTTGAGCGCCACGGAGATCGCGATCGAGCAGATCCAGGTGCCCAGGGCGGCCTCGCCGCGAAACTCGCCCAGCCGGCCAAACGCCCGGATGAACGTTTCCTGGGTGTAGTCCTGAGCCTCGTCCGCGTCTCCGGCCAGGCGGTACACCAGCCGGTAGACCCGCTCCACGTGCGTGTCGTACAGCTCACGCTCGGCGCTCGCATCGCCGGCCTGCACGCGGGAGATCAGGTGACGGTCGTCCACCGGGCTCCGGGGCGAGGGGTTCGGTCCGGCGTCGGTCCTCTGACACGGGGCGCGCCGAAAGGGTTGCGCTCCCTTACGACGCGCAACCGTTTGGCGATTCACCGCATCTCTCTCTGTGAGCCGGTTCCCGGCTGCGGGACTCGAACGACGAGGAGAGACATGCCGACGGACGACGGCGACCAGCCGGCCACTTACCGGATCCGGGACGCCCAGGGCCGGCCCATCGGCCGGGTGCGCGCGGAGACCGGGGGGCCGCCGCTCGGTCGCGGCGCCGGCACGGTACTCCTGATCCGCGACAGCCTCACTCGTGCTCCGGCGGACTGTTTGGCGGGCAGGCCCAACGGCTGCGGCGGTTGATTCACGGCCGCGGCCTTCTGCCGTATAACACTTTATCTGACAACTACTTAGATATCTGCGCGGCGGTTGCGGCCAGGCCGGCGCTCCGGGTATATTTGTGTCTGGTTCCCGGCCCGCTCGGCCGCCGCCAGCCCATTTCCTGGATCACGTCATGACCGCACCCAACTCGCGCGAACGGATCCTGCCTCGCCTCATCGAAGAGGAGATGCAGCAGTCGTTCATCAACTACTCGATGAGCGTCATCGTCTCGCGGGCGCTGCCCGATGTGCGAGACGGTCTCAAGCCGGTGCATCGGCGGATCCTTTACGCGATGAACGAGCTCGGCCTGGTGCCCGGTCGCCCGTACAAGAAGTCCGCGACGGTGGTGGGCGACGTGCTCGGCAAGTACCACCCGCACGGCGACGGGAGCGTGTACGACGCGCTGGTGCGCATGGTGCAGGAGTTCTCGCTGCGCTACCCGCTGATCGACGGCCAGGGAAACTTCGGGTCGGTGGACGGGGACCCGGCTGCCGCCTACCGATACACCGAGGCGCGGCTCACGCCGGTGTCGATCGCGATGCTGGAGGACATCGACAAGAACACGGTGGACCTCCAGGCCAACTTCGACGACCGGCTGCAGGAGCCGACCGTCCTTCCCTCCAAGATCCCCAACCTTCTCGTCAACGGCTCCAGCGGCATCGCGGTCGGGATGGCGACCAACATCCCGCCGCACAACCTGCGGGAGGTGGCGAAGGCCGTGGATCTCCTGATCGACCAGCCGGACGCCTCGATCGCGGATCTCCGGAAGGTGATCAAGGGGCCCGACTTCCCGACCGGCGCGTACATCTACGGCCGGGAGGGCATCAAGGAGGCGTACGAGACCGGCCGTGGCCGCGTGGTGATGCGCGCCCGCGCGCAGATCGAGGAGAAGGAGTCCAGCGGCCGCTACCAGATCGTCGTGACCGAGATCCCCTATCAGGTGAACAAGGAGAACCTGGTGAAGTCGATCGCCGAGCTCGCGGTCGAGAAGAAGGTCGAGGGGATCTCGGGGGTCAACGACGAGTCGGACAAGGACGGCATGCGGATCGTGGTCGAGCTGAAGCGTGACGCGAACCCCAACGTCGTGCTGAACCAGCTCTACAAGCACACCGCGATGCAGTCCACCTTCGGCGTGATCATGCTCGCGCTCGATCACGGCGCGCCCAAGGTGATGGACCTCAAGCAGCTGCTGGAGCGGTTCGTCGAGCACCGGCACGACATCGTCGTGCGGCGGACCCGGTTCGACCTCGAGGCCGCCGAGGCCCGGGAGCACATTCTCGAGGGCCTCAAGATCGCCGTCGACAACATCGACGAGATCGTCGAGCTCATCAAGAAGTCCAAGGACGTCCCCGACGCCGACGCGCGGCTCCGCAAGCGCTTCGGGCTGTCCGAGAAGCAGAGCGACGCGATCCTCAACATGCGGCTCGCCAAGCTCACCGGACTCGAGATCGAAAAGCTGGAGGCCGAGCTGAAGGAGGTCCGGGCCACGATCAAGGAGCTCAAGGGCATCCTGGGGTCCAAGCCCAAGCGCATGGCGATCCTCAAGGCGGAGATGGCGGAGATCTCGGAGAAGTTCGGCGACGACCGCCGCACCGAGATCGTCGCGGACCAGGGCGAGTTCACGGTCGAGGACCTGATCGCCGAAGAGGACATGGTGATCACCATCTCCCATTCGAGCTACATCAAGCGGATCTCGGCCTCCACCTACCGGCGGCAGCGCCGCGGCGGGCGCGGGCTGAACGGCGCCGACCTGAAGGAAGACGATTGGGTCGAGCACCTTTTCATCGCCAGCACCCACGATTACATCCTGTTCTTCACCGACAAGGGCCACGTCTACTGGCTCAAGGTGCACGAGATCCCGCAGGCAGGGCGCGCCGCCCGGGGCAAGCCGATCGTGAACTGCATCGCGACCAAGCCCGACGAGCGGATCGCGGCGCTGGTGCGGGTGCGGGAGTTCTCGCCCGAGCAGTTCCTGATCTTCGCCACCCGTCAGGGCACGGTGAAGAAGACGGCGCTCTCGGAATACGGGAACGTGCGCGCCACCGGGATCCGGGCGATCAACATCGACGAGGGCGACAAACTGATCGACGTGCAAATCTGCGACGCCACGAGCGACGTGGTCCTCGCGACCCGCGAAGGCATGAGCATCCGCTTCCACCAGGGCGACGTCCGCGACATGGGACGGGTCGCCACCGGCGTGAAGGGCATCGAGCTGGGGAAGGACGACGCGGTGATCGGCATGGTCGTCATCCGGCGGGACGCGACGCTCCTCGTGGTGAGCGGGAAGGGCTTCGGGAAGCGGAGTGAGCTGACCGAATACCGGGTGCAGAAGCGCGGCGGCAAGGGCATCATCACGTTCAAGGTGACCGACAAGACCGGCCCCTGCGTCGCGCTCAAGGAGGTCCAGCCGGACGACGAATTGATGATGATCACGCGGCACGGGATCATCATCCGGGTGCCGGTCGACGGCATCCGGGTCATCGGCCGCAACACGCAGGGGGTCCGGGTGATGAACCTCGACGCCGGCGACACGGTCGTGGACGTGTCCCGCGTGGCCAAGGAGGACGAGAGCGGCAGCGACGAGGTGGCCGGCGAGGAGGTGCCGAGCGCCGAGGAGTGAGCCGGGCCGGCGGGCCGGACCATCGCTCGAGGACATCCGGGACGCGGCCCGTACGCTCGACGGCGTGGCGGCTCGCACGCCACTCGTCCGCGTGGCCGGCCCCGAGGGATGCTCGTTTCTCCTCAAGTGCGAGCAGCTCCAGCCGGTCGGGGCGTTCAAGCTGCGCGGGGCCTATACGGCGGTGGCCCGCCTGGGCGACCGGCGCCGGGCCGGCGTGGTCACCTCGTCGAGCGGCAACCACGGCCTGGCTCTGGCCTGGAGCGCGCGCGCCTTCGGGGTCCGCGCGGTGGTGGTGATGCCGGAGACGGCCGCGGCGGTGAAGGTCGAGGCGGTCGAGCGCCACGGCGGGGAGGTGGTGTTCGCCGGCCGGATGCGGTCGCCGGAGCAGACGGAGCGGGCGGAAGCTCTCGCGCGCGAAGAAGGGCTCGCCTTCGTCCCTCCGTTCGATCACCCGGACGTGATCACCGGTCAGGCGACCTGCGGGCTCGAGATCCTCGAGGACGCCCCCGACGTGACGACCCTGCTCGTGCCGGTCGGCGGCGGCGGGCTCCTCGCCGGCATCAGCGCCGCGGTGGCCGCCCTGAAGCCGTCGGTGCGGGTCATCGGCGTCGAGCCGGAGGGCGCCGCCAAGCTCTCGGCCGCCCTGGCGGCGGGCGGCCCCGTCGCCCTTGCGGGCACCGAGAGCATGGCGGACGGACTGTTGACCCGCTCGATCGGCCGGCTCACTTGGGAGGTGCTCGCACCCGTCGTGCGTGAGGCCGTCCAGGTCACGGAGTTGGAGATTGGCGCGGCCGTGAGGCATCTTTACGAGCGGGCCCGGCTCGTGGTCGAGCCGTCCGGCGCGGTGACCACGGCCGCGCTGCTCGCCGGCCGGGCCCCGGCCGGCGGGGTTGTCGTGGCCGTGGCGACGGGAGGTAATGTGGACCCCGCTGTCTTCCAGCGTCTCCTGCACCCCAGCCCATGAGCCCCGGCAAGATCCTCGTCGCGGACGACGATCCGGCGCTTTCCCGGACCCTCTGGTGGATCCTCAAGGAGCACGGGTACGAGGTCACCACCGTGCCCGGGGGCGAGCACCTGCTCGCGCGGCTCGAGACCGAGACGTTCGATCTCATCCTTCTCGACATCATGATGCCGAAGGTGGACGGCCTCGAGCTGCTCGGGCGCCTCAAGGGCGACGCGCGGTTCAAGGACCTGCCGGTGCTGATGATCTCCTCGATGCCGCCGGAAGAGGCGACCGTGCGGTCCCTCGGCCTGGGCGCCAACGACTTCATCCCCAAGCCGTTCCGGACGAAGGAGCTGCTGGCCCGGGTCAAGGCCCAGCTCCTCGCGCGGGACCGCCTCGACGAGGCGCGACGCGAGGCACGGAACCGGTCGGCCATGATGGACATCATGACCGAGGTCACCGCGTCGCTCAAGCCGGACGAGATCTACCAGATCCTCGTCCGCCGCGTCGCGCAGGCGCTCAACATCTCCCGCTGCTCCATCATCATCACCGGTCCCGAGGACGGCGCGGGGACGGTCGTCGCGGCGTACGAGAACCCCGGGCTGCACAACCTGCCGATCGACCTGCGGCGGTACCCGGAGATCCGCCACTGTCTGGCCACCGGCGAGGTGGTCCATGCGCGGGACGTGTGCACCGACCCGCTGTACACCGAGGTCCGCGACGCCTGGGAGGCGGAAGGGCGGCCGGTCCCGACCCGCTCGGCCATCTGCGTCCGGTTCTCGCTGCGGGAGCACCCGGCGGGCGTGTTCTTTCTCCGGACCATGCCGGACGCGCCCGCGCTCACCGACCAGGATCTCGCGTTCGCCGAGCAGGTGATCCGGTCGGCGGTGGCGGCGCTGGAAAAGGCCTACGACCTCGAGCACGCCGTGCTGGGACAGGAGCAGATGCGGCAGCTGGCCGAGACCGATCCGCTGACCGCCGTGTACAATCGGCGGGCGCTGATGCAGAAGCTGGAGCAGGAGATGGACCGCGCGGCCCGGTATGCCACCCGGCTGACGGTGATGATGATCGACATCGACAACTTCAAGAGCATCAACGACACGTTCGGACATCTCGTCGGCGACAAGGTGCTGAAGCAGCTGGCCAACCTGCTCAAGCGGGAGCAGCGCTCGGTGGACGTGCTCGCCCGCTACGGCGGCGAGGAGTTCGTCGTGCTGCTGCCGGAGACCACCGTCGCCGAGTCGCGCAATTTCGCCGAGCGGATCTTGCGCCGCGTGGCAGGGTACGATTTCGGCGATTCCGGCCGCCCGGTCCGGGTCACGATCAGCGTCGGGATGGCCTCCTATCCCGACAGCCGGGTCACCGACGGACAATCCCTCCTCAAGCTGGCTGACGGGCACCTCTACCGCGCCAAGGTCGACGGCCGGAACCGGTTCAGCGATTGAGCAACCGCCGCTGCCCGCGGTGCCACTCCCACTACGCGGCGCCGGCCCGGTTCTGCCCCCGCGACGGGACGCCGCTCGTAGAGGTGGCGCCTCCCCCGACGGACGGCGTGAGCACCGCCCGGGCGCGGGCGGTCGAGCGGGATGCCGAGCCGATCTATACCAGTCTGACGGGTCAGACGGTTGGCGGGCGCTACCGCATCGACCGGCGCCTGGGCGAAGGCGGCATGTCGTACGTCTATCTCGCGCAGGACCTCGAGGCCGGCCGCGAGGTGGCCCTCAAGGTGCTCTCGCCCCGCCTCATCCGGGACCCGGGATCGGTGCAGCGGCTCAAGCGCGAGGCCGCGATCGCCATGCGGCTCGACCACCCGAACGTCTGCCCCATCCTCGGCCTCGGCGAGACGCCCGAGCGCCTGATCTATCTGGTCATGCCCTACCTCGCCGGCGAGCCCTTGAGCGAGCACGAGATCCGGCGGGGTCCGTTGCCGGTGGCCGAGGGGATTCCGCTGCTGCTCCAGATCTGCCGGGGCCTCGAGCACGCCCACGGGCTCCAGATCGTGCATCGGGACCTCAAGCCCGAGAACATCATGCTGGTGCCCGACCGCACGGTAGCCGGCGGCACCCGCGCCGTCGTGATGGATTTCGGCCTCGCGAAGGAGCGGCGCGCGGAGCCGGAGGTCGTCAAGCTCACGCAGACCGGCATCATCCTCGGCACGCCCGAGTTCATGAGCCCGGAACAGATCCGCGGGAAGCCACTCGACGGGCGCAGCGACGTCTACGCCCTCGGCGTGCTCGCGTTCGAGATGTTCACGGGCAGCCTGCCGTTCGGAGGCAAGAGCCCGCAGGACATGATGCTCGCCCGGCTGAAAGGGGAGCCGCTCCGGGTCCGGGCCCTGCGGCCGGAGCTGCCTCCCCAGCTGGAGGCGGTGATCGGTCGCGCGCTGGAGCGGGAGCCCGCGGAGCGCTTCCAGTCGATGGAGGAGCTCGGCGCCGCGTTCGCATCGGTGACGGGGACGACGGGAGTGTTCGGGAGACTGTTTGGGAGGTGAGGAGGGTAAGGGGTGAGAGGTGAGAGGTAAGACGGCGGCGCGCGGTCAACCGTTGCCCCCGTCTCA
>DASWAI010000285.1:0-19156 GCA_036391215.1 Gemmatimonadales bacterium
CTGGTGCTGGTCACCCTTCCCCTGACTCGCGCGATGGGCGCCGGGCCCGGCCCCGAGCCCCCCGAGGCGGTCGAGGCCCGGAAGCTCGCCGCCGCCGACCTCACCGCCGAGTACCCGGTGGAGCCGACGCCGGGCGGCGGCACGCCGGTCGTCAGCGGCAAGTAAGCGGCCCCGTTGCGCCGAGCGCCGCCGTCGCGATCCGTCTGCCCGACCCGCAGCACCCTTGCCCTTCCCATGCCGGCGGGACAGTTCGTCGCGTCTGAACGGTCGAACATGCTGCACGACAGTGACATAACGACCGATTCATAGGCATTACGGGAGTCTGTGTACCGTCTACCATGCAGATTCCGCACAAAATTGTGTGCACTCCTATTGCCAAACTGGCGTCCGAAAGCTACGATTCTGTGTCCCGCGCCCTGCCAGGCGCTTCCGGCCCACACCCGAGCCCCAGGACCCGACCGGTGACCCACCTCCCCCTGCTCCTCGCCCTGCAGGCGGCCCCGCCTGCGCCCGCGGTCGTCCCGGCCGACACGGCCTGGATGCTCATCTCCACCGCCCTCGTGCTGCTCATGACGCCGGCGCTCGCCTTCTTCTACGGCGGGCTGGTCCGGTCCAAGAGCTCGCTGAATACGATGATGATGAGCTTCGCGGCGCTGGGCGTCATCGGCGTCGTCTGGGCGCTCGTGGCCTACAGCCTGGCCTTCGGTGACGGCGGGGCGAGCAACGCCTGGATCGGCGGGCTCGGCAACGCCCTGCTGGCGGGCGTCGGAGTCGAGGCCAAGGGGACCATCCCCCACCTCGTCTTCTTCGCGTTCCAGGGCACCTTCGCGATCATCACGGCCGCCCTCATCTCCGGCGCGATCGTGGAGCGGATGCGCTTCGGCCCCTACCTCGCGTTCATCACCCTGTGGTCGCTCCTGGTCTACGCGCCCGTGGCCCACTGGGTCTGGGGCGGCGGCTGGCTCATGACCCGGGGCGTGCTGGACTTCGCGGGCGGCACCGTGGTGCACATCAACGCCGGCATCTCTGCGCTGGTGGCGGCCACCGTGCTCGGCCCCCGCAAGGATTACGGGCGCCAGGCCATCCTGCCGCACAACGTGCCGTTCGTGCTGCTGGGGGCCGGGCTGCTCTGGTTCGGCTGGTTCGGGTTCAACGGGGGGAGCGCGCTCGCGGCCAACGAGCTGGCCGGCCTCGCCTTCACCAATACCTTCCTGGCGCCGATGGCCACCATGGTCGTCTGGACCCTGCTCGACTATTTCCGCACCGGCCGCGCCACGGCCGTGGGCGGGGCGACCGGCATCGTGGTCGGGCTCGTGGCCATCACGCCGGCGGCGGGCTTCGTGAGCCCGATGGGCGCGCTCGCGCTCGGCGCCATCGCGGCGGTCCCCAGCTACTTCGCCATCGTGTGGCGCTCGAGCACCCGGCTGGACGACTCGCTGGACGTCTTCGCCGGCCACGGCATCGGAGGCATGACCGGCGCGCTCCTCACCGGCGTGTTCGCCCTCAAGGCCTGGAACTCGGCCGGCGCCGACGGCCTCCTGGCCGGCAACCCGGCGCAGCTCGGCATCCAGGCGCTCGGCGTCGCCACCTCGCTCGTGTACGCCGGGGTCATGACGTTCGTGATCCTCAAGCTCCTGGGTCTCGTGACCGCGCTGCGCGCCGCCCCGCGCACCGAGGGCCTGGGCATGGACGTGAGCCAGCATGGAGAAGAGGCGTACAGCAGCGGCGAGGGCTCCATCCTCGTCATGCCCGACGCGATTCCGGCGGTGGCGCCCGCCACCAGCCTCGAACCCCAGACCGCGGCGCGCTGACGCCGGGAGGACCGACATGAAGCTGATCGTCGCCATCATCCGGCCCGACCGCCTCAACGAGGTGCTCGAGGCGCTCTACCGCGCGGAGGTCCGGGGGCTCACGGCTTCGCGCGTGATGGGCCACGGCGGGGAGACCGACCGGGTGGAGACCTATCGCGGGACCACCGTCAAGATGGAGCTGCAGGAGAAGGTGCGGCTCGAGATCGGCGTGTCCGAGCCGTTCGTCGGCATCACGGTGAACGCCATCCTGGCCGCCGCGCGCACCGGCGAGGTGGGAGACGGCAAGGTGTTCGTGCTGGACGTGGATCAGGTGCACCGGATCCGCACCGGCGAGCGGGACGAGGCCGCGGTCACCCCGGCGGCGCCGGTGGAGGCCTGACCCGCCTCGTTGAAGGGCCGTTGTCCTGCGGCCGGCGCCACCCGTGGCGCCGGCCGCGACCGTTTCGCGGCCTACCCCTCCGCTCCCGCCCGGGATATGCTAGAGCGGCAGCTCGTCCCTCCTCCTCCGCGGCAAGGCGACTTCGTGGCCGACCTCCAGGCGCAACTGCAGGCTGGGTTGGCGGGCCAGTACGCGCTGGAGCGCGAGCTGGGCCGCGGCGGGATGGCCACGGTCTTCCTGGCGCAGGATCTCAAGCACAAGCGCCCCGTCGCCCTCAAGGTCCTCCTGCCGGAGCTGGCCGCGTCGCTCGGCGCGGAGCGCTTTCACCGCGAGATCGAGATCGCGGCCCGCCTGCAGCACCCCCACATCCTGACGGTGCTCGATTCCGGCGAAGCCGCCGGGCAGCTCTGGTTCACCATGCCCTACGTGGATGGCCAGAGCCTGCGGGAGCGGCTGCATCGGGAGCACCAGCTGCCGGTGGACGACGCGCTCCGGATCACCCGCGAGGCCGCCTCGGCGCTGGACTACGCCCACGAGCAGGGCGTGGTGCACCGGGACGTGAAGCCGGAGAACATCCTGCTCACCCGCCGGGGCGACGTGCTCGTGGCCGACTTCGGCATCGCGCGGGCGCTAGGGGCCGCCGGGACCGACGCGCTCACCCAGACCGGGATGGCGGTCGGCACGCCGGCCTACATGAGCCCGGAGCAGGCGGCCGGCGGCCCGGTGGACGGGCGCACCGACCTCTACAGCCTGGGGTGCGTGCTGTACGAGATGCTCGCCGGCGAGGCGCCCTACACCGGGCCGACGGCGCAGGCCATCCTGGCCAAGCGGTTCAGCGACCCGGTGCCCAGCGTGCGCCGGGTGCGTCCCACGGTGCCCGAGACGGTGGACCAGGCGATGCAGCGGGCGCTGGCGATGGTGCCGGCCGACCGATTCCGCACCGGCATCGAGTTCGCTCGCGCGCTGGAGCCCACGGTCGTCACGCCGGCCGCGACGCCGACCGTTACCACCCCCGCCCCGGCTCCCGTGCCGGCCGCAGCGGGCCCGGCCCCGACGCTGTCGGCGACTCCGCCGCCCCAGGCGTCCGCGGCGGCACCCACCCGGCCCCGCCGTCCGGTCCCGGTCGCCGCCGTCACGCTCGGGCTTGGCTTCGTGATCGGGCTCGGCGTCCTGTTCGCCTGGCGCCGCTCCCACGGCGGCGCCGAGGAGAGCGCCGGCCCCAAGCGGCTCGCGGTGCTCCCGTTCGAGAACCTGGGCGACTCGGCCGACGGCTACTTCGCCGACGGCATCACGGACGAAGTGCGCGGGAAGCTCGCGGCGGTGTCGGGCCTCGAAGTCGTGGCCGGCGGCAGCTCCAACGAGTACCGGAAGACGACCAAAGGACTGCCCGAGATTGCGCGCGACCTCGGCGTGGACTACATCCTCGTCGGCAAGGTCCGCTGGGAGCGGGGCGCCGGCGGCAGCCGGGTCCGGGTGAGCCCCGAGCTGATCAAGGTCACGCCCGGCTCCGCGCCGACGACCAAGTGGGCGCAGCCGTTCGACGCGGCGCTCACCGACGTGTTCCAGGTGCAGGCCGACATCGCGGGCCGCGTGAGCCAGGCGCTCGATCTGGCGCTCGGCTCGGGCGCGCAGACCGCCGCCGCCGGCCCCCCGACCAGGAGCACCGAGGCGTACGACTATTACCTCCGCGGCAACGAGTATTACGACCGGCAGACGATGGCCGACGTGCAGCTGGCCATCCAGCTCTACCACCGGGCCGTGGGCCTCGACTCCGGGTTCGCGCTGGCCTGGGCCCGGCTCGCCCGGGCGGAGGGCTTCGTGTACTGGTTCCAGGACAAGTCCGATGCCCAGCGCTCGCGCTTCGAGCAGGCGGCGCGGCGGGCGCTGGCGCTGGCGCCCGATCTCCCCGAAGCCCACATCGCGATGGGCTACTACCACTACTGGGGGCAGCTCGACTACGGCCCCGCACTGGACGAGTTCGCCGCCGCCGCCAAGCGCGAGCCGAACAACGCGGAAGTGGCCTACGTGACCGGCCTCGTCAACCGGCGCCAGGGGAAGTGGGACCAGGCGCTGGCCAGCTTCAGGCACGCCGCCGATCTCGACCCCCGCTCGGTGGACGACCTGTTCGAACAGGCATCCATCTCCTACTACACGCGGGACTACCCGGCGGTGGAGCGGCTGGTCGCCCGGGCCTTCCAGCTGGCACCGGACTCCCCGGACCTCTACGCCTTGCGCATGGCGAACTACGTGAACTGGGAGGGGAATCTCGACAAGGCGCGCCCGCTGATGCGCGAGGCCCTGAGCCGTTTCGAGATTGCCCGGTTCGGAGAGACCCAGTTGTACGGCGACTGCTTCGATCTGCTCGCCGCCGATGATGCCGTCCAGGCCGATGTGGCCCGGCTCACGCCCGCCGCGTTCGCCGGGGTCCCGATGGCCTACTACGGCATCATGGCCTCCATCCACCAGCGCCGCGGCGAGACCGCCGCCATGCGGGCGTACGCCGACTCCGCGCGGAACGAGGCGCTCGGCAAGATCAGGCGCCACGAGGCCAACGTCTTCTCCTACACGACTCTGGCGCTGATGAACGCCTATCTGGGCCGCGCCGACGATGCGGTCCAGGCCGGAAGGCAGGCCCTCGAGGTGCTGCCACCGTCGAAGGACGCGCTATTCGGGCTGGAGGGGCACGTGGCGCTGGCACAAGTGTATACCCTGCTGGGGAAGCCCGACTCCGCTCTCGCGCACCTGCACGCCGCCCTGGCGGTCCCCTCGTATCTTTCCGCCGGCCGGCTGCGGGCCGATCCGTTCTGGGCGCCGCTCAAGGGCAACCCGGGGTTCGAGCAGCTCGTGGCGCGCAAGTAGCCGCTGGAAGCGACCGGATTCAAGCCGACTTCAGGAGACCTGCATCATGGCAGAGAAGAAGATCATCGCGGTGATGGGAGCCACGGGCGCCCAGGGCGGCGGCCTGGTCCGCGCCATCCTCCGCGACAAGGCCGGCGGCTTCGCCGCGCGGGCGATCACCCGGAACGCCGGATCGGACAAGGCCAAGGCGCTGGCCCAGGCGGGCGCCGAAGTCGTCGCCGCGGACGCGGGCGACGAGGCAAGCCTCCAGCGTGCATTCGCCGGCGCGCACGGCGTCTTCTGCGTCACGTTCTTCTGGGAGCACTTCTCCCCCGAGCGGGAGCTGGCCGACGCCACCCGCATGGCGCAGGCCGCCAAACAGACCGGAGCCGCTCACGTGATCTGGTCCACGCTCGAGGACACGCGGAAGTGGGTGCCCCTCTCGGACAACCGCATGCCCACGCTCATGGGCAAGTACAAGGTGCCCCACTTCGACGCCAAGGGCGAGGCAGACGACGTGTTCCGGAAGCTCGGCGTCCCTACGACCTTCCTGCTCACGTCGTTCTACTGGGAGAACTTCATCTTTTTCGGCTCCGGGCCGAAGCGCGGGCCCGACGGCAAGCTCGCGCTCACCATGCCTCTCGGCGACAAGAAGATGCCGACCATCGCCACCGAGGACATCGGCAAGTGCGCCTACGCGATCTTCAAGCGGGGAGCGGAGTTCATCGGGAAGACGGTGGGCATCGCGGGGGGCCACCTGACCGGCGCTCAGATGGCCGCGTCGCTCACGAAGGCGCTCGGGCAGGAGGTGCGCTACAACGCCGTCTCGCCGGAAGCTTATCGCTCGTTCGGGTTCCCCGGCGCCGAGGACCTGGGCAACATGTTCCAGTTCAAGCGGGACTTCGAGAGCTACTACTGCGGCGCCCGGAGCCTGGAGTTCACCCGAAGCCTCGACCCCGAGCTGCTGACGTTCGACCAGTGGCTGGCCCAGAACAAGGATCGGATTCCGCTGGACTGAAGCAGGGCGCTCACGCCGTGGCCTCCGCGAGCCGGCCCTCCCGGCCGGCTTCCTCGGTGAGGTCGCGCACGCCCATCTGCACGCCGATCTTCTCGAGGAACGCGTTGGGAGTAGTGCCGCCCGCGAAGATCCACACGTAGTCGTTGGGCAGCTCGCGCCGCTGGCCGGCCACCTCGAGCACCACCGACTTGGCCCGGATCTCGACCGGCGCGGAGCTGAGGGCCAGCTTGAGCTTCCCTGAGCGCTTCGCCTCGTTCAGCCGCTCCTCGTTCCGCTGCTTGATCCGGCTGAACGTGTCCCGCCGATACGACAGCGTGACCCGGTTGCCCTTCTGGTACGCGAGGCCGAGCGCGGCTTCGACGGCGCTGTCGCCGCCTCCGACCACGAGGACCTCCGCGCCGGTGTACGCCTCCGCATCGATCAGGCTGTACATCACCTTGGGCAGCTCCTCGCCCGGAATGCCGAGCTTGCGGGGCGTGCCCCGGCGGCCCAGCGCCAGGATCACCGCCCGTGCCCGGTAGACGCCCTTGGTGGTGGTGACGGTGAAGATCCCGTCCTCCCCCTTCTGCACGTCGTCCACCCGCTCCTGCGCCCGCACCTCGAGCCCCACCTCCTTGCGCATCCGGCCCCAGAACGTGAGCAGCTCCTCCTTCGAGATCTTGAGCTTGGTGAGCTTGCCGTGCACCGGGAACTCCACCGGGCTCGTGAGCACGAGCTTCTGCCGGGGATACCTCGCCACCGTGCCGCCGAACTCCTGCTGCTCCAGCGTGACGCACCGGAGCCGGCGCTCGGTCGCGCGGAGCGAGGCGCTGATCCCGCCCGGCCCCGCCCCGACCACGCAGACGTCGTAGACCCCCGCATCGCCGCCGTGCCGGCCGGCCCGGGCGAGCCGCTCGGCGATGCGGTCCACGCAGTCTCGCCCCTGGTTCACCGCGTTCCGGATCAGCGCGAGCCCGCCCAGCTCGCCGATCACGAAGAGGTTCTCGACGCTGGTCTCGTACTCGGGCGAGAGCCGGGGCAGGTCCGCGCTGATGCTCGGGCTCGCCATGACGATCTCGATCGCCCCGACCGGACAGGCGTCGGCACAGAGCCCGTGGCCGATGCACTTCTCCCCGTGCACGATCGCCGCCTTGCCGGCGACCACCGCGAGCACCTCGCCCTCGGGGCAGACGTCGGTGCACGCGCCGCAGCCGATGCAGCGGGACACGTCGATGTGCGGGTGCTGCCCGACGGGACCGCGGGGCTCGAGCTTCGCGCGCCGCGCCGCGGCGACCGCCGCGGCCTCGCGGCGGCGCGTCCGCCGGAGGTGCAGGGCGACCGGGACCACCAGCGCGACGGCAAACAGCAGATAGATCAGCATGCCTTTCCTGGCGTGATGTCGGGATTCACCCGGCGGAACGGAACGGGACAGCTGCAATGTTTTGTTCCGGCCGGTTTCGCAGCCCTGCATGACTATGCGGTCTGGCGCCCGGCGGCACCCTTTGCATTTCGCGCCCGCCGGCCTTGCGCTGGAACACGTTGCGCGTCCCCCGGACCTCGCTCCCGCAACGACTTGGCCCATCGCGCTCCGTAGAGTCCCGGAGGCGCCGTTCTTGCAGCCTCCGCCCCCAGTTCACCGGCACGTCGCATACCAGACCAGAGAGCTCGGACTGCCATGCCCTCCAGCGCCTCACCCCCTGCGCCGGCCAGCTCGGCGCGCCATGCGTCGCGGGCCACCCGCTCTGCCGGCGGCGCGTCCAGCCGGGCGCCCGGCGCCACGCCGCGCGCGCAGGAGCGCAGCCGCCTCGGGACCGGGTTGGTGCTGTTCGTCGGCGTGCTGCTCGGGATCTGCGCTTTCGGCTATCCCTACTACGCCCTCCCCCTGGCGGAGCGCGTGCGCCACCCGCTCCACCCGTGGCTCCGGCCCTCGGGCTACATCGGCCAGTCTGCCGGCCTCCTCGCGCTCGCGATCTTCCTGCTTCTCTGGCTCTACCCGGTGCGCAAGAAGTTCCGGTCGCTCGCGTTCACCGGCAGCATCGCCCGCTGGCTCGACGTCCACGTCCACGCCGCGCTCGCGCTGCCGCTGCTGGTCGCGGTCCACGCCGCCTGGCGCTTCGGCGGCGTGATCGGCCTCGGCTTCTGGGCCATGTTCGTCGTGTGGCTGAGCGGGATCGTCGGCCGCTACCTCTACGTCCGCATCCCGCGCGGCAAAGCCGGCGTCGAGCTGAGCCTGGAGGAGATCACGGCCGAGCGGACGGCATTGCTCGAGCGCGTGGCGGTCGAGACCGGCCTCGAGTTCGCCCTCGTGGCGCGGACCCTCGCCGCCGACCCGGCGCCGGCCGGCCGCCTCGGTGTGATGGGCACGCTCCGGCGCATGGTCACCGACGACCTCGCGCGCCGGCGGGCCGTGCGCCGGCTGCGTCGGTTGTGCCGCGAGCGGGGCCGGTCCGTGAGCCGTCCCGCCCTCGCCCGCGCCCTCAAGCTCGCGCGCCGGGAGATGGCGCTCACCCAGCAGGCGCGCATGCTCGACGCGACCCACGCCGTGCTCCGCTACTGGCACGTGGCGCACCGGCCGGTGGCGGTGGCGGCGCTGGTCGCGGTGCTGGTGCACGTCGGAGTGGTCGTGGCCGTCGGCGCGACCTGGCTCTGGTAAGGAGTGGTGGCCGGGTCGCGCCGCCGGTCGGTCCTCGCTGCCTGCGCCGGCCTCTGGCTGCTCAGCGCGCTCGGTCGCCCGGCGGCCGCGGCGGCGCAGATCTCGCCCGGCGCGCTCGCGCGGCCGCACGCGCAGCTCGAGGGCAGCCTCAAGTGCGAGAGCTGCCACGGCGGCGGCGGGCCCCGGGGCGGCAAGGAGGCGATGACGGCGCAGTGTCTCGACTGTCACAAGGACATCGGCTGGCTGATCCAGCAGCGGCGGGGATTCCATGCCCGCGTGACCCAACCATGCGCGGCCTGCCACCCGGACCATGCGGGCCGGGATTTCGCGCTGATCAGCTGGACCGAAGGCGATTCGACCCGCTTCGACCATCGGCGGACGGGCTGGCCGCTCGAAGGAAGTCACCGGAAGGTGGAATGTGCCAAGTGCCACAAGACCGAGTTCCGGGTTTCGCGCGCCGCGGCGTTGTTCAAACGTCCGAGCGGAAGCCCTGGCTGGGTCGGCCTCGAGCGGGAATGCGCGAGCTGCCATGAGGACGTGCACCGCGGTGCCCTCGACCGGGACTGCACCAAGTGCCACGACCTCGAGGCGTGGAAGCCCGCGCCCCGGTTCGACCACGCGAAGACCGACTATCCGCTCACGGGCAAGCACGCGGACGTGGCCTGCGACAAGTGCCATCTCGACTCGCGGCTCCCGCTCAAGCGGACCGGCGCGGGGCAGCCGATCCCCGTCTATCGCCCCGTCCCGCACCAGGAGTGCTCCACCTGCCACCAGGACCCCCACCGGGGCGGGCTGGGACCGACCTGCGCCAACTGCCACACCACGGGCGGCTTCCGCGTGATCACCAAGGCCTCGTTCGACCACGACCGGACCAAGTATCCGCTGCGCGGCCGGCATGCGTCGGTAGGGTGCGCCAAGTGCCATGACTTCGGGACGGCCAGGGGGCGCAACCCGCCCTTCGCCACCTGCGCCGCCTGTCACGCGGACCCCCATGCCGGCACCGCCACCCTCGCCGGCCGGGCGGTGGACTGCGCCTCCTGCCACGACGTGCAGGGCTTCACGCCGTCGACCTACACGGTGGCGCAGCACCGCCAGGCGAAGTACGCCCTCGCCGGACGCCATCAGCAGGTGACCTGTTCCTCCTGCCACGTGAAGAATCCGCGCGGCGTGCCGGCCGCCCGCCTCGGCCGGGCGGGCGTGCTCATGCGCCCGGCCTTCGCGCGCTGCGGCGACTGCCACGGCGACGACCACGGCGCCCAGCTCAAGGGCCGCGCCGACGGCGGGGACTGTGCCACCTGCCACGTCGTGGATGGCTGGACGCCGAGCACCTTCACCGCCGCCGCGCACGCGCGGCTCCGGGTGACCCTCGAGGGCAAGCACGGCGAGATCGCCTGCGCCGCCTGCCACGGCCCCGGCCGGAAGGGACTGCCGCCGCTGCCGCCGGTGCAGACGGTGGGGAAGGCGGGCGTCATGCTGACCCCCAGGGAAACCGACTGCGTGTCCTGCCACGTGGACCCGCACCAGGGCCGCTTCGCCGCCGGCGGTGCTGCGCCCCAGGCCCGGGGCTGCGGCGCCTGCCACGGCTTCGCCGCGTTCCGGCCCTCCACGATGGATATCGCGGCCCACAGCAAGTACGCCCTTCCGCTGGAGGGAGCGCACCGGGCGGTCCCCTGCGTCGGCTGTCACGCGGACATGAAGCGCGCGGGACTGGTCTCCTCACTCGTGCTCACCCGGACGACCGGCGCGCCGCTCACCTTCCAGGTCTCGAAGGCCGGGTGCGACGCCTGCCACCGGAGCCCGCACGGTACCCAGTTCGCGCAGCGCGCGGACCGGGGGGCGTGCGACGGCTGCCACGGCACCGATGCCTTCAAGCCGGCCGCGCGCTTCGACCACGACCGGGACACCTCCTTCAAGCTCGCAGGCGCCCACGCGAAGGTGCCGTGCGCCAGCTGCCACGTGTCCCGCCCCGGCACCGACGGCAAGCCGCAGATAGTCTATCGCCCGCTCTCGGGCAAGTGCGAGAGCTGCCACGGCGACGCGCGAGGCCGCTCGTGACGGCGGCACGGCGCGCGCTCGGGCTGATGCTGCTCGCGGCGGCTCTGCTCCTGCTCGGCCGGGCCCCGGCCGTGGCGCAGGCCCCCGACGTAAATCCGCACGGCAAGCTCGAGTGGGAGTGCAGCACCTGCCACCGGGCGGAGGGGTGGACCCCGGTCCGCATCACCAAGGCGTTCGACCATGGCAAGAAGGGCTTCCCGCTCGCCGGAGCCCACGCCGCCGCGCCCTGCCGCGCGTGCCACGTGTCGCTCGATTTCCGCGGCGCCGACCGGAACTGCGTGGCGTGCCACAAGGACGTGCATCAGGGCGAGCTGGGCATGGATTGCAGCCGCTGCCACACGCCCCGGAGCTTCCTCGACCGCTCGGCGATGGTGCGCGCGCACCGGGAGACCCGGTTCCCCCTCACCGGCGCGCACATCAGCGCGGACTGCGAGTCGTGCCATGCCCCGACCGGCCAGGGCCACCTCACCTTCGTGAGCCTGTCCGGCGACTGTGTCCAGTGCCACCTCGCGAGTTTTCAGACCGCCCAGAACCCGAACCACCAGGCCGGCGGATTCCCGACCGATTGTAACCAGTGCCATTCGACAGCGGCGTGGCCCCTGGCGCGCTTCAGCCACGTGAACACGGGCTTCCCTCTCACCGGGGCGCACCTCGCGGTCCCCTGCATGTCGTGCCATGGCGACGGCGTGTACAAGGGCAAGAACACCGCGTGCGTGTCCTGCCACCAGAAGGATTACGCCGGCGTGACCGACCCCAACCACGTCACCGCCGCGTTCCCGACGGACTGCACCCAGTGCCATACCACGAACGCGTGGACCGGCGCCACGTTCGATCACAGCACGACGAAGTTCCCGCTCACCGGCGCCCACAAGGCGGTGAGCTGCCAGCAGTGCCACGCTGACGGCGTCTACGCCGGCAAGAGCACGGCCTGCGCGTCGTGCCATCAGGCCGACTACAACACGACCACGAACCCGAGCCACACGGCGGCGCAGTTCCCGACCGACTGCACCCAGTGCCACACCACGACCGCGTGGACCGGAGCCACCTTCAACCACAGCCTGACCGCGTTCCCGCTCACCGGCGCACACACGAGCGCCACCTGCCAGCAGTGCCACGGCGACGGCGTGTACGTGGGGAAGAGCACCGCCTGTGTGTCGTGCCACCAGACCGACTACAACGGCACCACGAACCCGAGCCACTCCGCGGCCCAGTTCCCGACCGACTGCACCCAGTGCCACACGACGACCGCGTGGACCGGCGCCACGTTCAACCATGACGGCCCCTACTTCCCGATCTACTCGGGCAAGCACCTGGGAGTGTGGCAGACTTGCTCGCAATGCCACAACAACCCGAGCAGCTTCGCCCAGTTCACCTGCCTCACATGCCACGACCAGACGCAGACGAACTCGAACCACAGCGGGGTTTCCGGCTACAGCTACACCAGCCAGGCCTGCTACAGCTGTCATCCGAGGCCATGAGCATGACCATCTTTCCACGCGCCCGCTCGAGCGCCCTCGGCCGCCGGCTCTGCCGCCTCGCGGCCATGGCCGCGCTCGCGGGCCCCGCCGCCGTGCAGGACGCCGCGGCACAGGACAGCACCGCCGCCCGCACGGCCCGCATCACCTATCTCACCAGCGTGTCGGCCTACATCGACGCCGGGCGCGACGACGGCCTGGAGGCCGGCACCGCGGTGGACGTGCTCAAGGGCGGGGCGCCGGTCGCCTCGCTCAAGGTGGCCTACCTCGCCTCGCACCAGGCCGCGTGCGACATCGTGAGCGCCTCGGGCACGCTGAGCGTGGGCGACACGGTCCGGTACGTCCCCTCGGCGCGGGCAGCGCGCCTCGCCAGCGACACGGCGGGGGCGACGCCCGCCACCATGGCCGCACGCTCCTCGCCGAAGCGCAGCCGGTCCCACTGGCTCCGGGGCCGCGTGGGCCTGCGCTACCTGGCCGTCCTGCCCCGCGACAGCATCGGCACCCGGCTCTCCCAGCCGTCCTTCGACCTCCGGCTCGACGGGTTCGCCATGGGCGGGACGCCGATCGGCATCACCGTGGACGTCCGCACCCGGCGCACCGCCTCGACCCGGCCCGACGGCACCAGCGTGACCGACGGCCTCACCCGTGTCTACCAGGCGGCGCTCTTCCTCAACTCGCCCGGCGGCCCGTTCCGGGTCACGGCGGGACGGCAGTACTCCCCCGCCCTGGCGTCGCTGACCCTGTTCGACGGCGTGCTGATGGAGTTCAACAAGGCGGGCTGGAGCGCGGGCGGGTTCGGCGGGACCGAGCCCGATCCGGTGAGCATGGGCTTCTCGAGCGCCATCCGCGACTACGGCGGCTACTTCCAGCTCCACAACGGGCCGTCGGCGCCGGCCCACTGGCTGGTGACGCTGGGGGGGATCGGGTCCTACGAGGGTGGGATTCCCAACCGCGAGTTCCTCTACCTCCAGGCCGCGTACTCCAGCCGCCGGTTCTCGGCATACGCGACGCAGGAGTTGGATCACTACCGGGCCGACAAGCAGGCGCTGGGCGAGCCCGCGTTCTCGTTCACCAGCACGTTCGCTACCCTGCGCTACGAGATCGCGGACGGCGTGAGCCTGAACGGGGGATTCGACAACCGGCGCAATGTCCGCCTCTACCGCGACGTGGTGAACCCGGAAACCGCGTTCGACGACGCGTTTCGGCAGGCGGTGTGGGGCGGACTGGCGTTCCAGTTCGCCCGGCGCTACCGGCTCGGCTTCGACGCCCGTTCCAGCACGGGCGGCACGGTGAGCGGCGCGCAGGCCTACTCCGGGTACCTCAGCGCGGACCGGCTCACGAGCTTCGGCCTGAGCCTGCGCACGCGGACCACTCGGTACACCAACCCGGTGCTCACCGGCTGGCTCAATTCACTCACCGTAGGGCTCGACCCGTTCTCGCGGATGCATCTCGAGCTGAACGGCGGGCTCCGGCTGGAGCAGGACCCGCTCGCGGGCCCCAACAACATCCAGACCAGCTGGTTCGGCGCCGACCTGGACCTGACCCTGGCGCGCTCGTGGTATCTGCTGGTGTCGGCGACCCGGGAGAGCGGCCAGTTCGACGCCAACGACCAAATCTATACCGCGCTCACCTACCGCTTCTGAGCCCGGCCGTAGTACGCCTCGCACTCCGGCTCGCGCCCCCGGACGACCCGCCGGTCCCTGAGCGGGCCGAAGCCCGCGGTGACCACCGTACACTGCCCCGCCCGGCCGTCGCTCTGGTAGTAGATCACCACCCAGTCGCGGGTCTTGCCCAGCTCGTGTGCCCGCGCGGTGTTCGAGTAGAGCGCGGTGTAGTCCCAGGGCTCGCGCCGCGCGTGCAGCACCGGGAGCCAGGCCTGCCGGTGCGGGTTGAACCGGCGCGGCGTGATCTTCCGGAGCGTCCCCGCCCGCGCCCCCTGTCGGTACTCCGCGTCCACCGCCAGCAGGTCCCCGACGTCGGGGCGGTCCAGCTGCTCCGGCGCCCTCGGCCGTCGCGCGCGCGCGAGCCGGGCGGCGAGCGACTCGCGGATCGCGGCCAGCCGTTTGGGCCCGAAGCCGTCGAACCGCTCCAGCCGCCCGTCGTGCGCGGCCAGCTCCAGCTCCTCCAAAGAGTCGATGCCCAGCTCGTCGTGGAGCCGCTTGGCCAGCCGGGGGCCGAGCGCCGGCACCGTGCGCAGCAGGGCCACGGGGTCGGTGGCGCCACGCAGCTGGTCTAGGAGCGGGAGCCGGCCGGTGGCGACGTGGTCGGCGATCATCCGCGCCAGCGCCTCGCCGATTCCCGGCAGGCGGTCGAGCCCCGCGAGCCCGTCGCGCTCCAGCACGGCCGAGACCGGCTCGGCGAGTCCCCGGAGCGTGTCCGCCGCCCGGCGGTAGGCCTGCACCCGGAACGGGTTCGCGCCCTGGTCGTCCAGCAGCCGGGCGATCTCGTCGAATCGATCGGCGAGGATCCGGTTCACGGATCCCGGCGCCGCTCTGGTTCCTGTGCCCCGGCTCGACGAGCGGATAGATTCTACCGGCCGATCCATGGGGAGGACGTTAGTGGATTCACCGGAGCCCGTGAAGATCCGTGCGCCCCGCTCCGGGGATGTGCCCCGCCTGACCGCTCTCAGCACCGAGCTCGGTTATCCCACTTCCGCCGCCGATATCGCCGGCCGCCTCGCGCGGCTCCTCGAGCGCGGGGACCACTGCCTCCGGGTGGCCGAGTCGCCCGCCGGCGAGGTGATCGGCTGGATCCAGGCCGAAGAGCGGCACATTCTGGAAGCGGGGGTCTGGTGCGAGATCGTGGGACTGGTGGTGGATGGAGCCCATCGCGGGCGCGGCGCCGGCCGGGCGCTGGTGACGGAGATCGAGGCCTGGGCCCGCGCGCGCGGACTCCGGACCGTGAAGGTGCGGAGCAACGTGACGCGGGCGGAGTCCCACCCGTTCTACCAGCGTCTGGGCTACGTCCGCGCCAAGACCCAGCACGTCTATCTCAGGCCCGTACGACCCGCAGGTCCCGAAAACACAACGCCCGGCTGAGTGCCGTGGCACCCACCGGGACGAAGGCTCTTGGCAGATTGATCACCCGGTCTGCTCCGATTCCCCGGGGCCCGAAGGCTATGTCGTGTACTGCTACTGCACGAAGGAACAGTAACCGGGTAGCGCGGGTTCCCGCAAGCCCGCCCCGCCCCGGCCGCACCTCGGTTCCCGAGCACGGGACGCGATGACCATCGACGCCGAGGATCGCTCCATCCCCATAGGCTGGGCCGCGCTGCTCGGCATTCTGCTGGTGGCCCCCCTCGTCGCCGCGCTGATCTGGCTCCACGCCACGGTCCGCGGCCTCGCGGCGATCGGCGGCGCCATCGATGCGCTGCTCGCCCGCCCCGCGGTCGGGGTCGCGTTGCTCGCGGCCGGGATCGTTGCGCACGAGCTGGTCCACGCCGCCGTCTGGGCGTACGCGGGCCGCGGGGGCTGGGGCCGGGTGCGGTTCGGCTGGAACTGGAAGGCGCTGGCACCGTTCGCCCACTACACCCATCCGCTGCCGGCCAATGCCTATCGCCTCGGCGCCGTGGCGCCGCTCGTGCTGCTCGGCGTCGTGCCGGCGGCCGCCGGCACGCTCGCGGGCTGGGGCGGCGTGGCGGCCTTCGGCTGGCTGCTCACTGCCGGGGCCGCGGGCGACCTGGCCGTGCTCTGGCTCCTGCGCGGAGTCCCGGCCGGCGCGCTCGTCACCGACCATCCCTCCCGCGCGGGCTGCCTGGTCCACGCACGCCCGGCGTCCGAGTGAGCCGCGCCCCCCGCCGGCTCCTGGCCGGCATCGCCGCCGCCGGCCTCTCCGCCTGTGCCCACCACGCTCCGCCGTCCGCCCCTGCTCCGGCGACGCCGGCCATGGCGCTCGCCCGGGCGGAGTCGGCCTACGCCGACCTCCGGGCCCTGCGCGACCGCATCGAGATCACGACGGCCGCCGGCCGCACCGCGAGTCCCGAGGGCGTGCCGCTGGCCGTGCTGGCCCGCCGTCACGACGAGCTGCGCGCCGCGCTCGCGCTCCGGCTCGCGCCGATCGACTCGGCCACCCTCGCGGCGGACGACCGCCGGGCCCTCGCTGTGCTGCGCAGTACGCTGGCCTCGGATCTCGGCCCAGTCGCCGCATCGCCGGCGCCGGCCGCCGGAGCGGATGCCGTCGCGCCGAAGGCGCCGGATTGTGCCTACGACCCGCGCCGGCTCGCGAGCATGCCCGGCGGAGCCGACTCGCTGCGCCGCCGGGTCTACGCGTGCTACGGCTGGGCGCAACAGCACGTCATGCTGGATGGAGAGCGGCTCGACCGCCTCACGGTGTTGGGCACGCTGGCGCGCGCCGACGATCCGGAGCTCCGCCGGCGGCTGTTCCAGGCACTCGATCCGGTGTGGCGCAGCGTGAACGGCGACGACGGCCCGGAAAGCCCCTATCGCCTGCTGGCGGGGCTCGACGCCCGGGGCGGCGGCGAGCCGCCGGCGGCCGCCCGCGCTCGTGCGCTTGGCCTCGCGCCCGACTCGCTCGAGCGCTGGCTGGTCCGGGTGCTCGAGGCGTGGCGCGCGAGCGCGCCCGACTCGCTGATCGAACCCTGGGACTGGTACTACGCCGCCGGCCGGGCGAGCCGGGTGCTGAGCCCGCGGATCCCCCGCGGCCGGCTGGACTCACTCAATGCGCAGGTGTTCCGCTCGCTCGGGGCGGACCCGGCCCGGCTCCACGTGCACTACGACCTGGCGCCGCGCGAAGGCAAGACGCCGGTGGCCTACACCACCTTCGGGGCGCGGGCGCGGCGTGTCGGCGGTGCGTGGACCCCGGCCGAGCCCTGGGTCTTCGCCACCTACGCCACCGGCGGGCTCGACAACCTGAACGAGCTGCTGCACGAGACCGGCCACGCCGTGCACATCGCCGCGGTGCGCACCCGTCCCGCGTTCCTCGACTGGCCCGACAGCGACCCGTTCAGCGAGGCGCTGGGCGACTTCGTCGCGCTCGACGTGTACGAGCCTGCCTGGCAGTGGCGCTGGCTGGGCGATTCCGTGCCCGTGGCCGACGGCCTGCGCGCCCGCTACGCCGGCATCGTGCTCGACGTGGCCTGGGCCCTGTTCGAGGCGCGGCTCGAGCGCGACCCCGCCGCCGACCCGAACGGTGTGTGGACCGCCATCACCCGCGACTATCTCCGGATCCGGCCGCACCCCGAGCTGTCGTGGTGGGCCATGCGGGGCCAGCTGGTGGATTCACCCGGCTACATGATGAACTACGCCGCAGGAGCGATCCTCATCGCGGCCATCCGGGCCCGCACCCGGGAGCTGCACGGCCCGTTCGTCACCGGCGACTCCACCTGGTATGCGTGGGTGGCGCCCCGCCTCTACCGCTTCGGGCTGGAGCGCAGCTCCCGCCGGGTGATCGCCGAGTTCCTCGGCGGGCCGCTCACGCCGGCCGCGATCCTCGAGGACATGGGGCGGATGCGCCGTTGAGCGCGGCGGCGCCTGCTGCTGCGCGCGCCGCGCCCCGGGATTCGGTATAATCGAAGGTCCAAGACGTTCCCCCCGCGCCCCGGAGGTGACCGGATGGCCCGCTATCGGCGGTATCGGCTGGCGAAGCTCAAGGTGGAGCTGACGAGCGAGCGGCAGGCCTCGTGGACGTTCACTCGCGAGCCGGTGTCCGGCACCGAGCTCACCTACCGGGTCGAGGACGCCAACTTCGACCGGCTGAACGTCTGGGAGTTCTTCGTGCGCGTACCCGACGCGGGCGACGAGCGGATCGAGGTGCGCCCTCACACCACACCCAACATGAAGGCCTGGATCGGGCTGGAGCGGCGCTCGCTCACGTTCGCGCGGGCGGGGCGCGCGGCCTATCGCGGCTGGTACTACTGCCAGATCGCGCTGGCCGACCCGACCGGCGAGCGGACCAAGGACGTGCTCCGGAAGGACGAGCGTTCGCTGCTGCCGCCCTGGTTCGAGGACCTCGCCACCCGGCTCCGGGTGAAAGACACCGTCCGGGCCACGAAGGGAAACGACGCGGACGCCCTGGTCGCGATCGTGCGGCCCGACGACCACCGGCTCATGATCGGCCTGTTCTTCGCGACCAAGGTCTGGGTCCTGAAGGAGCAGGTGGTGATGGGCACCTAGGTGGCGCGCGTCGTGGTGCGGCGGTTCATGAACGAGGCCGAGGCCGACCTGGCCCGGGCCATTCTCGCGGCCAACGGCATTGATGCCGCGGTGCTCCGCGACGACGCCGGCGGGATGATCCCGGCCATGTCGCTCATGTCGGAGATCCGGCTGGTTGTCGCCCCGGAGGACGCGGAGGCGGCCCGCGAGGTGCTGGACGCGGGAGACGGCTGAGCCGCCGGCCGGCGCCGTCGGCGAGCTGGTGCGGCCCGCCCCTTACTCCCGCCGAAGGCTCAGCTCGACCCCGCCCGCTGAAGGCTCAGCGTTGGCGGGTTCCGCAGGGTCTGGAGCACCACGCAGTACCGCTCGGTCAGGCTCAGCAGCCGCTCGAGCTGTGCCGGAGCGGCGTCGGTGTCCAGCTCCACGGTGAGCCGGATCGCCTGGAAGCCCACCGGGACGTCCTTCACCACGCCGAGCGTCCCGCGGAAGTCGAGGTCCCCCTCCGCCCGGAGCCGGCCGCTCCGGATCGGGATCTCCAGCGCCGTGGCCACGGCCCGGAGCGTCACCCCGGCGCAGGCCACCAGGGCCTCCAGCAGCATGTCCCCCGAGCAGGCCTGAAGTCCGCTCCCCCCCGTGTGCGGATGCAGCCCCGCTTCCACCAGCGCCCGCCCGGTCTCCACCCGGCAGGCGATCGCGGCGCCGTCGAGCGTCCCGCTCGCGGTGAGCGTGATGAGCGCCGCCCCCGGCTCCTCGCGGTAGCGCTGCTTGAGCGGCGCCTGCAGCGCCCTGAGGTCGTTCGCCTCCATCCGGCTTCTCCCGTAGAGTCCTCGGAACAGTA
>DASWAI010000286.1:0-8924 GCA_036391215.1 Gemmatimonadales bacterium
GTAGCCGTTGAGGGGCGCGTCGGTGATCTGGTCGAACGTCTGGTCGCTCAGCTGCAGGCCTGGCTGCAGCCCCGTGGAGTTGCTGATGCCGAGCGCGCCGGCGGGCAGGAGCACGTGGCGCCCATCGGGCTCCAGGTTGTAGGCGAAGTCGAAGGCCGAGGTCTGATCGGTCCGCACCGCCACCGAGCCCGCGATGGAAAAGGCGCTGGGCACCTGGAAGTTGGTGCCGACCAGGGCGCCGAGCACGACCGTATCCACCGCGTTGGCGAGGGTGGCCGTGCCGAGCGGATTGCCGGTGCAGGCCCCGCCGGCGAGGCCGAGCGGCAGCAGCAGAAGAACGAACGCGAGTCGACGCATGAGACCGGAAGGTTAAGCGCCGTACGGAGAGGGGTCAACCCGCCGTCATTGCTTGACTTCGCTGCATCCGACCCCTACGTTGCGCTCACCTTTTTTACATCGCCCGCCGAGGGGGTCGTTTGAACGGTCTGGGAGAGGCGGTGCGGGCCTTCGCCGAACGCGCCGACGTGGCGGCTGTCGTTCTCCTGAGCGGCGACGGCCTGCCGATCCAGGCGGCGGGGCGCCGCCCGCTCGACGCCGAATCCGCGGCCGCGCTCGCGGCCACGTTCAGCCGGCACGCGGGCGCGCTCACCGACGCGACCGGCTTGGGCGTCCTCGAGACGGCCGTGCTGGAAACCGCGAGCGGGCTCGCGGTGGTCGCCCGGGTGGGCTCCGACTGGCTGGTGGTGCTCCCCGGCGACGACGCCGACGCCGGCGCGCTGCTCTACGATCTCCGCTGCCATCGCACCGCCCTCCTCCCTCTGCTCTAGCGTGCCTGCCGTCGCTCGCACCTCGCGTTCCCGCTTCGCCCCGCGCGCAACATGAGGTGGGCGGTCATCCTCGCCGGCGGCTCCGGCACCCGGTTCTGGCCCCTCAGCACCCCTGACAATCCGAAGCAGCTCCTCCCGCTCACGGGGCCGCGCTCGACCGCCGAAGAAGCGGTGGCCCGGCTGGAAGGCCTGGTGCCGCGCGAGCGGGTGCTCGTGGTCACCGGCGCCGCGCTCGCGTCCCGGCTCGGCGACCGGCTGGGCCTCGCGCCCGCGAACCTGCTGGTCGAGCCCCGGGCCGCATCGACGGGGCCGGCGCTCGTGTGGGCGACATGGGAAGCGCTCCGGCGCGACGCGGACGCGGAGGTCCTGTCGCTCCACGCCGACTGGTCGGTCGGCGATCCCGACGCATTTCGCCGCACGGCCGACCTGGCGCTCCGGACCGCGCGGGCCTTCGACCGGCTCGTCACCGTCGGCATGGTCCCGTCCCGTCCCGAGACCGGCTACGGCTACATCGTCCCGGGCACGGCCCTGGGCGGCGGCGCCCACAACGTCGCCCGGTTCTCGGAGAAGCCGGACGCGGCCACCGCGCTCGATCTGATCGCGGGGGGCGCCTTGTGGAACAGCGGGCTGTTCGCATGGACCGGCGCCGCGCTGCTCCGGGAGATCGCGCTCCGCACCCCGGAGATCGCACCGCACCTCGAACTGCTGCGCCGGGACGACGTCGCGGGCTTCTTCCGGGCCGTCGTCCCGGTCTCCATCGATGTGGGACTGCTGGAGCGGAGCAGCGCCGTGGCCGTGGTGAGCGGGGCGTTCGCGTGGGACGACGTCGGCACCTGGGACGCGCTCAGCCGGGTGCGGCCGAAGGACGCGGATGGCAACGTGCTGATCGGGCGGGCCGTCGCGCGCGAGTCGGCCGATTGCGTGGTGTGGGCGGAGGACGACGTCGTCGTGCTCCACGGCGTGAAGGATCTCATCGTGGTGCAGGCGAACGGGCGGGTGCTGGTGATGCCCCGCGAGCGGGCGCCCGACCTCAAGCGGCTGCTGGACGCGCTGCCGCCCGACGTGCGGGACCTGGCCGAGTGACGCCGCTCTACCTGCTCGAGCCCGCGGCGCCGGGGAACGCGTGGGCGCCCTTCACCGGCGTCCGGCCGGTGGCGGAGCTGCGGGCCGGCCTCTGGCGCATCCGCGAGCGCTGGGAGCGGGCCCTGGGGCAGGCGGCGGCCGGCATCATCGGCGCGCACACCGAGGGGTTCCACGAGGCGGACGAGCCCCCCTGCACCGCGCCCGCGCCCATCACCGGGCCGGCGGTCGTGGTCTCCAGCGCGTTCGCGCCTGCTATCGGCGCGATTCCGCTGGGCCCCGATGCGCGGCGGCTGGTGCACGGGAATGCGGTGGTCGGCTGGATCGTACCCGCGGGGGAGCCGTTCGACCCGGCGCGCACGCGCGGGCGCGAGCTGCCGATCGAGGGCGTGCCGCTGCCGGGCGCGTATGCCCTGCTCGACGCGCTGGACCAGCTCCTGGCCGACGACTGCGCCGTCTTCCGCGGTCGCGGCGCCGCGCCGGACGGCGCGCTCGTCCTCGGCGATCCGTCCGACGTCGTGGCCCAGGGCGCCGCGGTCGAGCCCGGTGTGGCCTTCGACGTGCGCCCCGGGCCGGTCATCGTGGAGGCCGGCGCCGAGGTCCGGAGCGGCACGCGGCTCGAGGGGCCGACTTTCGTGGGCGCCGGCACCCGGATCCTGGGAGGCTACGTGCGAGCCTCGGTGTTCGGCCCCCAGTGCCGGGTCCGCGGGGAGATCGCGGCCAGCGTGTTCCTGGGCTACGGGAACAAGGCGCACGACGGCTTCGTGGGAAACAGCGTGGTCGGGCACTGGGTGAACCTGGGAGCGGGAACCACCACGTCCAACCTGAAGAACACATACGGGCGGGTGCGGCTCGACGTGGCGGGCGAGCGGATCGAGACCGGCCGGCTCAACGTCGGCACGCTGTTCGGCGATCACGCGAAGACCGCCATCGGCACGATGCTGCCGACGGGGACGGTCGTGTCGGTGGGCGCCAACCTGTTCGGCGGGACTGTGCCCAAGTACGTGCCTCCGTTCGCCTGGGGCTCGGGCGCCGACCGGATGACGGAGGAGGGCTTCCTTCGGATCGCCGAGCGGGTGCTCACGCGGCGGGACGTCGCCTGGACCGAGGGCCGGCGCGAGTCGCTGCGCCGCACCTACCGGCGGAGCGCGCGACCGTGACCCGGCTCGTCGCGCTGGGATCGGGCTCCCGGGGCAATTGCTTCGCCCTTGCGTGCGACGGCGCGGTGCTGCTCATCGACGCGGGGTTCAGCGCCCGCGAGATCGAGCGCCGGGCCGACGCCGCAGGCGTTTCGCTCGACGAGGTGATCGGCATCGCGCTCACGCACGAGCACGGCGACCACGCGCGCGGGGCCCCGCGACTCGCGCGCCGGCTCGGCGTGCCGATCCTGACGGCCCCCGGCACCCGCGACCGCCTGCGCGCCGACGCCCGGCGGGCCACGCACCTCCCCCTCGGCCTGACCGCGGAGGTGGCGCTGGGTCCGTTCACCGTGCGGGCGTGCCCGACCAGCCACGACGCTGCCGAGCCCCTTGCGCTCGCGGTGCACACGGCGGACGGGGCCCGCGTGGGCGTGGCTTACGACCTGGGCCGGCCGACCACGGCCACCCGCTACCTGCTCCGCGGGCTCAGCGCGATCGTGCTCGAGGCCAACCACGACGACGTGCTGCTCCGCACCAGCGGCTATCCACCGGTGGTGCAGCAGCGCATCGCGGGATCGGGAGGGCATCTCTCCAACCGCGCCGCGGCCGAGCTGCTGGCGGAGCTGCATCACTCCGGACTCGCCGTGGTCGTGCTCGCCCACCTGAGCCAGCGGTGCAACAGCGCGGCCGGGGCCCGGGCGGCGGTCGAGCCGGCGCTCCGGCGCGCGGGATTCCGCGGCGTGCTCTATGTCGCCGAGCAGGACGTCCCGTTGCCCGCCATCGAGGTGCGGCCCGACGCGCTCGAGCTGCCCCTCGCCCTCTGAGTGGCTATGAAGGCGTCTGATCGGGGTCCGGAGGAACCGGCACCGAGTCCGGCCGGGGGGTGGGGGGGCCGACCAGATTGAAGGTGATCGGCTCGTTGAGATCGCCGCCGGACAGCACCAGCCGCTTGCCCTTGAGATCGAGCTTGTAGCTCACCCACTCGCCGCCCAGCGCGAGCAGCAGGCTGTCGGGCTTGAGCCGCCAGCGCACCGTTTCCTTCCCGTAGCTCGCGCTCGAGTCGGCGCGCACGATGACCGTGCGCGGCCCGCTCTTCTCCCCCTGTTTGAGATCGAACTGCCACGTGCCCAGGAGGCCCAGGGCGCTGGGCGGCGACGTCTGCGCCGCGCCCCGGGCGACGAGCGCCATCGCCAGCACGCCCACGAATGAAGCGGAACGGATCATTGCCTGTCCTCGCCGAGACGCGTCGAACGGGATTCCACAGCCGCCGCACGGGCAGGTGCGAAACTCGGGCCAGAATTATATCGCGAAGCCGAGCCCGGGGGAGGCCCGGCCATAAGCAAGAAGCGCCCCGGCAAGCTGCCGGGGCGCTCCGCCGCGCCGCTCCGGCCGGCAAGGCCGGCCCGAGCGTCGGCTCACTTCCCTTTCACGATCTCCAGGCGAGGGTCTTTGTCGCGCTTGGCCTTGCCCATGACCACCACCGCCGGGGAAACGCCCGCGCTCGTCAGCGCTCCCTCGACCAACGCCAGGCGTGTTGGCCCGAACATCGAGACCGCGGTCTCATCATAGCGCGGGTCCATGTACAGATCGATCCGGTACTGGCCGCCCGTCTCGCGCAGGGCCGCGGCGAGCGTCGCCATCGCTTCCTGGAAGGACGCCTGGCCGCCTGCCGAGATATCGCCGCTTCCCGCCACCCAATCGACGCGCCGAACCGCGGTCTTGCCCTTCCGGAGCTCGGACGCGGGGTCGCTCGCCAACTCGATCGTTGCGCCCGGGGCCTCGGTGATCCCCGCCGCCCGGGACTCGGCGATCTTCTGTTCGGTGGCCCCCATCGTGTTCTGCACCTGCCCCATCATCTGATTCCCCGCCTGCATGCTGCAGGCGGCCTGCTTCGACCGGTCCAGCTTCTTCCCGGCGTCGGCGCGGGCTTTCATGTGCGCTTTCGATTCGGGATACGGTGGCGGATCCACGATGAGGTGATACTCCTCCACCGAGACGCCGAGGCACGCGGCCGACTCCTTGTCGTCCATGATGGGGACGCCCGCCATCGCCGCCTGCTGCTGCATCATCTTCATCTGCTGCTGCTGCTGGGCCATCATCGCCTGCTGCTGCTGCGCCATTGCCTGCTGCTGTGCCGCCTGCGCAGCGGCGTTCCCCATCCCCATGGGGCCGTAGCAGCCCGCTCCGGCCGCGGCTCCCGCTGCCCCGGCCCCGCCGGGCACCATCGTGCAGGCCGCCGTCTTGGCCACGCTCTGGACGACCTTGTTGCCGGCCACGTCCTTCACCTTCCCGAAGAGGCCATGATGCTTCTTCTTCTGGTCCGGCGCGGCGGCCGCGCTGTCCGGCGGTTGGGCGGCGGTGGCCGCCGGAGCGGCGGCCGTCTCGACCGGCGCCGGGGCCGCGGCCGCCTCGGGGGCCGGCTGAGAATCGGCGACGGCGGGCGCGACAGGGGGCGTCTTGGGCTTCTTCCTACTCTTCGACGCGGGGGTCTGCGCGGAGGCGGTGGATATCGCCAGTCCCAGCGTGAGCAGCGTCAGCACGAGACGAGGGTGGGGCGTCATCGAAGTCTCCCGGTGAAGGGCGCGGAGTCGGGTGTGGCGCGGACCGCCCCGGGAAGTCCGTATTCGGATTCCGGCTCAGCTGGGACGACAGGATGAGCCGAATCCGCGATACTCGGTCGAACAGGCGATCCCCCGGCAGGTCCTACGAGGAGTAACGAGGCGACCTGCGATTTCTTCTCACCGTCGCGCGGATTGCCGGACCCGCCGGCCCGCCGCAACTTGGACCCGATGCGCGTCGCCTTCCTCGCTCTGCTGCACGTTGCCGCCCCCCAGGGGCGGGCGGATCCGCGGGCGCTGGTCCGCGAGGCGGCCCGTGCGGTCGAGCGGGGGACGGAAGCCGCCGTTCGCCGGAGCTGGCTCGCGCGGGTCCAGCGCGACTCGCTCGCCGCCGCCGCGCAGTTCGGCCTCGCCACGCTCGATCGCCTCTCTTACGACTACGCCGACGCCGACGCGCGGTACGCCCGCGTGGAGGCGATGCCCCGCGAGCGGGCGGGACGTTTCCCGGCCTTTGCGGCGCTGGGGCTCGCGCAGGGGCGCTTTACGACCGGGCGGTATGCCGAGGCGGCCGCCGACTTCGACCGGGCACGGCAACTCGCGCGGGCCGGCCGGGACAGCGCTGCCGAGGCGCTGGCGCTCATCGGGCTGGGGTGGCTCAGACTCCGCTCGGGAGACCCCGCGCGCGCCCGTGCGGTGCTCGACACCGCCGCAGCCCTGGTCGGCCGGCGCGATCTCGACCTCCGGGCCGCTCTCGCCTGCGGCCGCGCGGCGGCGCTGGTGCGCACGTCGGGGCCCCGCGCCGCGGCGGAGGGGCGCGCAGGAGCGGCGCTGGCACGCCGCGCCGGCGACCCCCGACTCGAGGCGAACTGCCTGAACGGGGTCGCCAACAGCCTGGCGCAGTCCGGCCAGTTACCGGCGGCCGCGCGCGCGCTCGCGGACGTGGCCGGCCGCCTCCGCCGGCTCCGGGATCGGGCCGGGCTCGCGTCGGCGCTCCAGTGGGCCGGCTATGTCGCCCTCTCCCGGGACCGGTTCGACGAGGCCCAGCGGCTCCTCGGCCAAGCGATCCTCGAGGCCGAGGCCTCGGGCAATCGCTCCGCCCTGGCCTGGTCGCTCCTGGACCTCGCCCGCGTCTCGATCGTCTTCTCCGATCCGGCGTCGGCCCGGGCTCAGACCGACCGCGCGCTGGGGGAGATGCGCGCCATCGGCGACGAGTGGGGCGTGACCAACGCGCTCGGCTTCGACGGACAGCTGGCCGACCTGGCGGGAGATACGGCACGAGCCCGCAGCGTGTACGACGAGCTGGCCGGGCGGGCGACGGCGGAGGGGGACGCGGGCCTCGAGGCCGAGATGGCGACCCGGCTGGCCTCGCTGGCGATGCGTGAGGGGGCGTGGCCGGAGGCGGAGCGCCTGCTGGACCGGGCCCGCGCCGCGCTGGGGCGCGCGAGCCGTCCGGCCGCTGCCGTCGCCCAACCCTACGAACGCGGCGTCCTCGCGCTCCGGCGGGGAGACCTGGCGCAGGCCCGTACGCTCCTGAGCGACGCGCTCGAGGCGGCGCACGATACGGCGGCGCAGATCGCTCCCTACCTGGCTGGTGTTCGGCTGGCCGAGACAGTCCTCGCCCAAGGCGACACGGCCCGCGCCGAAGTCCTCCTCGGCCGGGCCGAGGAGCGGCTCGATCGCTGGCGGGCCGGTCTGAGCGACAGCACGCTGCGCGTTCTCGCCTTCCAGGTGCTGGATGAATTCGGCGGCCCGGACCTGGGCAGCGCGACCATCATCAACGCCGTCGCGGCGCGGGGGCGAGTGGCCCAGGCCCTCGCACTCGTGGAACGAGAGCGGGCCCGCGATCTCCGGGACCAGCTGATCCGGGCCACGGCGGCCCGCGCGGCCGCACCGGCCTCGATGCCGCCCCCCGTCCCCTCTTCCGTCGCCTTCGATGTGGCGGATCTCCAGGCTGCCCTGCCGGACAGCGGCACGGCGCTACTCGAGTACGCCACCGGGCGGGGCGCCGAGCCCACCACCCTGTTCGTAATCACGCGGATCGGAATCCGCGCGCTCACGCTCCCCCCGCTGGACAGCCTGCTTCCTTCCGTCGAGCGCTTCATCGCCGCCATCCAGGGATCGGCCCCGGATTCCGCGCTCGGCGACCGTCTGGGCAGCATCCTCCTGAGCCCGGCCGCCGCGGTGCTGGGCCCCGGCGTGGCCCGGCTGGTGCTGGTGCCGGACGACGCGCTCCACCGGGTGCCGTTTCCCGCCCTCCGCCTCCACGGTCGCTACGTCGTGGAGCGGTACGCGCTGGCCCAGGCGCCCTCCGCGGCCGTCGCGGCGGACCTCTGGCGTCGCCCGGCCCGTGCCGGCCCTCGGCGCGTGCTGGCGTTCGGCGATCCGGCCTTCCCTCGGGACGACCCCGCGCTGCCACCGGCCACCCGCGCGCACTTCGCCGCCTTCGCTCAGCGCGGGGGGCTCCCCCCGCTCCCTGCATCGGCTGCCGAGGCCCGCGCCGCGGGGAGTCTGTTCCCCGGCTCCGACGTGCGACTCGGACGGGCCGCCAGCGAGGCCGCCCTCAGACGGCTCGGGCTGGACGGATTCTCGATCATCCATCTCGCGACCCACGCCCTCGTGGACGAAGCCGCCCTGGGCCGCTCGGCGATCGCGCTGGCGCCGGGCGGCGGGGAGGACGGCTTCGTCACTTCCGGTGACCTGGCACAGCTCAAGCTCGACGCGGATCTCGTCGTGCTCTCGGGCTGCGGAACGGCGCTCGGCGTGATCGTCGGAGGGGAGGGCATCCGCGGACTGACCGCCCCGTTGCTCGAGGCGGGCGCACGTGCGGTGATGGGCACGCTCTGGCCGATCGGAGATGCGTCGGCCGCGGACTTCGTGGCGTCGTTCTACCGCGCGCTCGGCCGAGGCCAGACGACCGCAGACGCGCTGCGAAGCGCGCAGCTCGAGCGGATCGCTGAGCCCGCCGGCCCCCGCAGCTGGGCGGGCTTCGAGATCGTGGGCAACGGCATGCTGACGCCGGGCGCCGGGCCCGCGGCGCGGCCGCTCAGCGCACGCTGAACGCGGTGACCGCCGAGCTGATGGCCGCGCCGTCGGCGAGCCGGCCGGTAACCCACCAGCCGTAGGTTCCGCTCCCGGCCACCACCGACTGGGGAACGGCCGCGGACGTATCGCGGGTTGCCGCGCTCCAGAGCGGCCTGCCGTCGGTGGCAAGTACCTCCACCCGGTACTCCCGCACCCCCGCCACCGCATGCCAGGTGAGGCGCACGGGTCTCGCGACGACCGCCCCGATTCCCGGCGACACCGGCTCGACGGCCGCCGCC
>DASWAI010000287.1:0-3797 GCA_036391215.1 Gemmatimonadales bacterium
GACGGACCCGCCCGACGTCGTGCCGCTGCCCGTCCCGCCGGATCTGCGGGTCGTCCTGGTCCATCCCGACCAGCGGCTGCGCACCCGGGACTCGCGGGCGGTGCTGCCGCAGGAGGTGTCGCTCGCGACCGCGCTGCATCAGGCCGCGCAGGTCGCGGCCATGGTCGCCGCGCTTGCCGCGGGCGACTACGCCCTGCTCGGCCGGGCGCTCGACGACCGGATCGCCGAGCCGGCCCGGGCGCCGTTGCTGCCGGGCTTCGCCGAGGCCAAGGCCGCTGCGCTGGCCGCGGGGGCGCTGGGCGCGTCCATCTCCGGCAGCGGGCCCACGGCGTTCGCGCTGGCCCGGGGCGACGCCAGCGCCCGGGCGGCCGGCGCGGCGATGCAGGCGGCGTATGCCGGCCTGGGCATCACGGCCACGGTGCGGGTGGCGGGTGTGGACCGGCAGGGCGCGCGGGTGATCGCGTGAAGTTCGGGATCGAGCGCCCGGAGACCTGGCAGGTCTGCCTCAGCTGCGGCAACGAGGCGGTGGAGACCGACCCGCACCCGCGCTGCGCCCGCTGTGGCGGGCTCCTCGAAATCGAGCACCGCGTGCCCCGGATGCCGCGGGAGGAGCTGCTGCGCCGCTTCACGGAGCGGCGGGGCGCGCCCGCGGGCGGCTCCGCCTCGGGCGTCTGGCGCTACAAGGACATCGTCCTGCCCTCGGCGATGGAGGTCGTCTCCCATCCCGAGGGAAACACCCCGCTGCTCCAGCGCTCCGTGCTGGACCGGTGGACCGGCATGGACGGCCTGCTCCTCAAGCACGAAGGCCACAACCCGACCGGCTCGTTCAAGGACCGGGGCATGACCGTCGGCGTGACCCAGGCCCGGCGCATCGGCGCCCGGGCCGTGGCCTGCGCCTCTACCGGCAACACCTCGGCCTCGCTCGCGGCCTACGCGTCGCTGGCGGGCATTCCCGCGCTGGTGCTGGTACCCGCGGGCAACGTGGCGCTGGGCAAGCTGGCCCAGTCGCTCGCCTACGGGGCGAAGACCCTGCTGGTGCGGGGCGACTTCGACGACTGCCTCCGGCTGGTCGAGGAGGCGAGCGAGCGCCTCGGCGTCTACCTCCTGAACTCGATCAACCCGTTCCGGATCGAGGGCCAGAAGACCATCGTCCTCGAAACGCTCGAGCAGCTCGGCTGGGACCCGCCCGAGTGGATCGTGCTGCCGGCGGGCAACCTCGGCAACACCGCGGCCTTCGGGAAGGCGCTGGTCGAGGCGCGGACATGGGGCTTGATCGACCGGCTGCCCCGGCTGGCGGCGGTACAGGCCGCGGGCGCCGCACCGTTCGCCCGGAGCTTCGCCGAGGGGTTCGCGCACCGCCACCGGGTGAAGGCGGAGACGGTGGCGACCGCGATCCGGATCGGCGATCCGGCGTCCTGGGACCGCGCCGTCAAGGCGATCCGCGAGACCGACGGGGTGGTGCTGGCCGTCAGCGACGAGGAGATCCTCGCGGCCAAGGCGGCGGTGGATGCCTCGGGCGTGGGCTGCGAGCCGGCGAGCGCCGCGAGCGTGGCCGGCGTCAAGCGTCTCGTGGCGGCCGGCACCATCCGCCCCTCGGACCGCGTGGTCGCCGTGCTCACCGGCCACATCCTCAAGGACCCGGGAGCGCTGCTCCAGTACCATCGGGACATGGATCCGCCGCCGCCGGGCGCCAACCGCCCCATCGAGATCGAGCCGACGCTCGCGGAGGTCGCGCGGATCCTCGAGCAGAATCGCGCGCCGGCCTGAGTCTACCGGCCACGCCCCGACGGCGGCGGCGGCGCCGGGCCGATGGTATCTTTGGAGCCATCCCCTCACCCCATCGCACCGCGCCATGCTGATTCAAAGCGGGATCGCGCCGCTGGATGAGCAGGTCGGCGGCCTCCTCCCCGGCCGCCCGTACGTCGTGAGCGGCAATCCCGGCACGGGCAAGAGCGTCTCCTGCCTCGAGTTCCTGGACGTCGCCCTGGAGCGGGGCGAGCCTGCGGCCCTGCTCACCCACGACGACCCGAGCGACGTCCTCTCGTCCGCCGCGTTTCTGGGCATCGACCTCCACCGGGCCCTCGTGGACGAGCGGCTGGTCCTGATTCGCTACCAGCTGAACTTCATCCGGCTGTTCAGCCGCGCGCCGAGCATGGACGCCGTGTTCGCCGAGCTCAAGCGGCTGCTCGGCCCGCGGAAGCCGGTCCGGCTCGCAATCGACTCCATCGTCCCGTTTCTCGAGGGGGGAGGGAGTTCCGGCTCGGCCAGCATGTTCGGCCTGATCCAGCTGCTCGACGAGATCGGTGCAACGTCCTTCCTCACCTACCCCGGCGACCTGGCCGGGCTGTACGACAAGCGGCTCGAGCCGGTCATGCAGCGCGCCGCCGGCGTCTTCCATCTCGCGAGCCAAAACGAGGGACGCCGGTACGGCGTGCTCGAGGTGCGGAAGCTCCGTTACGAGGCCCGATCGCTCGCCACCATGAAGTTCCGGATCCAGGCCGGCGCCGGTTTCGTACCGGTGCACGAGCCGGGAGACGAGCGGGCGGCGGAGGTACAGCGACAGCTGCTGGTGGTGAACCTGGCCGACCCCTTCCCCGGCGAGCTGCTCCGCAACCTGGAGCGGGACCACGCCGTGACCGTCCGCACCGGTGTCGCGAGCGCGTTCTCCGACCTGGCCCGCGCCGGGGCGGGCGCGCTGCTCCTCAACGTGCGGCGCGACGTGATCCAGGACGGGCTCCAGCTCGTGCGTGAGCTCCGGCGGGCCGAGAACGCGATCCCGATCGTGCTCGTCACCCCCTACGTGCTCCGGTCCAGCGACCGGACCCGCGCGCTCCGCGCCGGCGCCGATGACTTTCTCTCCACCAACATTCCGCCCGAAGAGTTCATCGCCCGGGTGAACAGCATCGCCCAGCGCGGCCGGTCCGAGAACGTCCCCGCGGAGGAGGCGGAGGCGCCGCTCGTGCTCCAGCCGTCGCCCGACGGCGAGTCCTACCTCCTGCTCGACGGCGCGGGGTTCCGCAACGCCGTGGGCCTGCACCTCGCGCGCGAGCGCGCTCCCTTCTTCACCGTCGTGCGAGCCGAGCCGGCCAACGGCGACGTGATGGCCCTGGCCGACCTCGCGCTCCGGATCAGCCGGACCGAGAGCGGCGACCTGATCGGCTTCGAAGGCCACAGCGTGCTCCTGTATCTCGACGGCGCGCGGCCCAAGGACCTGAAGGCTTTCCTCGGGCGGCTCCATGACGAATGGCGCCGGGTCGCGGGCGACGACATCACCGTCGAGACGTTCGGCTACCCCGCGGAGGAGGACCGGATCCGCAGCTTCGTGAGCGCGCCGCCGGGCTCATGAAGGGAATCCGGTACGCGCTGGTCCTGGGGCTCACGCTCGCCGCCCTGGGGACGGCGGCGGCATTCGTGATCCTCAGGCTCAGGGTCGACTCCGGCGGCACGGAGCCGGTGGCGATCGGGACTCCGCCGCCGGGCCCCTCTCCAGCGCCCGCACCCGCGGCCCCGGCGCCCGCTCCGGCACCGCGCCCGGTTGCGCCCCCTGCCGTCCCGGCTGCGGCCCGGCCCGCTCCCCCTGGCCCCGCTCCGGCCCCTGCAGCGCCCGCCCGGCCGTGGCACCCCGCGCCGGAGCAGGCGCTCAGCGACAGCGTCTATCTGCTCACCCGGGCGGGCCGGGACCGCGACGCGGCTGCGCTCCTCGACCGCTGGATCGCCGCGCACCCGGCCGACACGGCGGCGCTGCACCCATCCGCCCGGCTCCTGGTCCGGACGGGTCGCGCGGACGACGGCTTCGC
>DASWAI010000288.1:0-6820 GCA_036391215.1 Gemmatimonadales bacterium
AACGACGACCAGGCCGGGGCGATGGCGCAGTACGCCACCGCGCTCAAGACCCAGCCCAACAACGCCGAGCTGCTGGGGTCCATCGCCGTCAATCAGTTCTGGCGCGGAAAGGCGGACTCCGCCCTGGCGAACATGGAGCGGGCGAATGCGCTCGACCCGCGCTCGCCGGAGCGCGCGCTGGGCCTGGGCCGGGCCTACGAATTCTCCAAGCGCTATCCGGAGGCGGTCGCCGCCTACGACCACGCGATCACCCTGGCGCCGGACCAGTACCACGCCTACTTCGACAAGGCGCGGACGCTGCTGTCGTGGCGGGGGGACGTGGCGAGCGCGCGGGCCGTGATGCAGCAGGCCGAGACCCGGATCGGGCGAGTGGAATTCGTGAAGAAGATGTGCGTCGCCTGCTTCGACTGGACCGGACCGCTGGCCGCGGACTACGAGCACGTCCTCGACCAGCTCTCCCTCGCCGGCTTCTCTCCGGGCGACTCCGTCAACTACTACTCGGCCCGGGCCGCGCGGGCGTACATGCACGGCGACGCGGCCCGCAACCGGCTGTACTCGGACTCGGCGCGGGTGGTCACCGAGCGGCTGGTGCGCGCCCGGCCCGACCAGGCGTCCTTCCACTACGACCTGAGCTACAGCTACGCGGGGCTGGGCCGGCTGGCGGATGCGGTGCGGGAGCACGCGCGGTACCAGGCGCTGCGGCGCGCCCATGCCGACACGCTGTGGCTCCGGACCGACGGCGCCGCCGACTGGGCCCAGATGTTGCTGATCCTGGGCCGTCCCGATGCAGCCGTCGACTCTCTGGGCGTCGTCCTGGCGGATGCCACCTATCCGTTCGTGACGCGGGCCGCGCTCCGGGTGAGCCCGTTCTGGGCGCCGCTCGGAGGCAATCCGCGGTTCAAACAACTGCTCGCGGCACCGTAGGCGCCGGATTCGCTATTAGCGGGGGGTTCGGATAGACTTAGGCGAGGGGCCGACGCACCGCCGGTCCCTTTCGGCTGCCCAGCCCGAGCTCCAGCCGCTCAGCGCCGCCGCGGCGGCGGCACCCATTTGAGCAGCTGTCCCGGTTGCACATTGAAGAAGGTGCAGAGGCGCTCCAGCGTGTCGGCGTGGAGCCGGCCGAAGCGCCCGCCCGGCCGCGAGAGCCGGTAGGCGCTGGGGTAGCTCAGCTTCGCTCCTCGGCTGAGTGCGTAGGCGGAGATTCCGCGCCGCGCCATGAGCTGATGCACCATGAGGCGAACCATGAGACCTTTCGGATGGACCGCTCGGCTACACGGTATAACCTTGCGGTATGTAGCGCTGCAGTATAGCATTTGTTTGCGCGCTTGACCACCACCAGCGCCCCCACTCCAATTACTCCGCCCCACTTCCGGGACCCAGCGATTCGAGTGCGCCCCTCGTGCAGGCAGGTGCCTCGTGGTCCCAGGCTCGGCTAAGACTCGCGCGACGGCAAGGCGCCGGCTCAACGTCGGCATCCTGGACCTGGTCGCCCGATCCGGCAAGAACAGCCTCTACGGCCGGGTGATGAACGCCAACCTGGCCAGCATCATGCCGCAGGTCCTGGGCGTCTGGTGCGAGGAGGCCGGTCACCGCGTCCATTACGTGTGCTATACCGGCCGGGAGAACCTCGTCGAGGAGCTTCCCGCCGACCTCGACGTCCTGTTCATCGGCGCGTTCACCGAAGCCGCCCATCTGGCCTACGCGATCAGCCACCGGTTCCGCCAGCGCGGCGCCGTCACCGTGCTGGGCGGCCCGCACGCGCGCTGCTATCCCGAGGACTCGCGGCGCTTCTTCGACTACGTGCTCGGCTTCACCGACCGGGAGGTCGTGGACGAGGTGTTGCGCGAGCACGCGCAGCACCGGCCGCTGGGCCGGGCGATCGCCGCCAAGCAGCAGCCGGCCGAGCTGCCGAGCGTCGAGGCCCGGTGGAAGTTCATCGCGGCCACGCTGGCCAAGGCGCCCACCATCAAGATCGTCCCGATGATCGGGAGCCTGGGCTGCCCGTACACCTGCAGCTTCTGCATCGACTCCACGGTGGACTACCAGCCGCTCGGCTTCGAGGCGCTGGGCCACGACCTCGCGTTCGTCCTCACCAAGATGAAGAACCCGATCGTCGCCTGGCACGACCCCAACTTCGGGGTCCGCTTCGACGATTACATGAACGCCATCGAGAGCGCGGTCCCGCCGGGCCGGATGCGGCACATCGCGGAGAGCAGCCTGTCGCTCCTCTCGGAGGCGCACCTCCAGCGGCTCCAGCGCAACGGGTTCCAGGCGCTGTTGCCCGGCATCGAGTCCTGGTACAGCCTGGGCAACAAGTCGAAGACCCGGCGGACGGGAATGGACAAGGTGCAGCAGGTGTCGGAGCACGTGAACATGCTGCTGCGCTACGTCCCCTACGTGCAGACCAACTTCGTTCTCGGGCTCGATTGCGATGAGGGACCGGAGCCGTTCGAGCTCACCAAGCGCTTCCTCGACCTCACGCCCGGGGCGTTCCCGGCCTACTCGCTGCTCTCGGCCTTCGGCCGCGCGGCGCCGCTCAACCTCGAATACCAGCGGGCGGGGCGGATCCTGCCGTTCCCGTTCCATTTCCTGAACAACAACCACGCGATGAACGTCCGGCCCGCCAACTACGGCTGGGTCGAGTTCTACGACCGGCTGGTGGACCTGAGCCGCTACTCGTTCTCGGGGCGGGCGATCTGGCGCCGGTTCGTGGCCACCAACGCAGCCATTCCGCGGTGGATGAACGTGGTCCGCGCCGTGTCGTCCGAGGGCTGGGGACGCATCGAGTATCACACGACCATCCGGCGGTTGCTGGACACCGACCGGGACGTGTGGGCCTTCCTGCACGGCGAGACCGACCGGCTGCCGGCGTTCTACGCCGACCGGCTGCGCAACGACCTGGGCGAGATGTACGACTTCCTGCCCCCGGGCGGCGACATGCACGACCCGGTGGCCTACCTGCGGAGCGTCGAGGAGGAGATGCCGCTCACGCAGCTCAGCGTCGGAGCCACCGCCCCCGCCCGCATGTGACGGGGGCGGGCGGCGCTCAGGCCGTGGCGCCGCCCTCCGATCCCTCGTCTTCCTCCCGCACCGCCGCCACCGCAGCCTTGACGTCCGCCGCGAGCGTACGCTCCCGGCGGAGCGCGTCGATGAGCGCCTCCGCCTGCTTCATCTGGAAGCCCAGGGCGCCGGCCCGCTCGATCACGTGGTCCACCACCGCCCGCTGGGCCTGCAGCGTCTCGACCGTGGCCCGCACGTCGATGGCGAGCGCCTCCGCCCTGGCCAGGCGCTGCTCCGTGCGCTCGAGCTGGCGCCGGCGTGCCTCGAAGCCCTGCAGCGCCTCCTCCGACGCCCGGAACTGGCTCTGCGTCTGCTCCAGCAGGGCCCGCGTGTCCTCGACCTCGCGCCGGGCGGCGCCGATGGCCTGCATGTCCTGCACGGCCCGGTCGGCCAGCTCGAAGATGTGCTTCACTTGTGCCTCGAGCGCCTCCACCGCGCCCTGGCGCGCAAGCGTCTGCTCCAGTGCCCGGGCCGCCTCGGCCTGGGCCGATTCCCAGCTCGCGAGGAGCGCCTCGAAGCGGGTGAGCTGCCGGTCGATGGGCTTGAGCGCCGTGGCCCGTGACTCCAGCTCGCCCGCCAGACGGTCGAGGGCCCCGCTTCGGTGCTCGGCGGTCTCGAGTCCCGCCGCGATGCCGCGCGACAGCTCCTCCAGCCGGTGCGCGGCTTCGGCCGCCTCCTGGCGCACGCTGGAGGCGCGGGCCAGGTGCTCGGTCGCGCGGTCGAGCGCGCCCTGCCGCTGCTCCAACTCCTGACCCAGCAGGCGGATCCGCTCCTCCATCTCCTCCAGCTGGCCGCTCCGGGCCTCGAGGGCCCGCGCCGACTCGCCCACCAGGCCGATCCGCGATTCGGCGTCGCCGACAGCGGTCGTGACGGCCACCATGGTGTCGGCGACCTTCTGGGCATCGTCCGCCTGGCGCGCGAGCCGGGCGAAGCGGTTCTCCGCGTTGTCCATCCGGGCCTGAAGCGCCTCGGTCCGCTCGACCAGTACCTCCGCCGCGTTCCCGAGCCCGTCGAGCCGCTGGTGCACCTCGTCCACCAGCGCGCGCCGGGCCTCGATGCCGGCCATGGCGCCCTGCACCTGGTCCACGTCCCCGCGGAGGCGTTCGACCACGGGCTCGAGCGCGCTCAGGTCCTTCACCTGACCCTGCACCTTGCGGGTCCACACGTCGGCATTGGCAAGCCAGGCCTGGACCTCGCCGTGGCTCTCCCGGAGCCGGGACATCTCGCCGGACGCGAGCCGCATCTGCTCCAGCCCGTCGGCCAGCAGCTCGCGGGTGCCCTTCAGCGTGGCGAGCTGGCGCGACACCTCGCCTACCTCGGGCTCGAGCTCCCGGATCCGCTGCATCCCGGCCGCCACGCTCTGGGCCGCGGCGTCGAGCCGCTCGGCCTCCTCGCGGATCGAGCCGATGCGCCGAGCCTCCTCGGAGAGGCGGGTGAGCTCGGCCGACAGGTCGGCGGCCTGCTCGGCCAGCGCCCGCACCTGGGCCTGGACCGCGGCCGCGCCCTGGCTGGCCGTATCGAGCACGGCGAACCGGGCCTCGCAGTCCTTGACGGCGGTCCGGAGATCGGCCACCCGCTCGCTCACCGCGTGGAGGCCGCGGTTCTCCAGCTCGAAGCTCTCGCTGCTGTTCCGCATCTGCTCCCGCAGATCGGTGAGCGCCTGCCGGGCGGCCTGCTGCCCTTCATCTACCTGCCGCTGCGACGCCTGCAGCTCCTCGGTCCGGGCGAGCACCTTGGTCTGGAGCGCCTGCACCTCGGCGACCTTGGCCTCGATGGCGGCGAACCGGCGGATCTGCTCCTCCTGGCGGCGGAGCCACACGTCGAGCTCGCGATCGAGCCGGGTGAGCTGGGAGACCTGGGTGGCGGCCCGGTCCACCGCTTCGCGCTGCTGCTCGAGGGCCGCCGTCTTGTGCGCGACCTGCTCGGCCAGCGTCTTGAGCACGGCCAGCTGGTGCTGCACGCCCGGAATCGACTCCGCGGCCTGACCCACGGGCTCGAGCGACCGCTCGGCTGCCTGGACCCGGCGCTCCAGCTCCTCCAGCTTGCCGGAGGCGGCCTGGTGCTCCTGGTCGAACCCTTCCAGGCGCGCGAGCGTGTGCCGGTGGGCCCTGAGGGCGTCGTCGTGCTGCCCCCGCATGCGGGCCACGTTATCGGCGAGGTCGGCCAGCTGGGTCCGGAGGGTGTCGGCCTCGCCCCGGAGCGCGGCCATCGGCCCCTCGAGACTCAGGAACTTCTCCAACTCGCCCCGGAGCAGTATGGCCGTCTCGACCTTGTCGCCCACGGCGCCGAGCTGGCTCTGGAGCCGCTCGACCCCCTCCGCCGCGTGGGTCAGCTGCACCTCGGTGCGGGCCTGCGCCTTGGTCGCGCGGTCGGCCTGCTCCTCGACCCCGGCGAACCGCTCGCCGAGCTGCTCCAGGCCGGCCAGGCGACCCTCGACCGCGGCGAACCGCTCCTGCATGGCCTCCAGCGCCGCCCCGGTCTCGGAGATCGCTTCCACGGCGCGGAGCTGCTCGGCGGCCTTTTCGGCCCGGAGGACGAGCGCCTCGAGCGCGGCGTATTCGCGAGCCACCGACCGCTCACGCTGAGCGGCGGTGGTCGCGTCATCGGCCTCCGGGCGGCGCAGACTCTTGAGAAACGTGACCATGGCAGTGACTCCGAGGGGAAGCTCGACTGGTGATGACGGTGATGAACCGGGGATGGACTGGCGCCTTGCCTGCAACGCGTATGCCCGCGACCCGACCCGCGATGCAACGATTCGGCAGCGCTCCAAGACAATGGCGGCGCGGCAGATGGGGGATACCGGCGGCGCATCGAGCCACCGGTCTCTGCAGCTCCGCGTGCGGCGCGGCTGGCGCCGTGCGAGCTTACGGGCAGGTCGCGGGAGCCGCTGTGAGCCGGCTCACAATGCCGGCCGGACCGGATGCGCCGCACGGGCGGCGCCGGGAATCGATCCACCAGGAGATGCTGGAGACCATGGAATGACGAGAACAGCGCGCCCGGTGGCTGCCGCTTTTGCCTGCCTGGCCGTGGTCGCGGCGTGCAGCCGCCGGAAAGCGAGCGAGATCGACCGGGCACCGCGGGCCAACCCGACCATCCCGGCCGGCAAGCCCGCGCTCGGGCCGGACAGCACGGCGCCGCGGTCCGACACGACGGCACCGTCCGACACGACGCCACCGTCCGATACGACACCCCGGAAGCCGTAGCGGCGTCACTCGTTGGTTGACAAGCCGGGCAGCGGGCGTGACGTTGAGGCCACCGACTGAACACTTGCGGGAGGCGGCCCATGACTGAACGCCGCTCCGTTGGGCCCGACGGGGTCGTGCACGCCGTGCGCGGCATGCTGGACGCAGCCGTCGCTCAGGCCCGCGCAGCCACCCTGCCCTGGAACTACGCCGCCCTGCTCCATCCCCGCCGCCGGCTGGGCGAGCGGGGCTTCGGCGTGATCACGCTCCGGGGAGAGAGCCTTCCCCTGACCCCCGCGCTCCTCTCCGGGCTCTCCGCCGGACCGATTTGGGTGCCCGCGGCGGGGTTCGTGCTCGTCGAGGCCGCCACCACGACCGGTGAAGCGATCGACTCGCCGGTCGAGCAGCTCGTGCTCCGGGCGGCGCCGGATGGCGCGCCCATTCCGCCGGGGCTGGCGCGAGCGCTGGCGGCCTCCGAGGCCGCCGCGCGCGAGAATGGCACGCCGCCGGACGAGCCACCCCGGCTCGAGCTGCCAGCGACGCTCCACGCCGCCACCGCCACCCGCACCCTGATCCTG
>DASWAI010000289.1:0-5981 GCA_036391215.1 Gemmatimonadales bacterium
CTCGCCCCCGCCCGCCCGCCACTTCGCGATCATCACCGCACCTTGAGCGTCGAGAGCGCCATCAGCGCGCAGAGGATGCCCAGGATGTAGAACCGGGTCACCACGGTCGTCTCCGCCCAGCCCAGCTTCTCGAAGTGATGATGGAGCGGTGCCATCCGGAAGACGCGGTGCGCGTCGGCGTACTCCCGCCCGCGGGTGCGCTTGTACCACTTGTAGGTCCCGGTCTGGATCAGCACCGAGACCGCCTCCGCCACGAACACCCCGCCGATCAGGAGCAGCAGGAACTCCGCCTTGAGCAGGATGGCCACGGTGCCCAGCGCCCCCCCGATCGCGAGGCTGCCGGTGTCGCCCATGAAGACCTGTGCGGGATGGGCGTTGAACCACAGGAAGCCGACGGTGGCGCCCACGAGAGCGGCGCAGAAGACCGTGAGCTCTCCCGCGCCCGGGAGGTAGAAGAGATTGAGGTAGGTGGTCGTGTCCACCCGTCCGTACAGATAGGCGAAGAGCGCAAACCCGAACGCGGCGATGCCGGCGAGTCCGGCCGCGAGGCCGTCGAGCCCGTCCGTGAGATTCACGGCGTTGCTGGTGCCGGTGATCACCACCGTCACGAAGACCAGGAACAGCCACGGGGCGAAGTTCACGACCAGATACTTGAAGAACGGGAGCGTGGTCGCCGTGGCGGGAATCGTGTCCGCCGGTACCAGCGGGGCGAAGTAGAGGTAGAGCCCGAGCAGCAGCCCGAAGGAGCACTGGCCCACCAGCTTGTACTTGGCCACGAGCCCCCGCGACTTGCCCTGCACGATCTTGAGATAATCGTCGACGAACCCGATGCAGCCCATCCAGAGCGTCGAGATCATCGCGACCACGACGAACCGGTTGGTGAGCGGGGCCCAGAGCAACGTCGGTACGATGGTGGCGAGCAGGATGATCAGGCCGCCCATGGTGGGCGTCCCCCGCTTGCTCTGGTGGCTCGCCGGGCCTTCTCCCCGGATCACCTGCCCGATCTTCCGGGCCCGGAGCCGGCCGATGATGGGCGGCCCGACCAGGAATGCGAGCAGCAGCGCCGTGACCGTCGCGCCCGCGGCCCGGAACGAGATGTAGTTGAACAGATTGAAAATGATAAAGTGCTTGCCGAGGGGCGCGAGCAGGTGATAGAACATCGAGCCTCGTCGGGATCAGTGCGCGCGGGTGAGAAGTTGCGGAAGTATACGTTCGAGGGCCACGCCGCGGGATGCCTTGAGCACGACGACCTCGTCGCCGCGGAGCCGCTCCGCCACGAGCGGCCCCGCCGCGACGGCATCGGGAGCCGCGACCAGCCGGTCGCCCAGCCGACCGGCATAGGGCGCGAGCGCCGGGACGAACTCCCCGACCGCCGCCAGCAGGTCCGGCTCCAGCTCCACCAACGCGCGGGCGACGTCCGCGTGGAGCCGCGCCGAATCCGGGCCCAGCTCGCGCATGGTCCCCGCCACTACCACGAGCCGGCGCCCCCGCCGGAGCTCTTGGGCGGTAGCGATCGCCGCCCGGAACGAGTCCGGGTTGGCGTTGTAGCAGTCGTTCAGGATGGTGAGCCCGCCCTCCTGGCGCAGCTCGCTCCGTCCGGGAGGCAGCGTGAACCGCTCCAGCGCGGCCGCCACTGCGCCGGGCTCGAGCCCCAGCTCGCGGCCCGCGGTCCAGGCCAGCATCGCGTTGTCGGCCAGATGCCGGCCCGGGTACGGCAGCCGGAAGCGCCGGCCGTCCACCTCCACCGTGGCCCGGCCGAGATCGTCGAGCCGTACCGCGGCCGGCGTCCGGTCGGCGCCCTCGAGGCCCGCAGTGACCACCCGCCCGGCGAGCCGCCGGGCACCGGTGGCCAGCTCGGGCGGCCGGGTGCCCACCACGGCCAGCCGGACGCCGCGCAGCAGCGAGAGCTTTTCCGCCAGCACGCCGGCGAGCGAGCCAAATCCCTCGAGGTGGCCGGCCACGGCGTTGGTGATGACGGCGACCGACGGCTCGATGATCTCCCGGTAGCGTGCGATCTCGCCGGGCAGGTTCGCGCCGGCCTCTACGACCAGCGCCTGGGTGTCCGCCGGCGCTTCCAGGATGGTGGCGGGAACGCCGACGAGATTGTTGAGGTTGGCCCGCGTGGCGTGCGTGCGCCAGCGGGTGCGCAGCACCGCGGCGAGCATTTCCTTGGTGCTGGTCTTCCCGTTCGTGCCGGTCACGCCGACGACCGGGCCCGGCAGCGTGCGGCGCCGGGCGCGCGCCAGCTCGCCGTACGCCACGAGCGGGTCGGCCACCGCGAGCAGCCCGAGACCGGCGACCGGGCCCGTGCCGTGCCGAACGACGGCCGCGGTGGCGCCGGCCGCGGCCGCGGCGGTCAGATGCTCGTGCCCGTCGAACCGCTCGCCCTTGAGCGCCACGAACAGCGCACCCGGGCGCAGCGTGCGGGTGTCCGTGGAGATCTCCGTGAACGCCAGCGCCGGGCGGCCCTCGACCGCCGGGAGCCCGAGCGCCGAGCGAACCTCGGCCTCCCCCCACGCGATCCCCCGCGGGGCAGCCTCCGCTTCACTCGCCCCTCCTCCCTTCTCACCTCTCACCTCTCACCTCTCACCGCGTCCCGGACGATCTCCCGCTCGTCGAACGGCTGGTTCTCCGTCCCCACCACCTGGTAGGTCTCGTGCCCCTTGCCAGCCAGCAGGATCGTATCGTCCGGCGCGGCCTCCGCGACCGCACGGCGGATCGCGGCCAGGCGGTCCGTGATCCGGAGGTGGGCGGCGCCGCCCATACCCCGCTCGATCTCGTCGATGATCGCATCCGGGTTCTCGGTGCGCGGATTGTCCGACGTGACGATGGCCAGGTCGGCGCGGTCCGCCGCGATCCGCCCCATCATCGGGCGCTTTCCCCGGTCCCGGTCTCCGCCGCAGCCGAACACGACCAGCAGCCGGCCGCGGGTGAGCGGCCGGAGCGCGGCGAGCGCCCGCTCGAGCGCGTCGGGCGTGTGGGCATAGTCCCGCAGCACGACGCAGGGCCGGTCGGTCAGCATTTCCATCCGGCCGGGAACCTGCGGGGCTTCAGCCAGTCGTGCCACGACCTCGGCGAGAGGATGGCCCAGCGCGAGTGCGCAGCCCGCCGCCGCCAGCGCATTGGCGACATTGAAGTCGCCCAGAAGGGGCAGCGACGCCGGCATGGTCCCGAACCGACCCGTGAGCGTGAACCGGCTGCCCCGGGCATCGAGCACGACCTCTGTGGCCCGGACGTCCGCCGCCGGGTGGAGCCCGAACGTCACCCGCCGCCCGCTGGGCGCGAGGGCCCGCCACGCAGGGTCGTCCAGGTTCACGATCTCGCTGGCGCTGGGCCCGAGAAGGGCGCTCAGCTTGAGCTTGGCGGCGAGATACGCCTCCATCGTCCCGTGGTAGTCGAGATGGTCACGGGTGACGTTGGTGAACACGCCCGCGGCCAGCGTGAGCCCGTCGAGCCGCCCCTGGTCGAGGCTGTGGGAGGACGCCTCCATGACGACGTCGGCCACCCCGCGGGCGGCGAGGGCGGCGAGCGTGGCCTGGAGGTCGATCGGCCCGGGCGTCGTGAGGGAGCCCGCCGTGGAGGGGATGGCCGCGCCGGTCCCGTCGAGCGCGCCGATCGTGCCGATGCTCCCCGCCGTTCCCCGCGCGTTCAGCAGATGCCGGATGAGCGCGGTCGTCGTTGTCTTGCCGTTGGTGCCGGTCACGCCGACGATCCGGAGCCGCCGGGCGGGATGGCCATACCACGCGCTCCCCAGCGCGACCGCGGCCCGGCGCCCGTCGCCCACGACGGCCTGGGGGACGCCCAGACCCGCGACGGGCGTCTCCGCCACGACCGCCGCAGCGCCGCGCCGGACGGCGTCCGCGACGAAGCGATGGCCGTCCACCTGCGAGCCGCGCACGGCGACGTAGATATCGCCCGGCGCCACCGCCCGGCTGTCGCTGGTGAGGCCGGTGACCGCGGGAGCGCCCTCCGTGGCCGACACGAAGAGGCCCGTGCGCTTCAGCTCGTCCAGCAGCGCCCCCCAGCCGGGGGTCACCACGGCGTCGCCGTCCACACCGTGACGGTGGTCCCGGGAACCGCGGCGTCTCCCGGGCCCGGCGTGGTCCGCGCCACCCGGCCGGTGCCGCGGAGGTCCACCCTGAAGCCGCTTCGATGCAATGCCAGGGCGGCCTCGCGCACGGAAACCCCTTCGACATCGGGGACCGGCAGCGGCGCGGGCCGCTGGTCGGGCGGGCGCGGCGGCCACGGCACGACGACCGGCGGCGCCCCGGAGTCCGGCTCGCTGCTCGCGGCGGACACCGGCGCCAGTGTGTCCGTGCTCGCGAGGCGGGCCCGGTCGATCGCTACATGGTGCGACGCCAGCGCCTGCTGGAGCATGCTCTTGGTGAGCGGCGCCGCCGTGAGGCCGCCGTAGTAGTTGCCCTTGGGATTGTCGATCTTCACGATCACGACCAGCTGGGGATGGTCGGCCGGGAACAGCGCCGCGAAAGAGGCGGTGTACTCTCCGTGCACGTACCGGCCGCCCTCGAAGCGCACCGCCGTGCCGGTCTTGCCAAGGAGCGCGTAATTGGCGAGCTGGGCCCGCTCGCCCGTGCCGCCCTCGCCGACCACGCCGGACAGAAAGGTCCGCAGCGTCGCCGCGATCTCGGGGCTGGTGGCCTGGCGCACCGGCTCCGGCTGGTGCCGGTAGACCGGGCGGCCGTCCGGACCGCGGATCTCGCGCACCAGCGTCGGCGCGAGCAGCACACCGTCATTGGCGATGGCCCCGTAGGCGGCCGCGAGCTGGATCGGCGTCACGCCGAACTCGTAGCCCATGGCCACGCTGGCCCGGGTGTACATCGGCTGCCACTGGTCCGGCCGCGCGAGCCGCCCGCGCGACTCCGAGGGGAACTCGACCCCGGTCGGGCTGCCGAACCCGAAGTCGCGCAGCACCCCGTACTGCTCCTCCGGCGACAGCCGCTGCGAGAACTTCGACATGGCGATGTTGCTGGAGACCTGGATCGCCTTGGCGAGCGTCAGCATGCCGGGATGCTTTTCGGCGTCGGTGATCCGGCGGGTCTTGCCCCGCTGGTTGACCGGCATCAGGTAGACCCCGTTCTCCCCGCTCACGGCGTCCGTGCTGTCCACCCGGTGGTATTCCAGCAGCGCCGCCGCGGTGAAAAGCTTGGCGGTCGACCCCGGCTCGAAGGGGTCGGTGAAGATGGACGGCCGGGCCACCCCGTCCGCTTGCCGCGAGGCCACGGCGAGCACCTCGCCCGTCGCCGGGTCGAGGAAGACGACGTCGCCGCCCTCGGCCTTCATCTCTTTCAGCGCATCGGCCAGCCCGCGCTCCGCGATCTCCTGGAGGCCGGCGTCCAACGTGAGCCAGATGTCGTGGCCGGCGACCGGCTCGCGGATCAGCCGGGAGGGTGAGTCATAGCGCCGGCCCGCCCGGTCCTTGAGCAGCACCGCTTCGCCCGGCTGCCCGGCCAGCATCGAATCCAGCGCCAGCTCCAACCCCGCCGCGCCGGCGCCCGTCTCGGGTGACAGGCCGCCGATGATCGGGCGGGCGAGATCGCTGGCCGGGTAGAACCGGAGGAACTCGCCGTCGAGGTGGATGCCCTTGGCCCCGCGCAGGGGCTGTACCTGGGTGGCGGTGAACGGCCCGTGCCAGTACGCCCACTTTTTCCGGGCCAGCTCGCGGTCGATCTGGCCGGCCGGCAGCCCGAGTTGGCGGGACAGAAGTGCTACGGCGGCGCGGCGGTCGATCAGCTCGTTCGGCGCCACGCCGACGTGGTAGAACTCCTGGGTGATCGCGAGCGCGACGCCGTTCCGGTCGTACAGCGTGCCCCGCGCCGCCGGCAGGACGGCGCGCTCGGTGCGCTGCGCCTCCGCCTCGCCGGCCCAGCGGGCGCCCTGCACCAGCTGGAGCTGGGCGGCGCGCGCGACCACCGCCGTGATCCCCACGGCGAAGCAGAACTGAATCGCGGCGATGCGAGCGG